>JAQYWR010000115.1 GCA_029379225.1 Nostoc sp. S4 | reverse complement strand
GTCATCTGCTCTGTTCTACTTTTATCTTATAATTTTTCATGTCTAGCTACTTAGAAGCAAGTATAAGTATGATCAAGCAGTTCATACAATCATGTTTCCATTCCTGAGTGAGCATACTCACCCTAATATGGTTGCTTCTGGCAATTATCGAGAGAATGATGACATACATTATTCTTATTGGCAAGCCTCAAACACTTTACAGGCTGGGTTTTTTGCTCTTTATATAAGTACACTAATTTTGAGTGAGTCATTAACTTTTGAAGCATTGTATGAAGTCAAAGAAATCAAGTATGAGTGCCGTCAAAGTATAAAGCTTTGCAAGCGATTTCTGACTCTAATGGAGTTTCCAAATCAGTTTGACACTTTACCAAACGATATACAAAATAGGCTCACTGAACTAGCTGCTCATTTGAGTCAGCGTCAGCGTTGCTATTTGAAGCCATACATTTAATAGGGCAAACATAAATCGTTTACTGTATTGTGTCATGTGATCATATTAATTTTGTAGGATGTTTTTTTAATTAAGACAGCGCAATTTTCTAATAAAGACAAGCAGTTCTATCACTCTTTCATACTGAAGCTGTCATTGCAAAGCATCAGAAGTCAAAAACCTCTATAAAAGTAGATATATTAATTAATATTTTGTCTATGATGTTATGTGCCTCAATTTAATTGACAGATAGATTGTGATCGCTTCAAGGGGCTACTTTTTGTGTTTCTCATACACAATTTCTAAATATGTAGTGGCTTTGTATCAAGTTGGGGCGTAGGCATGGTCATTGCTAGAACGTACAACTTCGGGAGCATTTCAGACAAAATCCCTGGACAACTCTACAACAGGGGTAAAATAGAACCAATTCCGTTTTATTCAAAACGTCATATACTCAAAGCAGTGCAAAACTATGGCGTACAGCGACTTTACTTTAGAAAAAGCTGCAACTGTTTTGGGAATCACCACCCAAGAAGCCGATCTGTTTCCCAAGCTTGTACCTCTTTCCATTCCTTCGTGGTTGAATGAAACTTTAGGAAAGCGAACGCAATTAGCTCTGATTAGTGAAAAGGCTCGGAGCGAATTTATTATTGTACCGATTTTATTAACTTGTCGCGATCTCAGCCAAGATAGCTTAGCTATTTTCTCTGGACAAAGACTTGATGTCGATCCTGCACAGGGTTTGATTGGGGAATGTGATTTTATTTTAGCAATAGCTCCACCTTTACCACCGTTGCGAAGCCCAATTCTCACAGTTGTGGAAGCGAAGAAAAATGATGTTGAAGCTGGATTAGGACAGTGCATCGCCCAAATGGTAGCGGCAGATTTATTCAATCGTGCATCTGGACAAGAAATACCTGTGTATGGATGTGTGACAACAGGAGAAGTATGGCAGTTTCTGCAACTTTCGCAAAAAGTGGCTTTGCTTGATAAGCAAAGATATTACTTGGATAACGTCGGAGCTATTTTGGCAATTGTACAGACTATTGTTCAACAATTCAATAATATTTAGAAATCTAGGAAACAGCATAAGTATAGTCAGTCCTAAACATCGCTAACAAAGATTCAAAAATTGCATATATCTACTTAAATTGGTTGCGATCGCCTCTAGCTCCTCTCTAAACCAATTTGGATTCTGGGTAGTGCTGTCAAAAATAAGTCAATTATATTACTTTGGAAGCAATTGCTTGGAAAACTATACTAAGTACAGAACGCCGAAAGTGACAGAAGTTGTGCTTTTGATGTTATTAAAGGTACGATTTAAGTGCCAACCATGAAAGTTTGTGACAAATTGCTCAAATCATAGTCCAGGCAATTGAACACAGACTAATCAAATTCGGGCATTTGAAACTGGGGCATTTGGAACTGGGGCATTTGGAATTGGGGTATTTGGAATTGTGGAATTTGGAACTGTGGAATTTGGAACTGTGGAATTTGGAACTGGGGCACTTGGAACTGGGGCGCTTGGAGTAGCGGCATTTGAGGCAAGAATCCCCCTCCTAATACAGATTTCATCTCTGCATCCGAGAGTTCCTCCATTTCAACTGGGTTGAAACTTAGCTGTGCATTGTTTTTTATTTTTGCCATGAGTCTCCTTCTAGCGTTAAAAACACAATACATCAATCATAGATCTCGAATCGGGTTGGTGGTAGGTCTTCCTGTTTTTGCACAGTAGCATTACAGGAGGTGGGTTTGTAGGCGATTCAATCAAGCTGCTTGAGCGTGCAGGTTTATAATCTGTTATTTGGCGATCGCATCAAGATGGTTGCTGAAGCAGAAACAGAGAGGGATTCCGAAGATGAAATAACTGAATAAAAACTTTACAAACCTGAAATTATCTGATCTCAAATATCCCCAGTGCTTTGAACCATCCAAATTAAAATTCCGAGAATTTCTGCCACAGGTGGGAGGGGATAATCCATTAAGTCGATAGTGACAATATTTTCCTCAAGTTTTAGAAATCGCCATTGCGTACCACTGCTAATAGAACCATATATTATGGAAACTGGACGATTTTTAGCAGCGTTGAATCTTTGTGCTGCAACCATCTCTGCAATACATTGTCCAAACCCGGTTCTTAAATCAGCTTTTTTTGCTTCCACAATTACAATTGCAGGAGCTTCAATTTCTAGCACTTCAGGCGATCGACTTAAAAGGAAATCACACATCCCATTTAGCCCAACTGATTCGTCAACTGTAAAATCTTCTCCAAAAAATAAGCTAACTTGCCGATTTAATATCCGTCTTCATATTCTGATTCAGCAACACAGGGTGATCGCACTATCCCGTAAATTAATCTTATTAACGCACAATCATCAGAATTTCAGCAAAGTACCAGGATTGTTAATTGAGGATTGGACGATTTAATGTGATTGCATCCCTTCATCACGCGATCGCCAGATGTTTGTTTAGTGAATGTGATCGCTACTACGGTTTAGTTTTTGTGCATCTTACACACAATCTCTAAAATATGTAGTAGCTTTTTGGGAAGTGGAGCTATGTCAAGCCAGGAAGTTTTACTTTGCGAATGAAGGCAAAGCTTTTAGAAGTAAGTTACACTCTAAAACCAGTTCAAGCTAATACTATACTCGCGAGTTTGTGTTTATGAATATTGATTTAGCAAAAGAACGGTTTGATAACTTACGTCAGGAACTGACTCAAAGTAATACCCCACTTGAGACTGAGCAAGATGCACGACTTCATATTATCGACCGTATATTAATTGAGGTCTTGGGCTGGGATAGGCAAGGAATACGAACTGAGCCTCATACAGAATCTGGCTATGTTGACTATTTACTATCTGCTGGGGACCGTAACAGACTTGTAGTAGAAGCTAAGCGCACTTCTAAGCTATTGATTGATACTCGTCAACCACGTATGGCTTGGTATAAAGTTAGTGGTCCAGCGCTCCAGTCGGCGATTGAAGGATTAGAACAAGCAAAACGCTATTGTACAGACACGGCTGTTTTATTCTCGGCGTTAACAACAGGTTTTGAGTGGATAGGATTCTGGGCTGTTCGCACAGACGGATTACCCCCAAAAGAAGGAAAAGCGGTAGTATTCCCAAGTTTTGAAGCTATTCAGCAAAATTTTGCTGTATTCTATGACTTATTTTCCTCAGAAGGAATGCTAGCAAATTTATATCAAGTTCATGTTCATGAAGCTGAAGGTTTACAGGTTCGTCAAAATGAGATCCTAGAGGCAGTCACAGCCTTATCTGAGAGACGCTTGCTTCAAAAAGCTCCATTGCTAAGGGATTTAGAAGGTGTTTACCGTAACTTCTTTAGTACTATTTCAGGTGACGATCCTGATATGCTTGCAAAGTGCTTTGTGGAATCAAAAGAGAGCCGTGCAGCAGATGAAAGTTTAGAAAAGATTACAAGTAACTTATTAAATAGAATTGACATTGTTAATTCAGAAAAAGGAGCAGAGTTAGAAGATGAAATTCGGAGTGCAATAGAGCTAAAAAAGGGCGAATTCGTTTTAATTATAGGAAATAAAGGTGCAGGAAAATCTACTTTTATCAACCGATTCTTCCGGCTAAATTTAAATAGAAAACTGCGTGAACATTGCTTAGTTCTTCGCGTTGATGTAGCAAACTCTGATGGAAACGAAGCTACAATCTCTGACTGGCTTACTGATCTGACTTTTCCCGTTAAGTGTTTTTTGCAAGCTGCCAACCCTCACAAAGGTC
>JAQYWR010000114.1 GCA_029379225.1 Nostoc sp. S4 | reverse complement strand
TAAATGCACCTAGCTTCTGTTAATTCTACTCAATCGCCTAAAAGATATCAAATGGTTTCTATAAGCCATTGCTACCACACCCTTAGCCCCCAAGGACACTAAGCGCGTCGCTACTGAAGAAAACTTTTCTTCTCCTTCCTGAGCAGATTTGCAAGCATTCAAGACAAAAATCGGCACACGACAATCTGCTAAATTCTGAGCAATTTTCGCTGCTGTAATAATTTGTGGTGAACCATCGAATGCTTCAAATACTAAAACTCCTTGTCCCGCAGCACCCAAGCTATGCTGAAATCCTTGGCTGTCAGGGTCAAAATTGCCATGTCCATCAAAGTGAACGATATGAGAAAACCCTGGTTTCTCATTTAGTTCTCGCTCAAACTGCTCAAAGCTAGGCGGACGCAAAACTTTAATATTGACTTTTTTGCGAATATTTGATAACGAATCTAGAAGAGGACGGGCAATGGTTTTGAGTGCAATATCTTTTTCACCATAAGGTTGGGCAATTACTAACAAAATATTAAGTTTATCTTGAGGTAACTCTCCCATTTCCGCCCGGATAGGATAGTCGCTGAGACTGCGAGACATACCTGCTAAAGAAGGAGCAAGAAATTGGCGATCGCTTGGTGAGTGAAGCAACTCCCAAGGCAAATTTAGCACTTCTGGATTATCAGAAGCAATCACCAACTCGCACTCACGTAACCCTTCTCTGGTAGATTCTTGAAAAAATTGCCGCCCTTGCTCACTACTGCGAAACACTAACTCAAATAACTGTTCTCCCCAAGTCTGCAACTTTTGCTCAATCTTGGCTGCAATATCCGGGGCTAATCCATAGGGCTGACGCAAGTAGTCTTCCAGATACCAGCGCAAATCGTCTAATGCTTTCTTGTCAAAGGGATGTTCAAAAGTTACTGCTGGTGCAGTTCGAGGATTAGCTTGTCCTCTTTGCCAGGAAAGTTGAATCGAATTGCCCTCATGATTAATCCGCAAGCAATTTTTCGCCATATTTGCTGCCCTTGTAACTAATTAATTTTATGCGATGGGATTCCGATTTGATTTCTGAAAAACTGGGACAGTCGAAGCCTTGCGTGACAGAGGTTAGAGCTTCAGTATACCTGGTAAAATTCAAGCCGGATTCCTATAAGGAGTGTAATTTAGCATCACTCCCCCATTGGGGGATTTTTTAGGGCAATGAGCGAAAAACACCGCCATGAACACGCCCAATTATAGTGCCTTACTACAAAGCTTTTGGACACCACCTCGTACACCCCTTACAGAAAATTCCAACTCAAATAACCATCCTACTGAACCAACAGATATTGCTGAATTTCTAGGTGAAGATTTACTCTGGCAGCAAACTATCCCTGCCAAAGAACCTAATCTGAAAAATATCCCTAATGACCTGCCAAATAAATTAATTAAAGCACTTCACTCATTAGGAATCACCCAACTTTACTCTCACCAACTTCAAGCCTTACAAGCAATTAGACAAGGTAAAAGTTTAATCCTCACCTCTCCCACAGCCAGTGGCAAAACTCTCAGCACATACCCCGCCATTCTGGAAGGTTGTATAAATGAAGAACATCGAGCATTAGCATTTTATGGACTACGAGCATTGGCGCTAGACCAGTTCCATAAAATCTCTGAACTACTCTCTACCATACCAACACAATCCAGACCTATACTGGCAATGATCACTGGAGATGTCAAATCAGAAAAACGAGAACAAATCCTCAAGAGTGAACCGCATATTTTAGGTGTCACACCAGAATTAATCCACTTTCAACTCAAGCAAGCCTGGAAATCCGCGCATTGGGCAAACTTTTATCAGCGATTGCGCTACATATTAATTGACGAAGCTCACACCCTCTCAGGTAGCTATGGCGCAAATATGTCCTGGCTGATTCGTCGTATTAAACTAGCAGTAGATCATTACAATGGTGACTCCAAGAAACTGCAATTTATCTTCCTGAGTGCCACTTGTGGTAATCCTAAACAACTGGCTCTGAAAATCTCCGGCTTAAAACCCACTAAACTCAACCCCAAACCCCTAATTTGGATTCGTAAAAGTGGAGCCGCTTCACCATCTAGACAAATAATTATCACTCAGCCCAGTTACAATCTGACTGGTGATACCGCTCGGATAATTCAATTTTTACTCAATCAAGGTAAATCAGGTATCGCCTTTTGTAACTCCCGTCGCAGCGTGCGGGAACTAACAGAATTACTCAAATCAAACCAAGTAGCCGCATTCTACAGTGGCATAACCTCTGAGCGCCGCGCAGAAGTAGTTGACCAACTCCAGTCTGGCACGCTCAAGTGGATTATTGCCACAGAAGCATTAGAAGCCGGAATTGACCTACCAGAGTTAGAATGTTGCATTTTGCGTGGCTGGCCTGGTTCCAAAATGGCATACCAGCAACGCAGTGGCCGCGCCGGACGTTCTCAGTCTGGACTGACAGTGCTGCTTCCCAATGCTCTCAATCCCATAGACTGCTATGTAGCAGAACATCCAGAAATGCTGGTATCGCCAGAAGCTGAGGAAGTGTTCTTTAATGACGAATATCCCATCTTTGCTGCTAAACATTTGATGTGTGCAGCCGCAGAAACTGGTATTCCTACTAATAAAATCAAGCACTACTTTGGCACAGCAGCTTACGAGATAGCAAAACTCCTGTTAGCCCAAGGGCATCTAAATAAAGGTCGTAATGGACTGTGGGCAAAAGGCTATCCCCATAAAGATGTTAACTTTCGGGGTGGCTTATCTCAAACTACCATCAAACTAGTAGATGCAGAATCTGGGGAAGAACTAGAGGAAATCTCAGAAGATATTGCTCACCGGGAAGTCCATCCCCAAGCCATCTACAAACGACAAGATGCCAATGGACAAATGCTGACTTATCAGTGCATCTCCCTCGACTTGAACAGCAAGCAAGCAATATTAAAACAGACAGCAGATAGCCCACTGTTTACAGTTGCAGTTACGGAATCAGAAACCAGTAGCCTAACAGTGCTGACAGATCCGGTGAAGTTACCATTGCTGTTTTCTCAAGTCAGTGAAGTTGATGACAGTCAGGAATACTTAACCCTGGAACTTAGTTTTGGTGAGGTTAAGCACATTACTAGTGGTTACAGTTTAATGACCCAAATCTATGAGCAGACTTGTTTGAACAAGCGGTGTCTTAACTACAAAGAGCCGCTACCTAAAGAACGTCGTTGTCCGCTTTGTAGCAAACTTACACGCAAAGCTGTAATTGTGAAAACCCTGTCAGAAGAAAAGTTTGAGCAGCCTTTCCGTACACAATTTTCAGCACCAATGGTCAAAGTAGCGATTAACTCAAGTGCGCGGGAATACCTCCAGCACAATGCCTTGGAAACTAGAACCAATTTAACCCGTAGTGGAGAACCGATTCCACCAGGCTATCAACAGTTGTGGGAATACTCTAGTACCTTGATTGCTATCCACAGCTTTGGGCATCAAATTATCACAGCGTTACAGCTGGTGGCTAGAGTTGACCCAAAACAGGTAAATTTTACAGTAGTGAAGGAGTTAGGGGAAAATAACAATTACACAGGCTATTTTTATGATACTAGTGATGGCGGGAATGGTGCGGCTGAAGCTGTGTTTAAACATCTGCCAAAACTTGCTGATGCTGCTAGACAAATCGCACGAGATTGCAACTGCGATACTGGCTGTGCCAAGTGCCTAATTCAACATGGTTGGCCTGATGGTAACACTGCTTTATTGAAGCAAATGGGATTACTGTTGTTAAATGCGATCGCCTCCTCCAGGGCGTAGCCCATCGCTACACCTGATGTTTGATACGATAATCGTCATAGACATCGTTCAAATTTAAGATTTTATTGTTCCAGATACTTAATCACTGCCTCCAAGTCTGCGAGCGCTCGATTAAATCGATTGAGCATTGCTTCTGCTACTTCTGGTTGGACGTTGACAGTCGGTAGTTTTTCTGTCACCACACCTTTGAGTGCTTCTAGCCACAGTAACAAATTTGTATGTCGAACTGCTGTCAACAATCCCATGTTGGTGAGAACAGACAAGTGAAACCCAAGTTGGTCTTGTCCACCATAACCCAAATATCCGTTACTAAGTTCTAGTTTTTCTGGAGTAAATTCAAAATACTGGTCAGAGGTAATACCAGCAGATTCTAGTTTGGGTTGTGGGATTGGGGTGCGACTCGTTTAACCTAAATGAGTAGAAATACTCAGGGACG
>JAQYWR010000016.1 GCA_029379225.1 Nostoc sp. S4 | reverse complement strand
TAGATGCACTGTAAAGATCCCAGCTTTATTATAAGTATTTATCCGAACTTGATATAAGAGGTGCTAGTGGTAGCACCTGTTTAGGCAACGCCATTTAGAGACTGGCTCATAACCAGATTCATCAAGGTGTCTAGTAGGCGATCGCGTGATAAACAAGTGAGTTCTTTTCCATATAAAATTTCTTGGACAATCACATAGGACACCAGCGAACCGAAAAAAATGTGAGCCATTGCTTCCGGGTCATTAATTCTCAATTCTGGATGAGATGCAAAATACTGACTGAGTATTTGCCGACCGCGCTGCACAACGGTTTGATTATAAAGTTTGGCTAGTTCGGGAAAATTTTGTGACTCGGTAATAATCAAACGCAACAATGCTAAATAATCGGGATTATCAGCGACTTTGGTTAAATAAATTTCCGCAACTTGACGCAATAAAATCGCTGGTTCACCGTGCAATTTTTCTGTGGAAAAAAGGCTTTGAAAACAAGCAAGCGTTAACCGTTCGATCAGCGCTTTAAACAGCCCTTCTTTATCTTGAAAGTAACTGTAGATTGTTTGTTTCGATACCCCAGCTTCCGCGCTGACACGATCCATACTCGTTCTAGCATAACCCTCCTGCAAAAATACCCGTATCGCTCCTTGCAAGATTTGCTCCTGTTTTTGAGTAATCGCAGGTAAAGGATTTTCAAGTTGGGAAGTAGGGATTTTAGCCATGAAAAGTAAATTTTTTTGCGTATATCTTGCTTTATCATACTAGACAGTCTAGTATGATGACAAAAATATTTGTCATCCAGGGCACTAGTATGACTCACACTGTCCCCACATCCCCAGAAAATTTTAAAGATACCCCCCTAGTATCCAAGCCACAGCAGCGAAAGAAACTGATTCCTTTAGTAATCGGAGGGTTGCTAGTGGTGGGTGGTATTGGTTACGCTGTGTGGCACAGTCAATCAAACACTCCAGTGAATATACTTAAAGTAAGCGGACGGATTGAGGGTTACGAAACCGAGATTGGAGTAAAGCGTTCTGGAAGAATTGAGTCAATTGCTGTGCGGGAAGGAGCAGCAGTCAAGAAGGGACAAGAGTTAATCAAATTAGACAATACAGACGACCAATTGCTACAAGAACAACTGCGTGGTGGTCAAGCCAGAATCACATCTGCGATGTATGATGAACAGCAGGCAATTTCTGATGTGGAACGAGTCACCAGAGAAATTCAAGAAATTAACAGCCAAATTAACGAAGCCCAACTGAATTTGCAGCAATCCCAAGGGGATACCACAGGCAGAATTGAGCAGGCCAAGTCAAATGTAGCAGCAGCCAGAGCCACATTAGTGCAAGCACAAGCCCAAGTTAAGCAGGCAACAGCAGAAGTTAATTTAGCAAAAATCAACCGCGATCGCTATGCTCAATTAGTCAAAGAAGGGGCAGTCAATCAACAACAATTCGACCAAGCACAAACTACTCTTGATACGGCAATTGCTACTTTAGAAGCGCGAGTTGCAGCAGTTAATGCCGAACGTCAACAGTTAAGTGCTGTTTCAGGGGCATTAACTCAAGCCAAAACCACAGGTTTTAATCCTAATATTCGTAACGCCCAGCTAACAGCATTAGTCAGAAAGCAGCAGCAAAGTTATGCTCAACTAAAATCTGCTCAGGCAAAAGTTAAATCTGCTAATGCCAAAGTCAAAGATGCCCAAGCATCAAAGCAGCAAATTGTCACTCAGATTGCAGACTCCAAAAAAGATTTAAATGTAGTTAGTCCCTTAGACGGAGTAGTGACTACCCGTAGTGTTGAACCAGGTGCAGTCGTTGGCAGTCAAACTAATATTTTGACAATTGTTGACCCCAAAACAGTCTATTTTAGAGGTTTTATTCCGGAAGGCGATATTGGCAAAGTGCGCTTGGGACAAACAACACAAATCTTTATTGATTCTGCACCAGACAAACCACTACAAGGTAAAGTAATTGCCATTGATCCCCAAGCTTCATTTACACCAGAGAATATTTATTTTCAAAAAGATAGAGTCAGACAAGTAGTAGGAATTCGGATTAAAATTCAAAATCCTGATGGTTGCTTTAATCCTGAAAATCCCTATACTGGCTCAGATTTTCCCTGCGCCAAAATGGGAATGCCAGCAGATGCCCAAATCAGTTTGAAGGCAAGGGAGGCAAGGGAAGCAGAGGGGCAGAGGGGCAGGGGAGATAGGAGATAAAAACTAACAACTGACTTAGCATTTTCAAGTCATCTAATTACGGGAAGATCCCACAAACAAGTATAAAAACGTTGGCGTTACTGAGTGTAAATATGAATTTGGATCGCGCAGAGGCGCACAGTCGCAGAGAGTAAGAGTTGAGAAGAGTTAATTTTTCCATTTCATATTCTAATTCAGCAACGCCAAAACGTTTTTCTCCTTATACCCCCATATCCCCATACCCATTTTCAAGCTAGGAGACTAAACGGAATGAAACAGCAAGTTACTACTGTCTTTGTAAACTTACCGCAATCATCTAGTCTGCCAAATACAGCAATTCAAGTTCAGGGTTTGCACAAGCACTATGGAAACTTAGTTGCGGTGCGAGGAATTGATTTCACCGTCAACAAAGGTGAAATGTTTGGCTTAATTGGCCCCGATGGTGCAGGGAAAACTAGCACCTTTCACATTTTGGGTGGTGTGATGGAAGCAACGGCAGGCGAGGTGCAAATATTTAATCAACCTGCACGAAATGCCCGATTAATGACTGGTTATCTCACTCAACAGTTTTCGCTGTATCTGGATTTGAGTATTGATGAAAACTTGCGGTATGCAGCAGGGTTGCGGCAAGTAGCAGATGATTTGTTCCAAAAACGCCGCAATAAATATTTAAAATTAATGAATTTGGAGCGATTTGGCGATCGCCTAGCCGGACAACTTTCTGGGGGAATGAAACAAAAGCTGGCGCTGTGTTGTGCTTTGGTTTCGCAACCAGAAGTATTGTTATTGGATGAACCTACTACAGGTGTAGACCCGGTTTCCCGGCGGGAATTTTGGGATGTGCTAGCCCAATTGTCAGCCGAGGGGATGACAATTGTAGTCGCTACACCATACCTAGACGAAGCCGAACGCTGTCACCGCATAGCTTTAATGTACAGCGGGCAAATTCATGAAATTGGCACACCTGCCGATTTACGGGCTAACTTGGGCTTGCATCGCTTAGAAGTGCGAACAGCAAACCTAGAAGCCACAGAAGAAATACTTTCCCAAACTGCACAAACAAATATAGTAGATGTGCAAACTTTTGGCGATCGCTTGGATGTCCTGGTTAAAGATATCAATTCTGGCGAAACCGAAGTCCGGGAATCACTGCAACAACATCACTTACCCTCTCCTAGTATTGAACGTGGCGAACCCACATTAGAAAACGTCTTTGTGACGCGCCTGCGACAACAAGGTTCCGCGCCGCTATTTTTTCCATTTCCTCGTTTTCGTCAGCGGGGAGTAGCGAGCAGGGGAGCGGGGGAGCAGGGGAGCATACTTCGACTGCGCTCAGTAACCGGGGGAGCAGGGGAAATATTTAATACTCAAGACTCAGCACTAGCGATATATGCTCACAACCTTAGTCGTGTTTTCGGTAAGTTTCAAGCTGTCAAAGATGTCAATATTGAGGTGCGCTACGGCGAAATCTTTGGGTTGTTAGGTGCTAACGGTGCTGGCAAAACTACGACAATCAAAATGCTGTGCGGGTTGTTAGAAGCCAGCGGCGGCGAAATTTCTTTGGGTGGTGAAACCGGAAATTTGCGTAGCGCAGACTTACGGCGACGCATAGGTTACATGAGTCAAAAATTTACCCTCTACGACGATTTAACTATCTTACAAAATTTAGAATTTTATAGCGGAGTTTACGGCGTACCCCGCAAACTTCGGCGAGAAAAAATTGCTTGGGTAATTGCTACCTGTGGTTTAGAAGGGCAAGAAAATATGATTACTGGCCAATTACCGGGAGGTTGGAAGCAACGAGTAGCTTTCGGTGCTTCTGTAATGCACGAACCAGATATTTTATTTTTAGATGAACCAACATCAGGGGTAGATCCTTTAGCGCGTCGCCAGTTTTGGAAGCTAATTAATGACTTTGCCCGCAACGGTACAGCTATTTTAGTGACAACACATTATCTAGAAGAGGCTGAACAGTGCAACCGCATGAGTTTTATGGTTGCAGGGCAAACAGTTGCCGAAGGTTCACCCAGTTCTATCAAAGCCTCGCAACCAGGACAATTAATAGAAATCATCGTTAATCAAAACCAAGCTGCTTCCAAGTTACTCAAACAACACTTTGAATCGTGGCGCGTCTCAATTTTTGCTGACAGTTTGCACGTTGTTCTCGATAATCCCGAACAAGAAATAAATCAATTAACTCAACTGTTAAAAGCTAATCAAATTACAATTAATTCTTTGCGTCGGATTCCTTTTTCTTTAGAAGATGCCTTTATTGGCATAGTACAGCGCTCGGAAAATTAAAATACGTGCAAAAAGAGCTTCATATCGCCAATTCCTTATCCCCAATCACAAATATGAGAATTATTGCCCAATCTGTGAAAGAAATAGCCCAATTTAGACGCGATCGCCTAACGTTAGCGTTAGCATTTTTATTGCCTTTTATCACTTTAATAATTTTTGGCTTTGCTATTAGGTTAGAGAGCAAAGATATTCCTCTAATTGTACAAGACTTTAACCACACTAATCTCAGTAGTAGCTACATTGAAAGATTGTATGCTACTAATCAATTCGTACCTAAACAATGGTCTGGTGGTAATCCGACACGCGATGCCATAGATAAAGGAATTGCTAAAGCCGCAGTGATTATTCCACCTACATTTAGCCGTGATATTCAAGCGGGTAGAAGTACAACCGTGCAAGTATTAATCGATGCAACCGATGTGAATAATGCGCGTGTAATTAGAAATAGTATTCAAAGAGTAACAAACTTTTTTCTGCAAGAGCATGGATTGATACCCATTACTAGTACTATTACAGCACGAATGCGTTTATGGTTTAATCCTGGGAGATTAGAATCACTGTATATTGTGCCAGGAACATATGGGGTTGTCCTGTGGATTTTTCCTTCATTGCTGTCGGCGATCGCAATGGTAAAAGAAAAAGAAAAAGGTACTATTTTACAAGTTTACGCTTCTAGTATTAGTGCCACTGAATTATTACTCGGTAAAGGATTAGCATACCTATTAATTGCCATTGCCGAGGCATTATTAGTTATGGGCTTAGGCTCAATTATCTTCCAAGTTGGTATAGTTGGCAACCCGATAACATTACTACTTGGCACTTTATTATTTCTTACAGATAGCGTTCTTTTTGGTTTACTTTTAGGAGTTCGTAGTAGTAATCAAAATGCAGCTGTGCAAGGTGTATCTCTTGTAGGTTTTATCACATCTATATTACTATCAGGCTTTATTTATCCCCTCAACAATATTCCTTTTCCCCTATCATTATTACCCAATGTAATTCCAGCCCGTTATTATATTGATATTAGCCGTGATGCCTTTGTGCGTGGTACAGGATTTACCGGAGTTTGGTTTGATTTACTCATGCTTGTAGCTTTGGGATTAGTATTTTTTAACGTGTCACGCCGAGTTTTAAGTCGAATGCAATTGTCTAGTTAAATAACTCAACTAAATTAAAGTTAACTTTTAATATTCATCATTTTTATTAAAACTTGGATATTTGAAAAATTACAAAAATTGACTTTTTATATCATGTCTGGCTAATCACTTATGATTACCGCATCTGTACAAAAATCCTAAAAGTATCTTCTCCCCTGCCCCTAAATAATAAGTCTTCAACCGGACATGATATTATCTTTAGTCCCCAATCCTCAATACCCAGTCCCCAGTCCCATTTATGAAACTCATTCAGCAATTATTTGATAGTCCTTTTTGGGCATTAGTACGCAAAGAAATTAATCAAATTCTTAGAAATAAACAATTAATTGTTTTACTAGTTGTTCCACCAACAGTACAACTATTACTTTACGGATTTATCCTCAATCCTGACGTTCATAACTTACGATTAGGTGTCATCGACTATGCCAACGTCAGTGCCAGTCGGGAGTTAGTTTCAGCCATGACATCAAATCGGATTTTCACATTAGAATCTGTACCAAACAGCGAACAACAATTAAGTCGTCAAGTTGAAGAAGGCAAGCTAGATGTCGGAGTGATAATTCCCCCCGATTTTCCCCGTCAACTCGCACAAAAATCAGCAGAAATTCAAGTATTCATCGATGCGGTAAATGCCAATACAGCCGGGATTGCAGCAAATTATATGAATCAAATTGTTCAACAATATAATCTGCAATTAATCCAAGCTCAAGCAAATCCTTTAATCTCAACAGAAGTTGTATTTCTTTATAATCCCGGACTGACAAGTAGTTGGTTTTTTGTACCAGGAGTTATGGGTTTAGTTTTAACATTAATTGGTACATTAGTATCAGCCATTACTGTTGTTCGGGAAAAAGATACAGGAACTTTAGAACAATTATTAATGACTCCAGCTGCTAACTGGCAAATACTGCTGTCAAAAATTGTACCTTTGGCATTTTTATTAATGGGAGATGTTTTCCTAGCTATCACATTAGCAACAATAGTATTTCATGTACCATTTCGAGGTAGTTTTCTGCTATTTTTTGGCTTATCCAGTATATATTTGTTTGTCGGAATTAGCTTGGGCATTATGTTGGCAACTGTGAGTAGTTCTCAACAACAGGTAGTGCTGACAGCTTTCTTTATTAATTTACCAATGGTACAAACATCTGGGGCGATCGCACCAATTGAAGCCATGCCTCCCTTATTTCAAGTCCTATCCCTACTCAATCCCCTCCGCCATTATATTGCGATCGTTCGAGGTATTTTGCTCAAAGGCGTTGGCTTAGATGTATTGTGGATGAATGTTTTGGCCTTAGTCGCTTTTGCTGTTGTATTATTAACTATTAGTATTAATAAGTTTCGCAGTCAATTAAGCTAAAGTTTTATAAAGGTATTTTACTAATAAAATAAAACTATCAATTGGTAAGAAAATCGCTGGTAATTGTGATTTTTAAGAGCTTATGAGGTCTAAAACCATGACTCATGCTTGCTGTGGCCCTGGCTACGCTTCTCCAGAAGCAGCCGTTAAGGCTGAAAGAGAAAAGGTACTTTATGCGATCGCTCTTTATACTGGTACTGGTATCGAAGAACCAGATTATCTTGCCACTGTAGACGTTGACCCCAATTCGCCAACTTATTCTCAAGTGATTCATCGTCTAGCTATGCCTTACATTGGCGATGAGTTACATCACTTTGGTTGGAATGCTTGTAGTTCTTGTCATGGCGATGCTAGTAAATCTCGCAGATTTAACGTCATACCTGGGCAACGTTCTAGCCGCATCTATATTGTTAATACAGCAGATGCCAAAGCGCCGAAACTGCATAAAGTCATTGAACCACAAGAAATTCAAGAAAAAACTAATTTAACTGCTCCCCACACAGTACACTGCCTAGCAGATGGTCATGTGATGATTTCCATGCTGGGCGATAGTCAAGGAAATGGCCCTGGTGGGTTTTTGTTACTCGATGAAAATTTTGATATCGCTGGACGTTGGGAACGTCAAGCCGATACCATGCGGTTTAACTATGACTTTTGGTATCAGCCGCGTCATAACGTCATGGTGAGTAGTGAATGGGCTGCACCCAAAACTTATTATCCGGGTTTTGACCTCAACGATGTAGCAGCCAACAACTATGGTCACCACATACATTTTTGGAATTGGTCAACACGGGAAATTATCCAAAGTTTTGATTTAGGGGAAGATGGATTAATTCCCTTAGAAGTGCGCTTTCACCATAACCCCGATAGCACTCATGGGTTTGTCGCCGCAGCACTCAGCAGTAATGTTTGGCATTGGCACAAACCTAATGGTGATTGGAAAATAGAGAAAGTGATTGATATTCCGTCAGTAGAAGTAGAAGGCTGGCCGATACCAGTGCCATCATTGATTACTGATATTCTGATTTCAATGTGCGATCGCTATATTTACTTTTCCAACTGGTTGCATGGAGATATCCGTCAATATGATATCAGTAACCCAGCCCATCCTCAACTCACCGGTCAAGTTTGGTGCGGTGGTTTATTAGGTAACAGTGGTGAAGTTCAAGGTCGAAAATTGGCTGGCGGTCCACAAATGATACAGCTGAGTTTGGATGGCAAACGGCTTTATGTGACAAATTCTTTATTTAGCACTTGGGATAATCAGTTTTATCCTGATTTATCTAAGACCGGCTCATATTTATTACAAATAGACTGCGACACTGAAAATGGCGGACTAAAAATCAACGAAGACTTCTACGTTGACTTTGGCAAAGAACCAGCAGGCCCCTCTCGCGCCCATGAGATGCACTATCCTGGTGGTGATTGCACTTCAGATATTTGGATTTAATCTCATGTCAGGGATTTCCAAAAAATAAATTACTACTATTTGTAGGGTGGACATCTTGTCTGCCCAAGGCTTGGGGCGGGTGAGACGCCCACCCCACAAGAAATAATTGAATATTTTTTATTTGTCAGTCCCTATACAAACTTTTGCGTATCTAGACTCTGTTTAAAAAACAATATAGAAAATTTCCGTATAATTCACCCTGATATCTCAGATTTTTCCGAATATCATCCTGTTGTCAGATACTCTACAGGTTTTTATAGATATCAACCTATGAAAAAACGCCACAAGAAGTTTATCGAAGAAGTTCAGGATGTAATTCGCCTAAGAAATTATTTGTACAAGACTGAGAAAATCTCTATTGCCAAACCTGGTTATCAGGATGTTCATAGTCTGCTTGATTTATAAAATATCTGTTATTAGTGGGCGATTTGATGTTGTTCGCTACCGCTACTCGACTGAATCGATAAAGCGATTACCAAAAGAATAGACCTGATAAAGCTCGATTTATAAATATAGCTGTATAGACGGGCAATAACGCTCTTAACTCTTTTTTTTGGATTATGATATACAAACCCCGTCAACAAAAGCTGTTGAGATGGATGGCATTGTTCCTAGTTGGAACATTTCTGCAATTTTGGTTCTACGTCCCGACACCAGTTTTATCTCAAGCGAATAACTGTAGCAGTATAACAGCCCCCCTGACATCTGAAGAACAAACTTATGCTCGTGCTGCTTGGCAGTATTTTGTGAAAAATTATCAGCCAGCAACGGGATTTACCAATTCTACTGGGGGTTATCCTTCTGGTACGCTCTGGGATATGGGTAACTACCTGATGGCGTTGAATGCTGCACGAGCGCTAAATCTCACTGACCAAACAGACTTTGATGCGCGCCTCAACAAGTTTTTAACGACTTTTAGCAGCCTGAAGTTATTTGAGGATGCTTTGCCTAATAAAGTCTATAATGCAGCCACGGCACAGATGGTTGATTATGGCAATAATCCCACTGAACGGGGTATTGGTTGGTCTGCTTTAGATATTGGTCGAATCCTAGCTGCGTTTGATGTCATCCGCAGCTGTCATCCGCAATATAATGATTGGCTCAAAGGAATTGTAGCCAAGTGGCAAGTAGGGCGATCGCTCAAAGATGAACAACTTTTTGGCGCTACTGTTCTCCCTGACAGCAAAACATTACTGGTGCAAGAAGGACGACTCGGCTACGAAGAATACGGCGCTAGGGGTTATCAACTTTGGGGTTTTGCTGCACCAAAAGCTATTTCTTTAGAACCGTTTAAGCTAGTCGAAATTAATGGTGTGCAAATTCCCGTTGATACCCGTGATTTTAAAAGCACCAACGCTAATAATTATGTTGTTAGCGAGTCTTATATCCTTGATGGGATCGAATTTGGCTTGCAAGGTGAGTTAGCTGATTTTGCTGCCAGAGTTTTAGATGTGCAAAAACGGCGTTACGATACCACAGGTCAATTAACTGCGGTCACAGAAGACAATATCGACCAAGCACCTTATTTTCTCTACAATACCATCTACGCCAACGGTGCAAACTGGGCAACAATTACAGATACTAACCAGCCTTATCCCCAGTTTCGCAGCATCAGCACCAAAGCAGCTTTTGGCTGGCGCTATCTTTTTCCAGATAATGCCTATGCTCAAAAAGTTTTTGATGTTGTCAAGGAGCTCCGCAGTCCTGATGATAGTGGTTACTATGCTGGTCTTTATGAAGAATCCAAACAACCCAATAAAGCTTTGACAGGTAATACTAATGGGCTAATTTTGGAGATTTTATACTACAAAGCTAGGGGAAATCGCCCCTTAATTGCCTCTAGTTCTGGGAGTGTATCTACTGCTAAGCCCAGTGAAAACGCTTCTCCTGCAACACCCTCAAATCAACCGAATTCTACTGTTACGACTCCAATCGCAAATCAACTGAATTCTACTGTTACGGCTCCTACCCCAACCCCTGCGGATACTTCTAAAATTACAGAAGTGACTGTTGTACCGATTCCACCAGTAGATAGTCCGCAACCATCGTCTAACCTCAAGTTAGAACGACCGCTAAGCGTTATTGAACGGCGCTATGCAGAGGCAGCTTGGGGATACTTTCAAGCAAATTATCATCCTAAAAGTGGGCTGATTGACGATCGCAGCGATTTCAAGGGTGCAACTCTCTGGGGCTTGGGAGATTATCTGGCAGCACTCCATGCGGCGCGATCGCTCGATATAATTACCCCTAAAGAATTTGAAGGGCGCACCCGTCATCTTTTAGGAGCCTTGACAAAATTACCTTTATTTGCTCAAGAGTTACCGAGTCGGGGTTACGATACCAGAACGCTGCAATCAATAGATTACGGTGGAAATCCAACCTCAAATGGAAATGGGTGGTCAGCTTTAGATTTGGGGAGGATACTGGCAGCGCTTTACAACTTAAAAACCTGTCATCCAGAATACACGGCTGCGGTAGATAAAATTGTGCTGGATTGGTCATACTTACGTGTAGTGCGCGAAGGTATTCTTTCTAGTGCTACTGTCACCAAAGAGCAAGATGGGCAATATATTACTCGCGTTAACCCTGAAACCCGCTTGGGTTATGAAGAATATGCTGCGCGTGCTTTTCAATTATGGGGGTTTAATGTTGAGGGTTCTGCTGTTGGCGGTGAATATCAAACAGCCTCAGTAGAGGGAATACAAGTACCAATCCAACGCCGTCGCACAGATACTAACTTTAAAAACCAATACACAGTTAGCAATCCTTTCTTACTTTATGCTTTGGAATTTGGACTAGATCCACAAATGCGATCGCTCTTTGAGCCAATTTTCCAGGCGCAAGCGGAACGCTACCGTCGCACCGGCATTTTCACAGCCTCAGCTACAACCCTAATCGATCGCAAGCCTTACACTGTCCACAGCACAATTATTGGCAAAGGTGAATCCTGGGTAGCTTTAGGAGATGACGGTCAATCTCTACCAAAAGGGCGATTAGTAAGTACAGCAGTAGCTTTTACTTATCATGCTTTGCTTCCAGAAAACAAGTATAGTCAAGAGTTACTCCAAGGAACGACTGATTTATATAATCCATTGGCTGGATTTTATGAAGGCTTTTATGAAACCACAGGTAAAACGGCGGTTGGTTTCACAAGCAGCACCAATAGTATGATTTTGCAATCCTTGCTATATACAGCGATGAATCAACAACCCCTAATTCGTCCGATTACCACCATGAACTCTGCTTGGTGGATAGCAGTTACTAAGGGAAATTCTGGGCGAGGTTTACCCAACACTGCAATCCAACGAACCAAGTTAATTTCTGATGGTTCTGGAAGTTACTGGGTTTCAAGTAGCAAAAATACTCCACTAGTAACTGGCGCAAAAGTTACAGAATAAGGGAACCCTAACAAATAAATTATCCTGTTTGAAGTTGATGAGCGATCGCTGATGACTATTGACTATGAACACTGAGATATTTTTCTGTTTTAGGACTTATGCACTCAGATCCCCCAACCCCCTTAAAAAGCAGGCTTTATAAGTTACCCTCAATTTATATCGTGTCCCGTTAAAGACTTATGATTAAGACCGTTATAGGGGTAGAGGGGAACGGTTTTTGAGCTTTCTGCATAGATTCGGGAATTACAGCACTTTTCATTCGCATGAAGTACAAAGTTACGGGTTTTGAGGCAGGAGGCAGGAGGCAGGAGGCAGGAGGCAGGGGGCAGGGGGCAGGGGGCAGGGGGCAGGAGGTAGAAACTCTTTATCTGTGATAAATCAATCCTGGATCTTGTACCTCACTTAGTTGCAATCTGCTGTATATAGCAGTTGCCAGGTAGATTAGGACATAATGACAAGAGTGAATCTTAGGAATAGTAAGGTTTTTACCTCCTGCCTCCTGCTATAACTAATTAGCCGGACTTGATATTATCGGGAGGCTAGAGGGGATCTAGGTTTCAGGTTTGAGTGCGTAAGTCCTGTATTTGTCAGTCCATAAGTTGAAAGGGAAATTACTGTAATTACAAAGGCGTATTTGTTAATAACCAGTTGTATTTGGGAATACTTGTACATGAGTCGATGCAGTCAGTAGTTTGTACAAGTAACAGACATCATGATTCAAAATCCATGCGCTCAAACCATCCAAAAGATATTTCAAGAGACTGGTGTATCTTCACAGGCAATTGTTGGCTATTTATTCCCTGCTGAGTTTTTAAATCTAAAATCAGACTCATAAATCTCAAATATTACTAATATGACTTCAGTTTCTATTATTGATAATTCTCCAAACTTTTCTGGAAATAGCCGCTCGTTACTTAAAAAAAGAACGTTGCTATTTCGCTATTTGGCAGAAATAAATTTAATTTTTGGTATCTGGTATTTGCAATGGCGCATCACCCATTCGATTAATTTTGATGCGCTTTGGATCTCTATTCCTTTGTTAATAGCTGAAATTTATAGCTATTTCGGTGGCATGATGTTTGTAATTGGGTTGTGGCGGCCTTTAGTTCGACAAATTAAATCGTTCGACCAGATGACTCCACAGATACCAAGATCCGACTGGCCAACAGTAGATGTGTTTGTAACGTGCTACAACGAGCCACCAGAAATTGTAGAAGAAACTGCTAAAGCTGCTCTAGCAATGGATTACCCGCCAACAAAGTTACGTGTTTATGTGCTGGATGATGGTAACTCGGCTCAGATGCGAGCAATGACAGAAAGATTGTGTATTGAGGATTTGCTCTCACCGCAACTACAGCAGGAAGCAGAACGAATTGATGCAGAACACTTTTGGTTGTTAGACCGCTTGAAGCAACTAGAAAATCTTACACCTAACACTCAAGCTGCTGAAGAATGGCTGCAAGCTGCATCACAACCAGAAGAAAACCAGTTTGCTAGCGGATTTGTGCAAAGTCTGCGAGAGTTTATTCTTTGGTTACCTCCACAACATCAAAGTATAAGCGATCGCCTGACTACTGAACGCAAAGCCTTAGAAGAAGCGATTCGTAACAAAGAAATAGAACTAGTTGAACTCGCTCGTTTTCGCTACATTGCTCGTCCCAAACCAGCTGGTGTACCGCATCACGCTAAAGCAGGTAACCTGAATTACGCAATTTTTTCTGGAGAAACTTCCGGACAATTTATTCTCACCCTAGATGCTGACCATATTCCCAAACCACAATTTATTAAACGAGTTCTGCCTTATTTCTACACTTATAATCTTTTCACAGGGAAATATGACCAGAATCAAATTGCTTTTGTTCAGACCCGCCAGGATTTTTACAACATTCCTGCGGGCGATCCTTTTGGACATCGAGCAAATTTATTTTATGGGCCGCTTCAACAGGGCAAAGATGGCATGAATGCCGCTTTTTATACAGGTACAAATGCACTTTTGAGGCGAGAAGCACTAATTAGTGTTGGACTGCAATATTTTGCTGATGAGTTTGCCAAAGACGAAAAACGTTTAAATGAATTTCAATTAATTGGTGGCGTATCCAGCAACAGTATTACAGAAGATATGAATACAGCGATGCGTCTACATGGTGCTGGATGGAAATCTATTTATCATCATGAATTGCTGGCAGAAGGTTTAGCACCAGATGATCTGAGTTCTACTCTTAAACAACGGTTACGCTGGGCACAAGGAACAATTCAAGTACTATTGAGAGAAAATCCGTTAACAAAGCCAGGGCTAACTTTTTGGCAAAGGTTGCATTATTTTAAAACGATGTATAGCTATTTTTCTGGTTTTGCAACTTTGATTTTCATTTCTTGTCCAATTATCTATTTTTTCACAGATATCATTCCAGTTAAAACCTACGGACCTGACTTTGCTTTACACTTTTTTCCAGCTTTTATTATTAACCGCATGACTTTTATTGCAGCCACTTGGGGCATTCCAGCAAGAGAAGTTTGGCGTTCCGAACAATACGCGATCGCTTTATTTCCTTTATTAATTCAAGCCGTCTGGAGTGTATTTACAGGACAAAAACTAAATTTCCAAGTTACACCTAAACAACGGCAATCAGGCATTTATCTATCGCTAGTTTGGCCACAAATCGTTGTTTTTATCTTGACTATCCTGGGAATCTTATGGAGCCTTTATCGGTTTGCAATTGGCCATCTTAATTATCCTGAAGTTCACCTACTCAATGGTGCATGGGCTATTTATAATTTATTACTTTTGTCGGCTATTATCCGCGCATCTGTTTGGCAACCTCCGAAAGAGGTGTAAGAGGGATGAGAGGGATTAGGAAGATAGGGAGATGGGGAGGCAGGGGAAGAAATGACCAATGACTAATCACCAATGACTAATGACAAACTCGAAAACAGCCATGAATACTCATTTAGACTGTAACAACTTTAGTCAGCAAACTGTGTTAACAATTTATGCTCATGCTGATGATGAAGTTTTACCTGCTGCTGGTACTCTCAGTTTGATGTCGAAGGCAGGGTGGAATGTTCGTTGCTTAATTTTGACTGATGGTAGCCTTTCTAGTTCACCTGTTAAGGGTACACGTCATCAAGAAGCAGATGCAGCTGGTAAAATCATCGGTGCCAATTATGAATTTCACGCACTTGAAGAGTGCAATTTCTCAACACAAGCAGTAATTAAAGTTGCTGAAGAAGCTATTGGGCGTTGGCAACCGGATTTGATTATTACTCACGCACCACAACCTGAAAAATATGGACATAGAGATCATGAAGTGTGTGCGATCGCAGTTTCTAATGTTGCTACCCGTAAAAACATACCTTTATGGTATTCAGCACCACCTGTTTTTTTACGTGGCTTTGAACCAAACTTTTTTGTAGATATTACCTCTGTAATTGAGGAAAAAGTCGCTGCTATTGGTTGTTATGAATCCGAAGCAAACAAAGCATTTATGCAACTCGATGCAATCCTGATTTTATCTCGGTTTTGGGCACGAGAATTAGGTCAAAAAGATGGGTATTTTGAAGCTTTTGAAATTTCTCGACAATGGGTTGATGCTAGCTTCTTTACTGCAATAGCAAATAGTAATAATAGACGAGTCAAAGAGAATTTTTCAAGTTAATCACTGAGAAATTGTACTATAGTTTTTGGTTATTGGTCACTGGGACAGTTCTCAGAAATCAGACAGCATTACATAATATCAACAAAATTATTACTTTAGCTCTTGCGTTTTCTATTAACTGAATGCCAAAATATTAATGTATAATTTTAAGTAGATTGTTGGAGCTTTGATTCATGAATATGAGTGTGACAGTACTAGAATTATCTGGAATTTTAGATGGTATTAGAGGGAATGAATTACGTCGTGAAGTTAGCACGATTGTAGAAAATGGAGCTGATATCTTGTTATTGGATTTAAAAGAAGTAAAGTTTATCGATAGTTCTGGTTTAGGTGCTTTAGTATCAGCAATGCAAATGGTACGAAAAGCCAATGGTAAACTTTTTGTCTGTTCTATCAGCGATCAAGTCAGAATGTTATTTGAACTGACTAAAATGGATAGAATTTTTCAAACCTTTGCTGACCAAGAGGAATTTAATCGTCAAGTACTAGCAAAACAAAATTGAAATACGTACATTTGAGTAAATTAACCAAAGTTAACTTTTACCAAAGATAAATCATCATCAAGATTATTTTGAGTATTCAATGTGAGAATATTTGCTAATAGTCGATTGAGATTATAAGTATCTTCTTGACTACATTTGATTAATAAGTCAATGAAAGCATCAATTCCTAAAATATTCCCATCTGGCTGATTAATTTCATAAGCACCATCACTAAAAATATATAATGAGCTATTTTCTTGGACTTCAAAAACAGCATCCTCAAATTCGACATCAGGTAAAAAGCCAATCGGTAAATCTAAAGAAGTTAGCTGTTGAACTTGGATATTTGTTGTTGAGGTACTAGATAACAGTAAAGCAGGTGGATGTCCAGCGTTGGCATAAATGAGTTGACGTTTGAGGCGGTGATAAACTCCATACCAAATTGTGAAGTATTTATCACCGTGCTTCCTCATTTGGAAGGCGTGATTGAGCGCTTTTAGGACTTCACTGGGTTGACAAAAGTTGGTGTTTGGCAGAGATTGCGATCGCAAAACATTCAGCACCGACACAGATAAGAGTGCTGAACCTACTCCATGTCCTGATACATCTAATAAATAAATTGCCAAGCGATCGTCGTCGATCCAATTATGACCAAAGCAATCACCCCCTAGCTGTGCTGAAGGAATAAACAAATTTTCACTAGTTACTGTTCCTACAAGCGGTGAGGGTAGGAGGGATCGCACATAATCAGCTGCCTCAGTCAATTCTGCTTCTAAAATCTGCTTTTGGGTTTGCAAATCTTGATTGAGAGTCTCCAAAGCTTGTTTTTTAGTTTGTAAATCTTGATTGAGCTGATGTAGCCTTAGTCCCGCTCTGACTCTTGCTTTCAATTCATTCATCTCTATTGGTTTAGAGATAAACTCGTCTGCTCCAGCATCAAGTCCTCTAACTCTATCTTCTTCCTCTCCTCTAGCGGCTCCCCTAGCTGTTAATAAAATAAAAAATGTAGTTGCCAACTGTGCATCTGACCTTATTCGCCGACATACTTCTAGCCCATCTACCTCGGACATCATCCAATCACAGATAATCAGAGCAGGACGTAGCAGTTGTGCTTGTGTAATTCCTTCTTCACCATTACTGGCTACAGTAATATCATAACCCTGTTTTTTGAGTGTGCTTTTCAGTACTGCTCGGACTGTAGGATCGTCATCAATAACTAAAATTTTAAACATAATTAATACTTTAATAATTACAATGAAAAATCAGTATTTGTTCTAACTTAACTTATATGAAATTTAGTTTGTAATGTATAGTGAAAATACTCAAATTAAATAAACTGATTAGCGAATATGATGATTTTAAAATATTTTATTATTTAAGAAGTGAATAAGAAAATTTATCTAAAAGTCAATACAGACCTGACAGCTTCGCCTGAAGTTTTATCTTGGTTCGAGCAGATGAATCAACCAAGTCTTCCCGATCGACAAATTTGGTGGCAATGTCAAACACTTTTGATAGAGGGCTTTACTAATGTTGTTGAACACGCCCACAAAAATTTACCCATTGAAACTCCCATTGAGATAGAAGCTGTGCGTTTAAATGAGTATATAGAAATTCGCATTTGGTCTCAAGGTAAATATTTTAATTTAGAGGAGCAATTGCGACAAATATCTGAATTTGAGGAGAACGACCAAGAGCGCGGACGTGGATTACAAATCATGTTTGCCATTGCTGACAAGTTGAGTTATGAGCCAACAGTAGACAATCGTTACTGTTTATTTATTAGTAAATATTACTAATATTTGATACTGCCAAATTCTAGATATAACAACCTTTTTAATAATTCCCAACTTTGATGTTTGAGTTCTTAACAAATCTTCCAATTAAGCAGATAGTTATCGATTTGATTCAGGCTATCACTCAAATAGATGCTCATACTGTAGCTTCATCTCTTGATTAAAAACTCTTGGATGTGCTCGACAAACTCTTCCAACTCTGAGATGATGTTATTAGTACCTCGACGCTCTTGATTGCGAGCTAATTGTTCTAATTTTTCTGCTGCTAGATGCATGGTTGTAATTCCCATGTTGGCGCTAGCACCTTTAATTTGATGGGCTTCTCGCGCTAGTTGCTCAAAGTTATGAGTTGCGATCGCCATTTTAATTATCTCTAAACGAGCTTGAATATCTTCAACAAATATTTGCAGTAATTCAATTTCAAATTCTGGGTTATTTTCTGAAAGTTGATGCAAGCGTTCCCAATCAATTGATAGCTCGACTAAAGTTACATCTGTTTGTTTTCCATTCAAAATTATAGTTGCCCAATGCTCTATAACCGCGGCCAAATCTTCCTTCAAAACTGGCTTACTTAAATAGTCATCCATACCTGCATCTAAACACATTTGTTTGTCTTCTTTCATTGCATTAGCTGTCATTGCAATTACTACAGGACGACGACCACTTGCAAAGCGACTTTCTTGCCAACGATGAATTTCTTTTGTGGCTTCTAAACCATCAAGAATCGGCATTTGGCAATCCATCAAAATTAAATCATAAGGAATTTTTTCTAATATCTCCAAAGCTTCTTGTCCATTATTTGCAACATCAGCACTATAACCCAAATTTTTAAGTTGTTTCAAAGCAATTTTTTGATTAACTAAATTATCTTCTGTTAAAAGGATTCTTAATTTAGAAGAATTAAGAGCAGGAATATTGTAGTTATTTCCGTAGTTTTTCACTTCTGACTCCTGAATTCTCAATTCTGAATTCTTAACGCCAGTTGCTCCACTTAGGGAGCCAGTGTGTGCGATAGAGTTGTCTGTTGCATTCGTAGAGAGACTTCCTTCGTAGACGCCCGAAGGATGGCAAGACAGAGGCATCAGAACTTCTCCTACAGGAGCGTCAACAGCAGGTTCCCCATGTTGTAGGAAGTGGCGTGAAACCCCAAGATTGTACTGGCTGCTCTTAAGTCCTACCTCTTCTGGAATCACAGAAGCGGTAATTGTGAAATAAAATGTACTGCCTGTATTCAGCTGACTTTCAACCCAAATTCTGCCACCCATTAACTCGCACAGTTGCTTGCAGATGGCAAGACCTAAACCAGTACCACCATACTCTCGAGTAATAGACGAGTTAACTTGACTGAAAGCTTTAAATAAACGTTCCAGGCGATCGCGTGGAATTCCAATGCCTTTATCTTTAATACTAAACTGAATTTCATAAGTATTTATAGCAAAATAATTATTATCGGTTTGTTTGCAGGCTGTAACTGAAACTTCTATGCTTCCAGTACTGGTAAATTTTATAGCATTACTGAGTAAATTAATTAAGATTTGGCGCAGTCTAGTAATATCTCCCACAATCGTAGTAGGAAGCTTAGGATTATCTAAAAATGTGATTGTTAATCCTTTTTCTTTAGCTTTAGGTGTAAGTAAATCAAGAGCCTGATTAATACAATTTCGCAAAATAAAAGGTTGTTCCTCTATTTCTAAATTGCCCGATTGAACTTTAGAAAAGTCAAGGAAATCATTAATAATTTTAAGTAAGAAATTTCCACTTGTGTAAATAGTTTCAACAAAGTCTCGCTGCTCAAGAGTCAATTCACTATCTAATAACAAGTTCGCCATACCAGTTACTGATGTAATTGGAGTCCGAACTTCATGGCTAATCATTGCTAAGAATTGCTGTTTAGCAAGTTCTGCTTGTTTTCGTTCAGTCATGTCTCGTAAAATATAAACATAACCTTGAAAATGTTCAATTTCTGTCTGAATGATTGAGCAGGAAAAATTTACAGTAATAGTTTTACCACTTTTAGTATTACAAAGTGTTTCTACCTCTTTGACTAAATAATTTATCTCAAAATTTGGGGATATATCAATACTTTGAATATTAAATGGATTGATTTCTTTAAGAACTTTGGTGATAGGTTGACCGATAAGTTCTGTTTCCTCGTATTCCAACAAAACCTGTGTGGCTGGATTAATTTTCTTAATATTTCCTGACAGTGTTGTTACTAACAATGCATCTGGAATTGATGTCACAATTTGGTCAATGTATTGTTTAGAAGCCTTTAAGTTACGTAACAAAAGATTTGCTTCATTTGCACCTTGGAATAAAGATTGCTCAAGCACCATCCGTTCTGTTACATTCCGCACAAGAATAATAAGTGAATTACTATAATTGTCTTCTTGGATATTAGTAATACAAATATCAATATATAAAGGAGAAGTAGTATCTGGCGATCGCCTAATTCCCTTTAATTCAAAACTATTTTGTTGTCCCTGTCGAATCGCATCAAAAATATCTTCAAGTCCCTCTAATTCTGGAAATACAATCCGAACATCACCACCTTGCCTTACTTGCTCAGGAACATCAGCAAAATGATTTACTCCTAGAGACATCTCTATGATATGAAAGTTTTTATTAATAATCAAATAGTCAATCCCAGATACAGACAATATATTTGTCAATAATAAGTTCATTTTCCTAAATTAAACGATTAGCTAAACTTTGAAATATTTCATTAACATTGTTGCCAGTTTTTGCTGAAGTTATATAAGTATCTAATACATTAATTTGGTTACTGAATTGATACATTTTGCGGATATTTTCTAAATATTCCCCTGCAATCATATCTGATTTGTTCAGTGCAACAATAATATAACTTTGAGGATTAACAGTTAGAAAAGTTTGAATATGTTCTTGGAGATGGTTGAGGGTTTCTGGTTGTGTCACATCACCAACTATTACAGCACCTTTAGAACCTTGGAAATAATTTTGAGCAACTGCTTTAAATTTGTTACTACCTTCAATATCCCAAATTATAAGTTGTAAACTTTGTTCACTAGATATACCTTTTTTAGAAAAACTAACTAACTTTCGAGAAATTTTTACTCCTACAGTTGAAAGATATTCATCACTAAACTTACATTCAACAAATTGCCGAATTAAACTAGTTTTACCAACCCCAAAATCACCAAATAAGCATATTTTTTTAGAGATTGTAGACATATATAAATTGTAGTTACCTAAAATTGAAAATTATTAGTTTATTGTTTGTATAATCACACAGCGGCTTAACCACAAGGGTTGTGTTGCATCAATTCCTGGTGGGAAAGTTGTTCTAGCAATTATTTGTAGACGAGATGGTTCAATACCTAATTTAATCAATGCTTGTTGTACAGCTTTTGCTCGCATCAGTGCTAATCTTTGAGAGGTATTTTTACTACTATGGTCATAACTATAACCAATGATTTTTAAATGTTGATTTGGGTGCTGATTGAGAAAAAATTTCACCCGTTTAACTTTATGTTCTAAATCAGCTTTCACCAGACTGGCTGACTCAGGTTGAAAGTAAAATCGCACTTCAATCTGTAAAGGTTCTACTCGCACTGCACTAGACACAAATTTTACACCTGGAATTTCCTCAAATGCATGAGAAATAGTTCGAGCATCTGCAATCCTGTTAACAGTACCTTCAATAAATACTTTACCAGCAATGTATCGACTAAAAATAGCTGTACCCTCTGTTTGATTTAAAATTACCGTAACTCGTTTAACTTCAGCAGCAGCTAACACAGGATCTGCTGGTATTTCTACTAATAAAATTTGATTGTCAATTAACCAATTAGGAGAGATTAGTTTGACAATTTCTTCAGCTTTCTGACGAAGAAGCTGATTTGGTAATCGTCCAGTTAATTTTAATTTCTTATGTTCTACTTGCACTGTTAACCGATACACAGCTAATTCAGGAGTAGAAGTTAGAGCTAACAAAGTTTTATTTTCAACAGAACGTATCACTTCAGTATGGTATTGCCAAAAGCCCCAAGGAATAAAAATGCTGCCGAGAACTGTCAAACCGAATATTAGTAAAGGTGAAAAGAGATTTTTTTTATTTTTATGCTGAATAGCTATCTCTTGGAGTTCTTGCAAAAGTGCATTAACTTCACTAGGAATAGTATCTAAATCACCGTCAAAATTTTCAATTATCTCGCCATGCTTTTTAATAACTTTAGTGAAATTCTTCCGCATTTTATCAATAAACTTTTTGCTTGGCTCTCCTTGAATAACAGTGGCTAAATAACAGTAGCCTGCAACTTCTAAAATAATTTGTGAGGTTCCGTAAGCAATTGTATCTAATTCAGTCACACCTCCAGATTGATTAATGCAATCATTGGCGAAGCTGCGAATCGCAGTCAGCATTCCTGCTACCATTTCAGCCTCAAGCTGCTGTGCATCAGAGCGTTGAATATTTGAGATAATTAAACCAGATGCTTTATGAATTAAGAAAATGGCTTGAATTGCAAATGGCAGAGCTTCTTTAAGAATTAATTCTGCTTCTGAAACCCCCTGTAACTTGGCACGAATTTTGCGTTTAATTCCTTCTATACTGAGGGTTTCTTCAACTTGTCGGTTAATAGCACGGATTGTCTCTGCCATATATTTGGCTATGGTACTACCAATAATTGGGTAGAGTGCATCAACGACAATATTTTCTTCAATTTCAACTTGCTTTTTAATTGCTCGTCCTATTGCCGGAGCGATTGCATCTGATACTTCCTGTGGTGCAACAATAATTTGTTGGGAAATTGCTAGAGGAACAGCAGGTGCGATCGCTTCACTCATGCTCGCTCTATCTTGTTCAGTACGACTACGGATAGTGCGATCGATAATAGGAGCAATTATCTCTATAATTTCCTCTTTTGATTCAGCCAGCTTCAGTTTTAAAAGCTCAGAGATCCAGGGTAACAATAGATTGATTAACTCTTTTGGTTCATAAATTTGATATTCTAATTTTGTTGTTTTTTCTTTAATTTGATTAATAATATTATTTAATTCTGCTAGATCACGTCCAACTAAAATTTGTTGTAATTTTTGAAATGCATCCTCTGATTTTTCAGGAATGTTCTCATACTCTGTATATATTTCAACAGATTTTTCTAACTCTTGTTCAGCAATTTTTGAAAAATTAGGTACGTGACAAATAGAATTAAAAGTAGACTCTAAATAAGCTTCACACACCTCCAATGGAACTGAAGTAAGTTGCAAGAATTCATTTTTTATGGGAAAATATTCGTAAGTATTATTATTTTCTAATCCTAATGGAGAAAAAGATTGCTGAGGCGAATCAATAATTTTGAGTTCCACAAGTAAATGTACTAAATTCTCAAGCTGTATAACTTCTTCTTCTTTTAATTCAAGAGATTGAGAAATTGAATGTTCTACTTGAGTCATATCAGTAAATCTCGTCTTGAAAAGTGCTGTTAGCTTTCTTCGGTACTTTTAGACCGTGCTGAGTTAGGAATTAGGAACGAGCCGGAGACTTTGAAAGCTCCGGTTAAAAATTATTTACCTCATCCCCTTCATCTTCTACTGTGATTAAGAATGTAACTTTACTGTACTGTTGGACTAAGTTAACATTTTTGACAATTTTGTAGTTTCTAGAAGCGGTACGGCAGTATAATCGTTGCTGCTTTCATCGGCGGCTTCTCGTAGCTGAGGAATAAATTCAGTTTCTTTCAGGCGCATTCCTAAGGCAAACAAAGTTTCAGCTATATCATCTTTAGAAACCTTGGTGTTTGTCAACTGTGAAAAGCGGCGATCTATTTCTTCTAAAATTAGATCCCGCAGGGCGGTAACATCATCTTGTAATTGGACTTTAGTTTGAAAGATTTCATCTCGGATTGAGGTAGTTTGGCTATCTAAGGCGTCATCAAGGGACTGAACACTACTAGAGAACTTTTTATTAAGTCGATCGACTTGTTGGCGTAAGTCAAGAGTTTCTTCTTGAGTTGTGATGTTGAGTGACTTTAGCTTTTTCTCTACTGCCTCAAACCCCGCTTTGAGTTCGGTGGAAAAGTTGGACTTGAGTTGCTCAACATGCGATCGCATTTGTTGTTGCAACAAAGAAATATCTGACTCCAGTTTACTAAATCGATTTTCGTACTCTCTTAGCTGTGTACCAAAAATAATATCGCGGATCTGATCGATATTGCCCAGCCGTTCTCGGACATCGTCTCTACTCATCTGACTCATCAGGAAAACCTCAGAACCTACTTTGAGGACATCAAATTTATTATTCCCATTTGTTTACAAGTTATATCTATCAAATAAAATTAGTTATTTCCAAATGATAAATGACTAATTAGCAATCATTAAAAACTCTTGAATGCGTTTAACAAACTCTTCTAACTCTAAAACGAATTTATTAGTACCTCGACGCTCTTGATTGCGAGCTAGTTGTTCTAATTTTTCTGCCGCCTGGTGCATGATTGTAATACCCATATTGGCACTAGCACCTTTAATTTGATGCGCTTCTCGCGCTAGTTGCTCAAAATCATGAGCTGCGATCGCCATTTGAATTATTTCTAAACGCGCTTGAATATCTTCTACAAATATTTGTAGTAATTCAATTTCAAATTCTGGATTATTTTCTGAAAGTTGATGCAAGCGTTCCCAATCTATTGGTAGGTCAACTAAATCAGCATCTTTTGTACTAATTGTCTGCTTTGAAACAACAGTTTGTTTGGGCAATATCAGCATAGCCCAACGCTCTAGAGCCGCTGCCAATTTTTCCTTGATTACTGGCTTGCTCAAATAGTCATCCATGCCTGCATCTAGACACATTTGTTTGTCTTCTTTCATCGCATTAGCTGTCATTGCAATTACCACAGGACGACGACCACCCGCAAAGCAGTTTTCTTGCCAACGATGAATTTCTTTTGTGGCTTCTAAACCATCAAGAACTGGCATTTGGCAGTCCATCAAAATTAAATCGTAAGGGATTTTTTCTAATAACTGCAACACTTCTTGCCCATTAGCAGCAACATCAGCACTGTAGCCGAGACTCTGGAGTTGCTTCAAAGCTACTTTCTGATTTACCAAATTATCTTCAGCTAAAAGAATTCTTAATTTGGGAGAGTTAGAAATGGAGAAAGAAGAAGCGGGAACGGGAAGACACGGGGACATGGGGAATGGACTAGATAGATTCTCTGGGTCTTTCAACGCCACTTGGTTTAAGTCGGGGAACCGCAAGGGCGCAGTGGTTCCTGTTTGCGTCACCGCCTCCTCTTGTTTCGGTTCTAATTGCGTTTCTAAAATAGCCACAATCGTATCGAGAAGTCGGGACGGCTTTACAGGTTTGACCAAATAAGCCGCGAATCCAATTTTTAGCGCTTGTTGAACTTCATCCCGTTGATTAGTAGAGGTGAGCATAATCAAAGGTAAGTGTGCGATCGCCCGATTGTTCTTAATTTGCTCTCCCAAAGTCAGGCCATTTATTTCTGGCATCTGCATGTCAATCACAGCAATGTCATAGAAACTGTTGTGCTTAGCAGCTTGTTCAATAGTTTTGAGGGCAATAGTAGCAGAAGCAGCTTGGTCTACTACCATCCCCCAACGGGTAGCTTGATAGTGGATAATTTTGCGATTAGTAGCATTATCATCGACTACTAACAAGCGGCGATTAGTTAGAAGTGCGGGTTCGCCCTTGGCGTTGGCGAAGCCATCGTGTATTGAGGAAATTGGCTGAAGTTGTTTGGGAAGAGTTATTTCAAACCAAAATTTAGATCCTTTACCCGGATGACTTTCTACGCCAATTTCTCCTCCCATCAAGTTCACTAGTTGCTTGCAGATAGCTAATCCCAAACCTGTACCGCCATACTTGCGGGTGGTGGAAGCATCTACTTGGGTAAATGGCGTAAATAGTTTGGATTGGTCTTGGGAGCTAATGCCAAGACCGGTATCTATGATGGCAAAATAGATGGTGGCTGTAGTCGAGGAGTGCGATCGCAATTCTACTCGTACTACTACTTCTCCACTGCTGGTGAATTTGATCGCATTGCTGATTAAGTTCATCAAGATTTGTCGCAAACGACCAGCATCACCTTGGAGATCGGTGGGGACGTTAGGATAAATCAAGGCTGCTATTTCTAATCCCTTATTATGGGCTGGGGGAGCCAATAATTCCAGCACTTCTTCTATGCAGGTAGATAAGTTAAAATCTAGAGTTTCTAACACCATCTCCCCAGCTTCAAGTTTAGACAGATCCAAAATTTCGTTAATTAGGCTTAACAGTGCATCTCCACTAATGCGAATTGTTTCCATAAAATCCCGTTGCTCCCAGTTGAGGGGAGTTTCCAACATTAAGCCTGTCATCCCCAATACAGCATTCATGGGGGTACGAATTTCATGGCTCATGTTAGCTAAAAAAGCACTTTTGGTTTTAGAAGCTAATTCAGCTTCGTGACGAGCAACTTCAAGTTCTCGTCGCTGTTGAGTTTCTGCATCTAACATTTGGGCTTGGGCTAAGGCGATACCTACTTGGTCGGCTATTTGCCGCAAAAGATGAGTTTCAAAGCTAGACCATTGGCGAGAACTACCGCACTGATGAACAATTAGTAAACCGCAGAGTTCTTCTTTAACAAGAATGGGCACAACTAAATTGGACTTGACTCCAAATTGTTGGAGTAATTCTATATGATTTTTTTGCACTTCACCTAGATCTAAATCTGCAAGCCCGGAATTTCGTTTTTGACGATACTGCTGTAGATAGTACTGTTGTAGATACTCTGCTTGAAAGTAAGTTTCAGTGAGCTTTTTCTCTTTGATTGTCAACCACCCAGAAACTACTGCTTCGACGATGGTGCTTGTAGATTCATCAGGCTGATAGATTAAGACTCGATCGCTATGGAGAATTTTCTGTACCTCTGTAACAGCGATTTGCAGAATTTCTTTAATTTGCAAAGACTGGCGAATCTTCAGGGTGATTTCAGTAAATAATTGCGATCGCAAGTTTTGGCGTTGAAGTTCTTCTTCTGCTTGTTTGCGCTCAATAAATTGTCCGACTTGCTCGCCAATAGAATTCATCACTTCTGCCAAATCTGGGTCGGGTTGCTGGATTTCATGGCTGAAGCAAGTAATCACACCAAGGATTTTTTTACCTCCCCGGATGGGAAAACCAAAAGCTCCATGCAGTCCTGCTTCGGCAGCGATTTTTAAGCGCACAAAACCGCTATCTTTAGCAACATCAGTAATCCAAACAGGTTCGGCATTAGCCCATACACGACCAGGCAATCCAATTCCGGGCGCAAAAGTTATCTGCCGACTGAGTATGTCAAATTCATGCATTTCTAATGATGTTTTATACCAATTATCTAAAAAAGTCAGTATATTAACTTCCCGATCCACCATCCAAATTTCACTCACAGCCGCTCCCAAACTCTCGCAGATTCCTTGCAGGATTAGGTGCATGGCTTCTTTAATGGTGGTAGACTCTGCTAAGACGCGGGTTGTAGCATATTGTGCTTTAAGATGCTGTTCGGTACGTTTGCGCTCGCTGATATCAATACCCGTGGCAACAATGTATTCCACGCGACCCTCGTAGTCTTGCAAAATAGTGTTAGCCCAGGCAATTAGTCGCCGACTCCCATCCTTCGTTACCCAATAGTTTTCGTACTCATTAGGCCCTTTACCATTTCGCAACTGCTGAAACACTGCTTTGACTGGCTCTACCTGTTCGGGCACTAAAAATAAATTCCAGAAATACCTGCCTCTGACTTCATCAAATGAGTAACCAGTTGTTTGCTCGCAAGCTTGATTGAAGCGAATGATTTGCCCTTGGGTGTCAACAACTACTACCAAAGCACTGGCTGTATCAAGAACTGCGGAGATAAAGTTGCGTTCTTGGTTGAGTGTCTCTTCTGTCAATTTACGCTCTCTGACTTCACGATAAATGAAGCAGTAGAGTATGGCTAGAATAATAAAACTCAGACAAATAGCGATCGCAAGTGTGAAAATCGTGTTGTTAGCACTGGCTTTGGCAGCTTGTGATTGCTGGTGAAGCAATCCTTTGTCCTCATTCTCCATCTCATTGATAATCTTGCGGATATCATCCATGAGATTCTTTCCCTGATTTGTCTGAATTAACTGTAATGCCGCCTCGAATCCCTGATTTTGGCGCAAGTCTATAGTTTGTTTGAGTATGGTAAGTTTTGCAGCTATCAGGGGTTTAAGGATTACGAACTGCTTTTGTTGGCTGGGGTGAGCTGCAATTAAATCCTCCAATTCTTCAATTGTTCGATCGATGTTTCTAAGTGCTGCTTGGTGAGGTTCTAAATAACTTTCTTGTCCAGTAAGGATGTAACCGCGTTGTCCAGTTTCAGCATCCTTCATCTCAGACAGTAGTTCTTCAAGCTTATTAATTTTCTCTTGGGTTCTTTGTACCTGATTATTATTATTAATTAAAAGGGTTGTATTCTGATAAGAAATTACGCCAATCAAGACTAAAATTACTGATGCTAACCCAAACCCACCAGCAACCCTTTGAAAAAATTGTTTGCGTTTCTTTTGTACTTGTTTGCGCGTATCATTGGCTAACACCAGACTTGCTAAGTTGCGGCGCATTTCTAGTTGTTTGATTACCTGGCGACCGATAATTTGTAATGCTTCAATCTGTTCTGAAGATAGGTTTCTTGGTACACGATCGTTTACACAAAGTGTTCCTAGTGCATATCCTTCAGCGTTAGTCAGCGTTACACCAGCATAAAATCGAATATTAGGGTCAGAAGTAACTAATGGGTTTGTAGCGAACCTTTCGTCTTGTGTTGCATCAGGGACAACAAAAACTTCAGGTTCCAAAATAGCATGGGCGCAGAATGCCATATCCCTGGGCGTTTCCAGGGCATCCAAGCCAACTTTTGACTTGAACCACTGACGATCGCGATCGACTAAACTAATTAAGGCAATGGGAGTTCCACAAATATATGAGGCTAGACGAGTCAGGTCGTCAAAAGCAACTTCCGAAGGAGTATCGAGGATCTTATACTGCAAAAGAGATTCAATCCGCTGTGTTTCGTTATCAGGTAATGGTGCTTTCATCTTTAAGCCTTATACCATTTTGGATTTTAAAAAAAGAAAATTCAGGAGTTAGGAATTAGGAGTCAGAATTCAAAAGTTAGGAGTTAGAAGTTAACAGTCAAAATTAAGAAAACTTTAATACCAAGCTTGATAATTTGAAGAAAATCAAAAATCTATAGCACACTTGATTCTATATTTTTACTGGATTCTGACTTCTGAATTCTTTTGATTAAAATTTGACACGTAACTGTCCTGTTAAAGAGTTACCGCCGTAAGCGCTTTCTCCTGTATCTTGATTGCGGACATTACTAAAGCTATAGCCCAAGTCTGCTTCGATATTAGGTGTTAGCTTTACCGTACAGCGTGTTTGATAGGTATTGGCGTTGTCGAATTCTCCTTTAAGTCGCTGTCGTCCTAAGTTGGCTGCTAGGCGACAGCGTAAGAATTTGGTAATATCCCCTTCCCAAGCTACCTCAGCGTTGTAAACTAAGAAATCTGGTGGTGAAAAATAGCCACTTGTGCGTTCTAAATCGCGATCGTAACTCCAAGTAAATAAGTTGGCTGCTAGAGAAAATTGTCCGAATTTCCGCTCTAGCCTACTAAAAGTCTGTACGTCAGAATTACCATCGTTGTAGTTACCCAAACGCAATGAAGAAAACAAGCTGGTGTTTCGGTCAATTTGCCAGTATAAATCAGGCCCAAATCGCCAAGCAGTAATTTGGTTTTCTAAAGTTCGGGCATTGGATTTATAAGGCCCTTGTTCCAAATTACCTGATAGTACTAATAGCGATCGCAATTGGCCTGATGGCGAAACTCGTGCTGGCAAAATCGGAGCCTCTACTTTAGCATTGAGATTAATCGCTGTGGGTAAACGGTCGAACACATCGACTCCGGCTGCTGTTTGCAACGTCACTTGCCCAATTTTTCCTTGCCATCCAACTTGCAAAGGAAAATTGCTAACTGATTCAACACCGCGTTGCTCAAAGAAATCAAAACCTGTCTTAAAAAAGATTTTATTGCCATTTCTTAATCGAAACTGAAACGTTGGTTCGATGAATAAATTGGTTTGCCCAAAGTTGTCTGTGTCATAGCGATAGTCCGTATCAATACTTTCCAAAACTGCACTTGGTGTTCCCGGTTTGGTGGAAGTTGTTGGCGGGCTAGAATTCTCTGGTGGTTTGGGTGGCGGTGGCGGTAGTCGCAAATCGGGATTGAAGTTTTCCGGTGCTGCAATCAAAAATCGATGGGACAGAGGTTTTGCAGGTTCTAAGTCATACTGAATTGCATTTATTGGGGAGGATGAGAGGGATTTCCTATTTTCATGTAGTTGGGCAGCTTGTAACTGAACTTCTGAAAATATCCAAACACCTACGTTGAGGATAACTCCTAATTGAATCTGTAGGTATCCTAAAATTAACTTAAGTAAAAAACTATATCGATAAATAAAGAGATAATGCCTAAAACTATCTGCCATCAGCCGATACTGTAGTTGTATATCAATGACAAACTAGCCGCCAAAGAATTTGGCAGCTAGCTTATGAATTCTGCTGGGATTATGATGCCCACAATATATGCTGATTACAGCAATTTTTAAATAATCAAGTGTACGGCTGCGATTCTATACCATGAGAATGCAAACAGATAACCTTACAATAATACTCTCACTGAAACATAAAGCAGCCTAATTAGTAATTATACTGATGATTATTAAATAAATAAAACTATAGATTTATAAGGTCTCAGTACCAGATTTTGCAGTTTAGAAAAATGGAGCGAATCAAGCTCAGCCAAGGATGTTTGCTCTAATACAAATTACGAATTATTCAATTAACTCTGCTTGCCATGACGGTGGTTAGCGGCTTGCAATAACAAAGATTCGGCAAAAGCGATCGCATCACTTGCTGATTTTCCACCAGCTAACTGCGCTAATTCTTCCCGGCGAGTAGTTAAATTATCTAAAGTCGTAACTCGCACAACGGTACGTTGTTCGCTGTTACCATTGTTAGCTTTTTTACCTTTGTCTTGATTGATTGTTTGCTTATCCACCCGGTAATGACGGTCTGCCATTGCTGCAACTAAAGGTTGGTGGGTAACACATAATACTTGGTTATGTTGACTTAACTGGTGTAATTTTTCGGCGATCGCTTGAGCGACTCTTCCGGAAACCCCGACATCAATTTCATCAAATACCATTGTCCCAGCTGCATCGACTTGAGAAAAACAAGCTTTCAATGCCAGTAAAAAACGGCTCATTTCTCCACCAGAAGCAATTTCTGTTAAAGGTTGTAGTGGTTCTCCGGGGTTAGGACTAAACATAAAGGTAATTTTATCTGCTCCCATAGCAGTTGGAGAAGTCGGCAGGATTTCAACTTGAAACTTCACCTTTTCCATCGCTAAGGGCTTGAGTTCAGATATTAAACGCGATTCTAAATTAGCAGCAGCTTTACTACGCAGTTGAGTTAATTGATTGCTTGCTTGGGTGAGTTTCTCAAAACACGCCTTTTCTTGCTGTTCTAGATTTTCGATAGATTGTTCGCTATCGTTAAGTTGGGCTAATTGGGCTTGGATGCGCTGGTAATAGGCGATCGCTTCTGTTAATGTCGGCCCATACTTGCGGCAAATTTGCTTTAATTCCCGGACGCGTTCTTCCACTTCTTCCAATCGCTGGGGATCGGCTTCCAAATTGTCACCGTATGCATTAATCTGCCTTCCGACTTCCATGACCGCAGCTTGAGCGTCCCTGACTAATTCCAACAGGGGTTGCAGTTGGGTGTCGTATTCTACCATGTCACTTAATGTCGCTTCGCTATCTCCCAATAAATCTGCGGCGGCGGGAGTTTCATTGTCATTTTGATACAAAGCCTGATAAATTTTGTAACTCATTTGTTGCAAATCAACAACATGATTCAGGCGTTCTTGTTCTTGTCCCAACTGTTCCAATTCATTCGGTTCGCACAGATTGGCTGCTCCCAATTCCTGCACTTGATAAGCGAGCAAATCGAGTTGTTGCAAACGTTCGCGTTCTGATGTGCGGCGTTTTTCTAGCACGAGATGCGCCTGTTGGTAAGCACTAAAGCTACTGGCGACCTTTTGGCGTTGCTGCATTGGGGAGTCACCGCCATACAAATCCAACCAGTCCCGGACTTGAGCAGATTGTCCCACTTGTACCGTTTGACCTTGGGCTGTGATTTCCACCAACCGATCGCGCAGTCCTGCCATGATCTGCCGATTTACCAATACGCCATTGACTCGCGATCGACTGCGGACATTACTAGCTGTGGCGGTGATTTCTCGACTAATGACTACAGAGTTTTCATCAAGCAAATCGATTTCCTGTTCGGTCAACCAAGCAGCTAAGGGGGGGTTTGAAGTGAAAGTAGCTTCTACCATTGCCCGACTTGTGCCTGTACGAATCACTCGACTAGAAACTTTACCGCCCAAAGCCGCATCAATAGCATCCAAAATAATCGATTTTCCAGCACCTGTTTCACCCGTCAACACATTTAGTCCGGCGCTAAATTCCAATTCCAGTTGGTCGATGAGGGCAAAGTTTTCAATTTGCAAGCAAAGCAACATCAAGCCAAATTCTCCTTCCATAGTGCCGAGTGTTGTTAACTTTCTTCTCTACGAGAGGCTGGGCCAACGGAACCTTGAGACAGTGCTGAGTTGTGAGTCAAAAGAAAATTTTGGAGTTAGTAAGGTTGTAAGCGAAGTCTTTACTTCAGACGACTCAGCACTGAGAAAAGCAGCAATACCTACTATTATTAAATTAATATGCCCATATTAGTTTAGCAGAGCAATGGGGATTGAGCATGAAGCATTGCCAGTGCTGAATTAGGAGTCTGACCAAAGACGTTTGGGTTGTTTTGGTTAGGGATTGACAAATAAAAAAACATCCCAAATTTTCTTTTTGGATGGGTGTCTTATCCGTAATATATTCAGGGTGGGCTTTCCTGCCCACTCCAGAATAGGGATAATTTATTTTCTATAAATCCCTTAAAAGTTAGCAATTAAAAATTAGAAATTCTCCTCCTTTGTCTGCTCCCTCATCTGCCCAATGCCCTATGCTCAATCTCTAAACATATTGTTACAATGCTTAATACGAACGTTCTGAGCGGTGGCCTTCTCCATGATTGTTAAGACACTTCCCCCTACTTCCGAACCAGTTCAGGAGGACAGTCGCAACGGCAAAAGTAGCCAAGGCGAACTGCATATTATTGATGTAGTACCAGAAGATGGTACACAAGATTTGGTAGTGCGATCGCCAAGGCTTTTGGCAGCCCGAGAGGATACTAAAACAGCCCAACCTGAGACGCGTTACAATCCCCAGGAGATAGCAGTACATTACCGAAACAGATCGCTGCAAGTTTTAGGGCGGATTTCTGCTGTGTTGAGGCCAACGCTGTCCTTCATTTTTGGGTTATGGTCGGATAGTAAACGAGGAATTGTCGTCAAAAATGACCGCCGTCGAGCCGTTCAATTACGAGAATTACTAACGCAACTAGGGCCTGCTTACATCAAAATTGGTCAAGCTTTGTCCACTAGACCTGATTTGGTTCCTCCGGTATATCTGGAAGAATTAACCAAGCTACAAGACCAATTACCGCCTTTTGCCAACGAAATTGCTTACCGATTTATTGAAGAAGAACTAGGCGCACCTCCTCAAGAAATTTACGCCGAACTCTCGCCCCAGCCAATTGCTGCCGCTTCCTTGGGGCAAGTCTATAAAGGTAGGCTGAAAACTGGTGAAGAAGTCGCGGTCAAAGTCCAGCGCCCTGACCTCAGAGAGCGGATTACTATTGATTTGTATATTTTGCGTAACCTCGCCGCTTGGGTGCAGAAAAAGGTCAAGCGGGTACGAAGTGACTTAGTTGGGATTCTTGATGAATTAGGCGAGCGCATTTTTGAAGAAATGGATTATATCCATGAAGGCGAAAATGCAGAACGATTTTTTGAGTTATACGGTCATATAAAAGACGTATACGTACCGAAAATTTACTGGGAATATACCAATCGTCGCGTGTTGACGATGGAGTGGATTGACGGTACTAAATTAACCCAAACAGAAGAAATTCGCGCCCAAGGCATCAATGCTCGTTATTTAATTGAAGTAGGTGTGCAGTGTTCTCTACGCCAACTGCTAGAACACGGATTTTTCCACGCCGATCCTCACCCTGGTAATTTGTTAGCAACAACCGACGGGAAATTAGCTTATCTTGACTTTGGGATGATGAGCGAGATTAAACCACCGCAACGCTATGGTTTAATTGAGGCGATCGTTCATGTTGTTAACCGCGACTTTGAAGGCTTAGCAAAAGACTACGTTAAATTAGATTTCTTATCACCAGACACAGATTTAACACCAATTATCCCAGCTTTTGCCAGAGTATTTGCTGATGCCCAAGGAGCTAGTGTTGCGGAACTTAACATTAAAAGCATCACAGATGAACTATCGGCCTTAATGTATGAATATCCTTTCCGCGTACCGCCCTATTACGCTTTAATTATTCGCTCCCTCGTAACGCTAGAAGGAATTGCAATATATATAGACCCAACTTTTAAAGTTCTCAGCGAAGCTTATCCCTACGTTTCTAAACGTTTGTTAACCGACCCTGCACCACAGTTAAGAGCGTCATTGCAAGATTTACTATTTAAAGATGGCAGATTTCGCTGGAATCGCTTAGAAAACTTGTTAAAAAATGCGCGTAATAGTCAAGACTACGACTTTAATTTAGTGCTGAATCAGGGCGTAGAATTTCTCTCATCTGAACGTGGCGCTTTCATTCGTGACAAATTGGTGGATGAATCTGTTAATGGACTCGATGCTTTAGGTAAAAATATTTTACATAACTTTACCTATTTACTCAGAGAAAGAGTAGGATTAACAGCAATTAATGAAACTCCAGCCGCGACAGTTGAACAACAACAAACCTTAGAGCATATCAAACGGATTTTTAATATTCTTCGAGAAACACGAGGCTTTGACCCAGTAGAATTTGCGCCTAAAATTGCTCAGTTATTAGTAAATCCAGGTGTACAGCGTTTAGGTCAACAAGTGACCAGCCGCTTTACACAAAAGGCCTTAGCCAGGATAATTCGGCAATTATTGGCATCGTAAATTTTGTTAACAAAGCGATCGCACTTCACCTCCCCTGTTAAGCCAATTCCCATCTAATCGGCTTTTTGGGCTTTTCTATCCGTCGAACTCACGTTTATTTAACAACAGCTAACAAAGCTTCTGAATTGTAGAAACTGGTACTTGAATTTTTTCTGGTTATAAATTTCAAAAATCAGAATTTATCAGCAGTTTAGTATGATTAATATATTCATTTATTAAATGTTCTTCTAATTCTTTAACTATTTAGGCTTCTGAATTCTGAGTTGTGAATTCAAAATTAAAAATTAGTTATGAAAATTGCTGATTTAATTACTTGGTTTGAAGCATGGGCAAATCCTGCTTGGTGTGAAAGCTGGGATAATTGTGGGTGGCAGATTGAGCCAGGAGTATTAGAGGAAAGAGTACGCGTATTGGTGTGTTTGACACCAACTTTAGCAGTAATGCACGAAGCGATCGCCTTAAATGCTAATCTAATTTTTGCCCATCATCCTTTGATTTTTACACCTCCCAAGTCCTTACGCACTGGTGAGGCGATCGCAGAAACGGTACGTTTAGCTTTTACTCATAATATTGGTATTTACAGCGCCCACACCAATTTTGACCAAGTAGAGGATGGTACTGCTGATGTCTTGGCTCAAATTTTACAACTTCAACAAGTTACTCCCATAGTACCCACCCAACCAGGATTAGGATATGGTCGTGTTGGTTTGCTAGAGCCATTGATGACGCTACAAGAATTTCTGACGGTAATTCAAACCCGACTAGCTCCCCCGAATTTAATTTTTTCTCCGACAGCTAACTTACAGCAAACAATTTCACTAGTTGCTGTTTTGGGTGGTTCGGGAGCCAGTTTTATTTCAGCAGTCAGCAAAACAGGTGCCCAAGCTTACTTGACTTCTGACTGCAAATTTCATCAATTTCAAGAAAGCCGCGATCGCAATCTTATTTTAATCGACGCAGGACATTATGCTACTGAACGTCCTGCTTGCGATCGCTTGGTGCAAAAATTCCAATCCTTGAATTTAGACTGGGTGCAATTGAGTCAAAAGGATGAGGATTTTCGCCAGTTTTTTGCTTGATTCACTAAATTTGATTATTATTTTGGCTGCTTGTCTAAAAATTTACTATATTTTAATATTCTTAGATGAATGACCTGATTTTTTACTCCGAGTGCTAACAATATTTTGTAATTATTAATATACGTAGTTCGAGAGATAGATGTACCAAAAACTGATATTCTCAATTATTCTTGTGATGTAAATCACTATATACGTGTAATGATAATCACATATTATTAATGTTTCATATCAATTAGCCGCAGAAGGAAATGTTCCACACTGGACGTAATAAATTGCTTACTCTGGCTTAATCAACATGATTCGCACAATTGTTGAATCTGCTTTCCAAACTGGATATCTTAGTGTTGAATCTGAAGGTTTACTCCATCAAGTGCTGGCTAAAAAATGCTATCAGTCAGAGGATTTGTCAGCCCTGGCAGCCCTATACGATGCAGTTCGCACAGGTCAAATTAAACGAGAAGCATCCTCGTCCAATATGCTAATGGAATTACCCCTACCGCATAAATCTTGTTAAGACTAATACAATATGAGTGAGGGATGAGGGGCATGAGGTAGCAGAGGGGAAGTAGCAGTAAGCCTTTCTCCTCTGCCAAGAACTGCCTCTTCCTTGCCCATATCCTCATTTCCATGTCTGGCTCATTTTCCTCTACCTTGTTTGAGCAAAGACCTGAAAACTCAAAACTCTTTGGGTGTTGTTATTGAAAATCATTAAGGTCAGCAAGAGAATGAGTTAAGATCAAATACACAGGGGTAAGAGTAAAGCCAAATCCCCGGACTTCTTAATAAAGCCAATGACTACAAGTAGGCAAATTAAACAACCGCAATCACCGCTTGTTTTTCAGTATTCTTTATTACATAATGGTAGAAATCACTCACCAGCAAATATTAACTTTGTGAGAACAAATCCTGATTTGTTTGACTTCTATGAAGCAGACATTCCCTAAAATCAGCCCGAAAGAGATTGAGTTCATCGGTAGAGCAACCATTGGCTGACAAACCAAAATCTCCCTAGATGACGTACTTGTTCTTAACCGTGAAACTAACCTCTTAAAGGTGTAATGTAATGGGGTCAAACCCAAATTTTGACAGGTTTAACTACGTTGTTTAAAAAGGCAGAAGCAGTACATGCTACACCGCAAGATTTATCAACTGTGTTGCGACGGGCGGGAGGTATGTGTTTTCTTGCGGGACCAGCAACGCTGGATTGAACGGGCCCGCATCATAGATATAGAGGGAGACTTAGTAACCCTACGCTATGAAACAGAAGAAGAGGATGAAATTTGTTCTTGGGAAGAAATGGTTCGTCTCGAGAGCATTGGTGCTGTAACGCAAAAATTGGCTTCAGTGCCACGCGGTAATGTAGAACCTCTTCTGACAGAGGATTGTCCCGAAGCTGAACGCATCCGCAATCGTTACACTGATTCAAATCCCGAATAAAGGGTTATTAGTCATTGGTCATTGGTCATCGGTCATTTGCAAAAAACAAAGCACAAATGACAACGGGCAAATGACCATTGGCTATTGACTATCAGTTAACGGCTCAAAAGCAGGACAGTAACCTTCTAAAGTTACCTTAAAGTTATACAATGGGGAAGCTGGATTCCAACACCGCTGCCCCCTTTGATGTCGGCAAGTACCGCAACAATCTACATCTGTCCATGTGTAGCGATCGCTATTTTGATTGAGCAGTTCTCTTTGAGACAATCCCCGTAGTACTAGTTCTTCCCCTTGCCAACGAGCCTCTACTAAACCAGTATCAGCAAACTGTTGCCAACGAGGATCGGCAGTGATTGCATCGGGTAGGGTAATTGTAATTACTGTTCCTAATTCCGTCAGTTCACCTTCATAATTTGTCTCTGGGGCTGCGGGCTGCAAAAATGTATCGCCAATCGGCAATTCCACCAAAGTCTCAGCCGCCGGAGAATGTATATGATAGCGGTTTTGTAACTCCTCTAAGCTTGTAAGGTCGGCTAAGTACGCAGGAGAACCGTGGACAAAAATCACATGCTGAGGTCGCAAATTATGAATTAGCTGCGTAGTACCAGGGCCATCACTATGTTGAGCTAAGAGATAGCTTTCAACGGTGGTGGCTGCTAAATATTTTTTGTTAAGTTTTATATCAAGTTTTTCAGGTACGAGAATTAACCAAGGCCCGGTATCCGGTTGACAGTGTTCGCGCAAATCAGCTGTAGAGTCAGTCAGGACGATGCATGGTGACTTGCCAACAGTGGCACGTTCTTCTGGCTGTAAACGACGTACCCGTGGACGCACCCGTTCGTCCCAAAACAAAGGTTGATGGCGGGCAAAGTTCTGTACTGATGGGGGGAGGTAAGGTAGCAATTCTAGGTACGCGTCGCAACCAGTGGCGACGGCACCATCTACCCAGATATCTAAATCTCGTCCAGTGAAGTGGTGATGAGAACGCAAGAGCATCAACAGTTCTTGACCTAGCCCTAAAGCCGGAGTGGGTAGGATTACCGAACAATGCTCAGCGATCGCCCGATTAATTCGCTCTGCTAATTGATTCTCTTGGTTACGGCGGTGGGGATGGCGGGATGTGCCATAAGTGCCTTCAACAATCAGCACATCCAAGTCTAAACCTCGTAGTTCCTCTAAACGCAAACCCTCTACCAGTCGAGAGTTAGATAAGAAAAAATCCCCTGTATATAGTAGCTTGTAAGTACGCTGTCGGGTGGTATAAGTGAGGAGAATTACTACTGCCCCTGGTAGATGCCCTGCTGGAAATAATTCTGCTACCAGACCTTCTTGAAATTCCACAGGCGATCGCAACGGCAAAGCATGACAAAATTGCGAAATATTCTCCGGGTCTTGGTCTTGCCAATTCAGTGGTAGTAACTTGCTGGTTACTTCACTACCATAAATAGGTAACTTCGGAAAAGCTTGATGCAGTGCTAGTAAGCCTCTAGAGTGATCTGGGTGGGCATGAGTAATTAAAACTAAATCTGCTGGTAGGGGCGGATTAGCTCCACGTACCGACTTGCTAAGCCCCTTGGTTAGTGATGAAATATCTCCCAAACCACAGTCCAATAGGATGCGATGTGGCCCCATTTTCACTAATAGACATACGCCCTCATCGTGATGCTGAACACTATAGGGCAAACATACTAATTCACTACCCGCTTCCCCAGCATCTATGCCAGAGGATGCCGACAGATTATCCCTCATGCCCTCCTCCCCTCAAACCTCATCGTCATGGACATATCCCAAAAGCCAAAAATTACAGAAATTTTGGTTTTGTGACTTAGGGGTAAGTTTTATTTTGCGCCCCTACACCCTGAGAATACGGATTTTTGATTGGGGAGGACGCCTCCACCGAACCTGCACTAGTTCGGAAAAGTTGGATAACGAGAGAGCTATCAAACTAGGAGCTAAAAGAGTTTTGCCTCTGGCTTGTTTTCTGTATGAAAGTTATGAACGCTTTTAGCCAACCTACCTTACGGAAAGTTGCCCCAGCGTCTACAGCAGCAGACTTCTCTCAATGTGCGGAACCATTGCCATGATAGTTATCTGAATCATAGAATCCATTTTTCGTGCCAAAGAATAGACACGAAACCGTAAATATAACTGTTAATCCAGCTAGAATCAGCTTTACATCCATTTGTTTGCTGTCCCTTATTCAAGACTTTCCTATATTAATTTAGTGCTTCCATAATCAAATGGAATCACTAGAAAATCTTTACTATGGTTATCTGGATTGGGCAATAGGTAAAATTACCGCAATCAGTTCAGATTGTAGAACTTTTCGGGCAACCTGTCCATCCTCTTAGGAATTCTCTAATCGATACCTGGGCTAATGTTATAGCCGTAGTCACACCCTTTAGGACATGTTGAAAGCGTGAATGCTAGGAACAATAATAGTTTTACCTCCAGCATAGCTGCCTCCTGCCTCCTGGTCACTAAGCGTTCGCGCAGCGTCTTTGTTAGGAGAAGCCGAAGTGTGCCTCCTGCCTCCTGCTATACCTTTTTCAACTTTAGAAGCTCTACCTATTGAGTGACAACGAGCAGAGGATTCATAATTTACAATGCAGCCAGGATTTAATTAGTAATTAGTTAAATCCTGGCTACCTCATAAAACTTCTAGCATCAACTCACAGACACTAAATATTCAATTAATTATGTCTTTGAAAGAATTTTATGCAACCAAATGAAGATTATGAATCTTAAATTTATATTGTGGTTACTGTGGACTGGATTTATCGCTTATATTTTCTTGTTAGCACCGCCGCTACACTTAGATGAAACGCTAACGCTATTGAAAAATATATTTACTCTTGAGTGGGCTGCTATTAATCCAATTATCCTCTCTTTATTTTCTTTAGTAGGTATTTGGCTATTAATTTACAGTAGTTTATTATTCATTGATGGCAGGATGCAATCAATTCCTTTTTGGCCTTTTGCTATTGCATCAGTAGGTTCAGGTGTACTTGGTCTTTTGCCATATTTGGCTTTTCGTGAACCCAATCAACAATTTTCTGGACAAAAGGATGCTTTTTTGAATCTACTGGATTCTCGCCTTTATGGTATCGTTTTGACTTTAAGCACAGTTGTCTTGCTTGTTTATGCTTTTGCCTTTGGTGATTGGGGAAATTACGTGCAGCAATTCCAAAGCGATCGCTTTATTAATGGCATGAGCTTGGCATTTTTGCTATTTTATCTTTTATTTCCTACTGTTGTTGGTGATGATATGGCTCGTCGCCGTTTCCCTAATGCTCAAGTATTTTTAGCAGTAGTGTTTGTTCCCTTACTCGGTTCTCTTGCTTACCTTTGCTTGCGCCCACCACTGATGTTATCAACTATTGCTGAAGAATCATTGCTCGCTAATCGCTAAATATCGCCATTTTTCAATTTATTCAGTTCAAAATTACCTATTTCCTGCACTTTGGGAATGTAGCGCCACACATCAGGTTACGAGCCATCCAGATGTGTGAAGTTACACAATCAATCTATTCATTAGCTAATCGTTTGAGCTAGAACTGTGGGGCACTCTTCAATGGTGCGGTGGTTTCTTACCAAATCCATAGCGCAGTGTATGTATAATCCAAGTTTGGAAGTTGTCAATGTAACTAAAAATTACTGGCACTACTACCAGCGTCAATAGGGTGGAAGTTGTAAAACCGCCCATAATGGCAATTCCCATTGGTTGACGGACTTCAGAACCGACGCCAATTCCTAATGCTAGGGGCAGAGTACCTGCGATGGTTGCTAGGGAAGTCATGATAATCGGGCGCAAACGTGACACGCCAGCTTCTACTAAGGCTTGACGTTGGCTTTTGCCTTCTTGGATGTTGATGATGGTGTAATCTACTAACAAAATCGAGTTTTTGGTGACAATTCCTAACAGCAACACGACACCAATTAAGGCATATATTCCTAAAGGTTTTTGGGCAAGCATCAACGCTACCAATGTGCCGCCTAAACAAAAGGGCAAGGCTGCCATAATCGATAATGGATGAAGGAAGTTGTTATACAGCAACACCAGAATTGCATAGATACACATTAATGCCAGTCCCAATGCGCTACCAAAGCGACCAAAAATGTCTTGCATAATTTTGGCGCTACCTGAGGGTTGCTGTACTACTCCTGGAGGTAAGTTTTGCATTGCAGGTAGTTTGTTGATTGTTTCTACCGCTTCTCCTAAAGAAATACCTTGTAAGTTGGCTTCTACAGCAACTTGACGGGAGCGGTCGTAACGGTTGATGGTAGCAGGACCGCTACCAAAGCGAATATCTGCCACTGCTACTAGGGGAACTAATTTACCATTTTGGCTGGGGACTTGGAGATTTGTGATTGTGTTAATGTCAGATCGCGCTTTGGGGTCGATTTGGACGCGAATCGGGATTTGCCGATCGCTCAAATTAAATTTTGCTAAATTTGCATCATTATCGCCGATAGTACCAAGGGAAGCAGTCCGGGCGATCGCTTGCACTGTTACCCCTAAATCTGCTGCTCGTTGTAAGTTAGGAATGACTAAAATCTCTGGTTTCACCAAACTCACAGTTGAGGAAACTTCTACCAGCCCCGGTGTGCTTCGCATCTGCTTTTCTAAAGCCTCAGCAGCTTGATTTAATGCTTGGGGATTTTCACTTCTGAGAACAATTGATAAAGCCTTGCGACTGTCACCTGGTGACTGACTTTGAAAACTAATTCTCGCTCCTGGTATTTGCGAAAATTTGGGGCGTACTTGTTCCTCAAACTGCTTTTGGGAAATATTCCTTTCTTCTCTGGGTTTGAGATTAATGGTCAGAGTTGCAGAATTTAGTTCTTCGGTTGCTAGTACGCCTTCAACTACTGGATTTTGGCGGATCAGGTTAGTGGCTTGTGTTACTACTTTGTTAACATCTGCCAGAGTAGAACCCGGAGCTAGTTCTATAGTTACATTAGAAATTCCGAAGTCCCCATCATCAACGAAACCCTTGGGAATCAAAGGAACCAGCATCACACTGGCAAGGAAAAAAGCTAAGGCGATCGCCATCGTTGTCAATCTATGCCGTAACGCCCACTGGAGAAGCGATTTATAAGGTTGAAAGCCCTGATGTTTTACAGTTCTGAGTTCTGAATTCTGAGTTCTTAGTATCTTACTACTTGGAAGTATAAATTTGAAATTAAAGAATTTTATTGCTCTGCTACCCCTCTGCCCCTCTGTCCCCCTGTCCCCCTGCCCTTGTTTCTCCTCTAAAAGATACGCCCCCATCATCGGCGTAATCATCCGCGCTACAAGAGTTGAAAAAATTGTAGAAACGGCAACGGTAACACCAAATGGTTGGAAAAATTGCCCCGGAATCCCACCCATAAAAGCAACGGGTAGAAACACGGCAACAATCGTCGCTGAACTGGCGACTACCGCTAATCCCACTTCGTCAGAAGAGTCAAAAGCAGCTGACCAAGCTGACTTGCCCATAGCCATGTGCCGTTCCATGTTTTCAATTTCTACCACAGCATCATCTACCAAATTGCCCACCGCCAGCGCTAATGCCAACAAAGTCATGTTGTTGAGGGTGTAACCAAGAGCCTGCTGCACTGCAAAGGTGGGAATCATTGATAAGGGCAAAGCTACAGCAGTAATCAATGTTGCTTTCCAATTACGCAAAAACACTAAAATAACAATCACAGCCAGCACCGAAGCTTGAATTAATTCATCAATGGTGCTTTGGTAGGATTGACGGACAACATCGGCTCGAGTAAAAATTAAGTCCAGCTTCACATCTGGGGGGAGTGTTTTTTCCAGTTGTTTGACCGCTGCTTTTACTCCTTGTTCCACAGTCACTAGAACGCTGCCAGTACTACGTAACACCTGAAAAGCTACTACAGGTTGATTGTTTAAATAGGCGGCTTGACGCACGTCGCCAAATTTATCTTCTACGGTTCCCAAGCTGGATAAAGGTACAGAACCACCTGCTGGTAAGAAGATTTCGTAGGTTTTCAAAATATCGACATTGGCGGCACTTCCAAGGGTGCGAATACTTTGTTCGCTACCACCGACCTCGGCACGTCCGCCAGGTAAGTTAATATTTGAAGCGCGGATTTGGTCATTTACTTGGGTGGCAGTGATGCCTAAAGATTGTAAGCGGTCTGGATTGAGGTTAACGCGAATTTCTCGGTCAACTCCACCGATACGCTGAATTTGTGCTACACCAGGAACTCCCAATAAGGCGCGGCTAATGGTTTGGTCTACTAGGTTGCTTAATTCTTCTACGGAACGGCGATCCGATCTAACGGCATAGGTAACGATCGGGCCGCCAGAAAATTCCAAGCGTTTCACAATTGGGTCGTTGATATCTTGGGGTAAATCTTGGCGAATTTGAGCGATCGCATTGCGGACATCATTAGTAGCGCGATCGCTATTTGTACCCAAAACAAAATTGATTGTCGTACTGGAATTTCCATCGGTCACAGTGGAAACCATATAATCGATATTGCCCAACCCAGCGACGGCATCTTCAATCTTTTTTGTCACTTGGGATTCGAGTTCCGTCGGCCCTGCACCTGGTTGGGTAACTTTTACTGAAACTGCTGGCACATCAATATTTGGGTTGGTATCAATTCCCAAGGACATGAAGGAAAACCAACCTAATATCGTCAAAATCAAAAATAAAACTATCGTCGGAACAGGTTTTTTAATCGACCAAGCAGAGATATTAAAAGACATCAGAAAATTTTTAGATTAGTCATTAGTCATTAGTCATTGGTCATTGGTCATTGGTCATTGTCTCCCCATCTCCTCGTCTCCCTAATCCCCAGTCCCCAGTCCTTAATTTACAACCCGCACTTTGTCGCCATCCTTGAGATACGCTGCACCATCAACTATCACACGTTCGCCTAACTGCAACCCACTGTTAATTTCCACTTTGTCACCATTAGCAGGATTTCCTAACTCTACTTTCTGGGCACGGACTGTATCCTCACCCGATAAGGTGAATACAATTACACTGGAGTCTGCTTGGGACTGCACTGCTTTTTGCGGTACTATCATGCTCATGGCTGAGTTGGTGGTGATTGCCGCCTGAGCAAACATCCCTGGTTTGAGTGAAGTTGTTGGTGGCAAGTCAATTTTGACTATAGCCTCACGTCTTTGATCGTTTATTAATGGTTGTATTTCCCTGACTCGTCCTTGCGATCGCACGCGCGGATCGGCATCAGAAGTAATTTGCACAGATGTACCAACTTTTACCTGTATAAGTTGAGTTTCAGGGACTTTCGCCTGAAGTTCTAGTTTTTGATCGCGGATAATTGAAAATAGCTTTTGTGTACCACCAATCACAGTGCCAACTTGAGTTTGTGGTGGTACTCCAGTGACATCACCAACTCTAGCAAGTTTCTCGGCGATGACTCCAAAAACCGGCGCACGCACTACAGTTTGTTCCAACTGAGTTTGTAGTTGTTGCACCCTTGCGGCACTACTCTTAACATCTGCTTTGGCTTTGTTAATGGTAGCTTGAGCGTTAGCAATGTTCGATTGGGCACTTCTAGTAGTGGCTTGGGCACTACGCACATTTTCTTGAGCAAGATTTACAACTTCTATGGCAGTTTTTACGGCGTAGGAACGAGTATCAAGTTCTTGCTTGCTAATCGTTCCAGAGTCGGCAAGTTTTTGATATCGCTGATAATTCTTGGCTGCTTCCTCTAATCTCGCCTTGACTTGAGCTAAATCTGCTTGTTTTTGTTTGACTATTGCTTGATTTGATGCCACATCTGCTTGCCTGGATGTCAAATCTGCTTGTCGCGATTTGACATCTGCTTGTTTTGATTCCACATCTGCTTTTGCTTGGCTAATTTGGTTTTGGAGTACAGAATCATCTAATATCGCTAGCACTTGACCTTTTTTGACAAAAGCTCCTTCTTTGACATCTTCAGGGATGCTTTTGATTTGTAGACCGTTTGTCTGAGGTAGCACGGGAATTAAATCATGAGCTGCTACAGTACCAGTCGTTTTTAGGGTACGAATAACACGCTCCTTTTCTACTGTGGCGATGGTGACCGTCATTGCTGGGTTTACTTTTTTAACCCCGACTGCGCTTTGTTGACGAGATGGCAGACGACTGAATATAGCCATACTACTAAAGGCGATCGCTATCCCTAAACCAGTACCCAAGAATAATGGCTTTAACCATGTTCTGGTTTCTTTTTGGGCTAATTTGTTTCCAAAGCTAGCATCTTCAGAGGTTACAGGTTCTTCCACCCCAAGTTCTGAAACACTTTCATCGCTCACACTGCCACCTCCACTTTCTGTGTATGCTTACACTGTTAGTAATTTCTTAAGAAAACTTGAAATTTATTTCCTTCATCTTAAAAATGACTCATTTTTCAGTCAATGTCTTTTGCAAGCAATAGTATATAATATGACATAATAATCTGCTTCCTTAATAGTAATTTTTAGCAATAAGTTAAAATTAAATGTAAAATTTAATACAACTTTTCTATAAGATTGTCTATTTATTCTCGTAGTCTACCAAGGTAACTTTGCAAAACGGAAAATTCTGCACATCCGCGTATTTGGATATTTTTGTATCAGTCCTAATCGAGCCATCTTCACTTGGTCGAGTATTAGGTCACAGACTAGATGTATTTAGATCGCTGCGATTGCGAGTTAAAAATGAAAAATTGATCGATAAAGCTAATCGTAGATTTATCTATTAAAATTAAAAATATTAATGTACTTTGCTATACTAGCTACTTATTTTTCCACGCAATCTATATTCCTTCTCAAACGTTTATCTTGGCAAAAACCCATAGCTTATCCTGGAATGTAGGATATGTCAAGGTAGCATCTACACCCACACCTGAGTTACAAAAGAGCAAACTCCACTGTCCAAAATTTGACCAAGGGTATTGGGCATGGAGCATTCATTGGTTATTAATTCTTCTACCTGACTCCCTTATCCCCCTCATCTGCTTCACTCCTAGTCCTTAAACCCTTTTATCAATCAATAATTAAATTGGTACATCCCAAAATAAACAAATATGTTCAATGCCACTGAAATTTTAATCGATGCCTTTGTAAATCAAATTCGAGAAGGTTACCGTCGCACCTATGGCTGCTTCAAAAATGATTATCAGGACATCATCGCCTGGGCTGGTAATATGGCTTTGGAAAACATTGCTAATAGCGACGCCCTTTACCATAATGTTGAACATACCGTTTTAGTTACCTTGGTAGGGCAGGAAATTTTGCGTGGCAAACACATCAGAGAAGGTGGTGTTTCCAGTGAAGATTGGCTGCATTTCATCATCTCCTTAGTCAGCCATGATATTGGCTACGTTAAAGGAGTTTGCCGACAAGACCGAGAAACAGCAGGCTTGTATGCTACAGGTAAGAACGGCAGAATGATTTCTTTGGCTCCTGGGGCTTCTGATGCCAGTCTGACACCGTATCATGTTGATAGAGCAAAGCTGTTTATTGATGAGCGTTTTGGCGGTCACAAGTTAATAGATGCGGATGCGATTAAAAGCAATATTGAATTAACTCGATTTCCGGTACCTGCGGCAGAGGATCACCAAGATACAAAGTGCTTTGCTGGGTTAGTACGTGCTGCTGATTTGATTGGGCAATTAAGCGACCCGCGTTACTTAAAGAAAATTAATTCTTTATTCTACGAATTTGAAGAAACTGGTATGAATAAAGTCTTGGGCTATAAAACTCCTGCCGATTTGCGGAAGAACTACGCGAAGTTTTATTGGAATGGGGTATATCCCTATATCCAAGAAGGACTACATTATCTCTCACTCACACAACAGGGAAAACAAATTCTGGCTAATCTCTACTCGAATGTATTTGTTGTGGAACATGAAAAACAACTCGAAGAACAACAGCGGTATTTAGAGGAGTTAGGAGTTAGAAGTTAATAACAGGGAGGTGGGGAGTAAAGAATAATTAATCATGAATTATGAATTAAAATAAGAGCTTCATAACTCCTAACTCATAACTTATAACTCCTAACTATTTATGGATTGGTGGCGACGACTGAAGAAAAATCCTTTGGCACGATTTGGGGCAATTTTGTTGTTAATTTTCTACATAGCAGTAATTGCAGCCGATTTCGTTGCGCCTTATGACCCCTATGACTCACAGCCTAATGGTTCATTGCTGCCACCAACTAAGGTATATTGGACTTCTCAATCAGGGCAGTTTATCGGGCCTCATGTTTATCCGACGACTCAGGGAGAAACGAATTTAGAAACAGGCGATCGCGAACTGATTGTAGACTTTAAAAAACCCTCACCCTTGCGTTTGTTTGTCTCTGGTGCAGAATACCGATTGTTCCAGCTAAGTTTGCCACTACCCCCCAAATGGGATGAAGTTACAATTATTCCGGGTATTCCCTTGAATTGGCATTTATTTGGCACAACAACTGGGGCAAAATTTAACCTTTTGGGTACTGATGACCAAGGCCGCGACCAACTCAGTCGCTTGTTGTATGGCGGCCGCATCAGTATGTTTATTGGGATTTTTGGCGTTGCTATTTCCTTTCCTCTCGGTTTGCTGATAGGTGGAATTTCCGGCTACTTCGGAGGTTGGACAGATAGCATCATCATGCGCTTGGCAGAAGTGCTAATGACTTTCCCTAGTATTTATCTTTTAGTCACCTTGGGGGCAGTTTTGCCACCTGGTTTAACCAGTACCCAGCGATTTTTATTGATTGTCTTGATTACTTCGGTTATTGACTGGGCTGGTTTAGCACGGGTAATTCGCGGACAGGTACTATCAATAAAAGAGCGAGAATTTGTCCAAGCTGCACGGGCAATGGGCGGTAACCGACTTTATATTATTGTCCGCCATGTTTTGCCGCAAACGGCCACCTATGTAATTATCTCTGCTACTCTGGCAGTTCCGAGCTTTATTGGTGCAGAAGCGATACTGAGTTTGATTGGTTTGGGTATTCAACAACCAGACCCCTCTTGGGGGAATATGCTTTCTCTGGCTAGTAATGCTTCAATTATGGTTTTGCAACCTTGGTTAATTTGGCCGCCGGCTGTGTTGATTATTTTGACAGTGCTAGCATTCAACTTACTCGGTGATGGCTTGCGAGATGCACTCGACCCGCGCAGTTTACGGAGATAAGATATGCTCGTGAAAGTAGGTACAATACCACTTAGCTAGCAACTTGCGTTAAATAGTTAGGTGGCATCAACAATGAGGCTTTATAGTATTGCTGTCAGTGTTTTTTTTGGTTACAGTTCGATTGGTTGGCTAGCGTTGGATACCAACGTATTCTCATCGACGCTAGGCAATTCTTTTCAAGTGCCTTCTGAAAAATATGAACTGAAAGAAGCAACAAATAAGCTTGAGCCAGTTAAGCAACTTAAACCAAATGAACCTAATTCTCAACAGATTCAGACTGTAAAACCTGATAATCAAAAATTAACACAGTGCTTAAGAACAATAAGAAATTCTAGAGTACCTGATAATAACGGTGTTAATAGTATAGTGTCATCAAATAATCTTGGTAGATCTGACTCTATTGTTGATTTAAATTCCGGAACAGGCAGTGGTGTTGGTTCTGATACACCTAGAAACCGTCAGAGAGTATCGACAGGGCTAACGCCACCACAAGTTAATACCTCATCAAGTAATCATCGTGCAGCTTGCCGTGAAGGTGGATGCAACACTAGGTATCCAGAGTCAGCAAGACGACAAAGCATGGAAGGCAGAGTAGAATTAGCCATAGATACTGATGCTCTAGGCAATGTTACCAGTGTGCGCCTTCTTCGCTCCAGTGGAAACCCCAACTTGGATGAAGAAACTTTGAGACAAGCGCGTAACTGGAAATTAAAACCCACATCTGGTGGCCGAAAAGGAGTGTTAATAAAAACTGAATATGCACTAGCGGGGTCATGCCGTCACCTTCAGTTACAAGAACGCAGCCGTAGGGGTAGCAGTGAAACAAAAAACTGAGGTTAATTTGGCCGTTGGCTGTGTTGATTATCCTGACAGTATTGAGATTCAACTTATTGGGTGATGGCTTGCGAGATGTACTCGACCCGCTTAGTTTATAGAAATAAGGTGTCAAAATAGCAAATGCTGTCGTCGAAATAGCAAATGCAATCGCCGAAATAGCAAATGTATTCGCCAAAATCACAAATGCGATCGCTGAAATAGTAAATGCGACTGCCGATATAATAGATGCGATCGCCAATATAACAAATGCAATTGCCGAAATCACAAATGCGATCGCTCGTACTCTACTGCTGCAAAACCCAACGGCGAAAAAGTTCTACCATAATCCGCCAGCTTCCCTGAATTTCCTCAACGACATCATGACGCTTCAGAGTATTCAGCGCTTGCTGCAAATTGGTGTCGTTCATACCTGTAGATTGAGCTAAGGCATCCAGACTTAGCCCCTCTGGGTGAGGTGCAAGCACTTGTACAATTGCTTGTTGACCCTCAGCACCCCGCACTGCCTGACCCCAAATTCCATCAAAGTAGTAACGTCCCCGTTGGAAAAACTGAGGGTTATTGATAACTGCTTCCACGTCTTCTATTGTGAAAACTGGGTCACGGCTTCGTCCTTGCTCAAAAACAAAGTCATTGTAGCGGCGCACTAGCTGAAAACCCAATAGTTGCACTAAATATGGTTGACCATGTGTCAAAGTATAAATTTCATCTAAAGCTTCCCGGATATAGTCAAGGGGAAAGTCTTCATTACCTGGGTTAGCGAGAATTTGGCGAGTAGCTGCACGTTGCTGAAAGCCTACATGAATAGGAATGACGCTGGCAAAGAAGGGTTGAAAATAATCTGCTGTCATCTCTTCTAAAGTGTGCAAACCAGCAAATGCAAAGGCTATTTTAGAACTCATTTGCACTAACCCCCGCAAAAAACCCATAAAGTCGATAGGGATTTTTTTCGCTTCAATTAAATCTTCAATTTTCTCAAACTCATCTAAAGCAATGATTAACCCACCATCTAGGCTTGCTTCAACCTGTTTTAAATAGCGTTCAAAAGTCCGGTAGGGGAGATTTAGTAAATCAGCGTCAGTTGGGGGTGGAAGTTTTACAGTTTGAGAAATTTCATCGCAAATTGCCATCAGCACTTCACCCACACCTTGAGGACTATCTCCTAAACGTAGCAAGTTGACATAAGCTAGGTGTATTTGTGAGCCTAGACATTGAGCAGCGTTAACCAGAATAGAAGTTTTGCCCATGCGCCTATGACCGTAGAGAACTACAGACTGGAGTTGATTACCCATCACCCAGAGTTCTTCTAACTGTCTGATAATATCTTCTCGCCCAACAAAAAGATGACCTTGAACGGGGTCGCCTACAGCATAAGGATTAACCACAGGCTTGGTGATAGAAATTTCTCCCACTTCACCAGCTATTTGTAAAAGGCTTTCTTTCCAAGTTTGAGCGATATCTATAATTAACCCTTGCTCTGCTTTAGGCAAAGTGTCAACTTTATTCAGTGTGTTAGTGAGTTCTCCTAAAGCGCGATTAAAAGCTAAAGACCTAACTGCACTAGATAGGCTGTATTCAACTAGGTCTATATCCTCTACAACTTGACGCAGACTAATAAGAACCTTCCAAGTATTTGGACGTAACAGGGGTTCTTGTGGAAAATTGGGTACTTGCAAAGTAGCAATAGCAGCTAGTTTTTTCGCTTTTTGGAAAGTTGCTAGAGTTTGGGCAAGAGTGTAGATTTCCTCGCCATAAAGTAGAGAACGCACTACCGTAAAAGCCTTTACTGCTTTCACTGGTTTTTGTTTATGAAGATACCAGAAACCAGCCGCAGTACAACGTACAAAATCATTTAAGCGACTGTATCTTGAAACTGAATATAATAATTGCCAATCAAAAGGATTTACTGCTAGCTGAGATATACGCCAAATAATTTGCTCTGATGGGGTTATGGCAAGTACTCTGTTAACTGCTCTTATCACAGAAATGAATTGTAGGGTATATGCTAACAGTTGATTAGTATTATGTAAGCCTGTTTCCCAATCATTTTGCAGCCAGTTTTGCAAGCGCCACACAAGATTAGGAAGGGGAAGAGGAGTGATGCGAGGGAGTAGCCAACTGCCGTCTTGAATTGTTAGCAAGTTTAAAATTGAGCCAAGAAGCCAGGTTTCTGGACGCAGTACTGCTACGCTTACTGCCACGCCTACTGTCACGCCTACCGTTGCGTCTCCCGCCACGCTGACCACCACACTTACTGTCATACCTGCTGCCACGCCTGCTACCATGTATCCTGCCACACCTGCCGCCATGCCTACTGACAGGCCTGCCGTCACGCCCACTGCCACACCTGCCGCCACGCCTACTGCTGCGTCTCCTACTAAAGTTACCACGACGGCGATCGCTGCACCTAATACCACGCCTCCCAACACACCTCTGGCCAGGTTTCCCGCCACGCTTACCACCACACCTCCCAACACGCCAAGCAATACGCAAAACCCTACGTTGAGCCAGTTAACAGGAAAATTTAAAATCTGAAAAATTCCAATTAGAGGTACAGGCAGAAATAGTATTGAAACTAATCCTTGAATAAGTAAGTCACGTTGAATAGTATTTTGTAACAATAACACCCATCCGTTTTGCCAATTCATTTTTTCTTCAGGAATATGCTCACTCCCGAATGTATTCACATACCATTGCAAAGCCTGGGGAAAGAAAAACACCCAGTACAACAAGCGTAGATAATCTAAGGGGTTCGACGACGATAGGGGACGGCTCAACTTAGGGGCTAAGTCTAGGCGAGGTACAGTGAAATCTTTGGTCATTATTGTTTATCTGTGAAAAAATTAATCCCACAGTTTCTTTCCCTATAAAGGAAGAGTGCATAATCTTGCTCTCCTCGTAGGGAAAAGATCAAAGCAGTCTGATTCATTTCCCTATAAAGGAAGAGTGCATAATCTTGCTCTCCTCGTAGGGGAGAGATCAAAGCAGTCTAATTCATTGCATAGCTTCCCATACCGCGAATAAGTTCGATAACACAATTGCATCAGTTTACGAGGATGTCCGTCACTTTGTTGGATGAGTTGGATGATTTCCTCTTCAGTAAAACTTACTGAAGTGTTAGCCAAACGGTTGGTAATAAAAGCAAGCATAGTGGCTTCATCCCAAGGATGAATGTGTTCTTCTTGGCAAATACCTGCCAGTGGAGATGTTTTGCCATTATTTTGACTGTCGTTAAATAGCTTGTCCAGAGGTTCGCTAGCAGCTAAAATCAACCGCAAAGAAGCATCACGCCCCTCAGCTAAACCGCGCAATTGATCCCTAACTTGGCGAGTAAAGCCATTTTCGATTAATCTTCCTAAATTATCTATAGCTAATAGCACTTTTTTGTTTTGCAAATTTAAATTGCGAGTTAGTTTATAGCCTTTGCTTTCAGGAATACCAATTTTATCGCACAAAGCAAAGTAGAATTCGTCTTCATCATGAACTCCATTATTTAAATCTAAAAAAACTGGCTCGCGTGGTAACTGTAAATAATTTTCTGCCTGGTGGCAAATCACCCATAACAAAGATGACTTGCCAATTCCTTCTTCTCCTATGAGCGCGACACTACTATTACTGTTAAGCACTTCAAATACCCGCGATATTTCGCGTTCCCTGCCAAAAAACTGTTGTAGGTCTTCTATTCTACCGTGTTGGGGAATAAAAGGATTATCATTTTGCGACAATAGATTAGCTGAGTATGATTCATCTTTTAATGGTAGATTATTTGGTTCTACAATTAGTTTTTGGGAAAGTGAAGCTTGTTCTAAATATTGTTGATATAAATATTTTATTGGATTTTTAAAATTTTTCTTACTAACTTTTATTCCTAAATCTTTTGCTATCTTGGCATATAAATCTGTGGCTGCTTCTCTCAAATATTGTTCAGCATGAGAAGTTTGAGCAGCAATATTTGAAAAAGTCTGACCTTCCCATATTCCTAAAAAGAGCTTTTCTTCCAACTCATTTAAGACTTGTTTTGTCTTTTCTGTCAGCAACCTATTAATAAATGCTAATCCTTCTTGTGAGTCCATTAGATCCATTGGATGTAATTGAATTGGTAGAGCAAAGTTAAAATCAGTCAGTAGTGTAATACTTTACCCTACAAACCTACATTTGCCTACTTTCCCTTACAACTATTTAATCACTCAAACTCCCTACTAGCGCCTACCTATAGAGCCTATGTCTCAAATGATGATGGTGTTACAGCAAAAAAGTTGAGGAGTTTGAAAAATGGCAACTTTTAGACAACAGGTTGTACTTGCCCTCATCGCTGCTACCAGCGCCATAGTAGCTACGGTAGCGCCTGCGTTAATTGAGCGGGATAAAAAATCTTCTTCAGAATCAAAGCCCTCAATCACTGTCACCTCTGCAACATGTGACAAAGTTATTACCGTTAAAGTCTGTGTCGCTAATCTTACAGTGCAAGTTAACAGCAACGAACTTCAGCGAGTGAAAAATGGCGATCGCCTATTTCTCAAATCTGAAGATACTCTCAGATTCTCAAACCTTAATTATTGCATACCATCCCAAGCTCCACTCAATAAAGTAGAAGTCAAAGGATATTTATTTAAACATGGGGTTGAGAGTTATAAAAATCCTCTTTTTACTCCTAGTACCTTCCCGATTAATGCTGCTTGTCATAATATTGGTAACTTTCAACAAACTTGGAAGCTTGAACCAGGACAGCACCGAGTTAGCATACCCATTATCAAATATATTGGCAGTAATAGAATTGTTGACAATAGTTTCTACTTTGACTTGGATGTGGGAGAGTAATTTTAGTCTTTTGTTTAAAAGTAAAAGCGAGTAGTAGTTTTATGGCTTACAGCGACTTTAGTTTAGCTAAAGCAAAACAAGAGTTTAGTTTAAATATCCTAGAGAAACGCGATATTTTCGCTGCTATTCCTGAATTAGCAGCGAGTAATTTACTTGCAGAAACACTAAATTATAATCTGGCGATCGCTTTAGGTAGTAATAGTGAAAAAGCGCGTTCTGAGTTAATTATTGCGCCAATCTTAGTTGACTTACGCCGACAATTACACGAGCAAGTTAGTTTATTTTCTGGGGTTGATTTCACTGTCGATAATACTAAAGGTTTAAATGGTACTTGCGATTTTATTATTACGAAATCTCCAGAAATTCTAATTTTGACAGCACCAGTAATTACAGTAGTAGAAGCTAAAAAAGAAAATATTAATGCAGGTTTGGGTCAGTGTGCAGCAGAAATGGTAGCAGCAAAAATTTTTAATCAGCAAGCTGCAACTGAAATTAAAGCAATTTATGGCGCAGTTACAACGGGCAGTATTTGGCAATTTCTCAAACTAGAAGAACAAACATTAATCATTGATTTAAGCGAATATTATCTCAAAGATGTGAATAAAATTCTTGGGATTTTAGCCAGTGGTATTTCTCAAGAAAATTAGCAAAATATCAAACAGCTTAATAGCGAATTCGTGGGTCTACATAAGCATTTAAAATATCAATTAAAATGCTGGTGCTGACAACGATCGCCCCAAAAAAGACCAGCACTCCCTGGACTGTGGGATAATCGCGATCGCTAATGGCTTGATATAGTCGATTAGCTAACCCAGGCCAAGAAAACGTCACCTCTGTCAAAATCGCTCCACCCAACAGAGACGCGAAGGTTAATCCTAACACTGTAATCACCGGAATTAAAGCATTTTTTAAGGCATGAGAGACTAAAATCTTGTTTTCCTTAATACCTCTAGCTCTAGCGGCTTCTACATAATCTGCTTGCAAGGTTTGCTTTAAATTCACTCGTACAATTCGCTCGAAAATTCCACTGAGCAAAATTCCTAGCGTCAGACTTGGTAAGGCCAGATAATGCAAAGATGTGAAAAACTGACTGAAGTTTCCAGCAAGTAAGCTATCGATTGTATACAATCCAGTCACAGGTGTGGGGGTGGGAAGGGTGGGCGGAAAGCGGTTAGAATTAGGAAACCAACCGAGTTGTACTGAGAAAATCAACTGCAAAATCATTCCCGCCCAATACATGGGGAGTGCGTAAGTAATAATACCAAATAAGCGCCCACCAACATCGAAATATGTTCTAGGACGGGAAGCTGAAAGAGTACCAACTAAAATCCCGACGATGAGTGCAACCGCCATACTACATACTGCTAACTCTACCGTCGCGGGGAAATATTGCCCAATGATATCCCAAACATTCTCTCCCCGACTCAACAAAGAACTTCCTAAATCAAATCGCAACAGATTTCCTAAGTAATTTAGGTACTGTAGCCACAAAGGCAGATTTAAACCAAGTTGTTTTCGCAATTCTTCTTTTACTGCTTCTGGCGCACGCCCACCGAGAATTGCATCTGCTGGATCTCCTGGTGTTGCTCTGAGTAAGAGAAATACAATAGTAATGATAGTTAATAGCTGAAGTGGCGCTAACAGTAACCGGGAAATAATGTAATATTGTAAAGCTTTAGAGCGAGACATAAGTAATTCGTAATTTATAATTTTTAATTCGTAATTTTTAGTTTGTAATTTGTAATTCGTAAATTTGGGAATTTTCACTACACAAAATTGTCAAATTTGGGAGTTTTAGCTGTTAAGATTTAGACTTCAAAAAATTCAATTACGAATTACGAATTATCAACTACGAATTACTTTTTAATTGTCTGGTAAACCAAAATTTGGATTGGATTAAGTTGTACGCTATTAACTCCATTTCGGGCAAATACATAGTCTTTGTTTTGCCATAGGGGAACGTAAGGTACATCTGTAGTTACTTGGTTTTGAATTTCAGCAAAAATTTTCTGTCGTGCTTCGGGGTTTAGTTCTTTACGTTGCTGGTCAATTAATTTATTCACAGCTTCGTTATAGTAAAATGAACCCTGAGTTTGACTGCCTCCATCTTCACATCCTTTAGCAACCGAACCTTTCTCACAATATAAAAATGGCTGCACGTAATTATCTGGATCTAAAAAGTCTGGATACCAATCGAGTAAAGCTGCTGGATATAATCCTCTAGAAATATCTTTAAAGAATGCAGGGCCTTCAGCAACGGCGACTTCAAATTGCAGAATTCCATCCATTTTGGCATCAACAAGCGATTTAAGTGTCTGTGCTGCCAAACTCCGAGTAGGTGAACTAGAAGGATACCAAACTTGAATTTTTGCCGGATTTTCTTTGGAAAAACCAGCGGTGGTTAATAATTGTTTAGCTCGATCAAAATTAGCATCGCCATATTTATCTTTAAATAATGGTTGAGAAACATTAAACGTGGTGGGAATCATGCTATAAAGCGGATCTGCTTGACCAAGTAATACTCGTTCATTTATTAGTGGACGGTCAACTATTGAGGCGATCGCTGATCTAACTTCTGCTTTATCTAAAGGCTTTTGATTCCGGTTTAATACTAAATAACTTACTACGCTACCCTGAGCAGCGATCGCTTGCCAATCTCCTTTTTTACCACCTTCTTCCAAGCTTTGAGTTTGGTCTGGTTGTAAAGATAAATAAGCTACATCCACTCCACCTGTACGGAAAGCATTAAACAAATTAACTGGACTAGTCTGAATTTGGACGTTTACACCCTTATTAGCTGGTTTTTCGCCCCAATACTTATCAAACACATCAAATCGCAGAGAATCAGTGCCATACTGAGCTAACTTGTAAGGGCCAGTTCCCACAAAAATATTTGGCTTGAATTCACCCGCACCAACTTTGTAAGCTTTGGGGGAAACTGCACACACCCCAGGAAAAGCCAGCAGTGAGGGAAATGCTGCAAAGGGTTTTTTCAGCTTGATGCTTAACTCATATTCGCCTGTGGTTTTTACCGAATCTACTATATCGCCTAATAAGAAAGAGGGTTTTCCTTTATTTTGAATAAAACGTTGGATAGTAAACGCCATTGCTTGGGCGTTGAAGGGAGTTTCATCGTGATAAACTACTCCTTGGCGTAAAGGGATAGTGTAAGTTAAGCCATCTTGGCTGACTTTTGGTAATGCTGTAGCGAGTTGGGGCTTAATTTCTGTGCTTCCTGGTTCGTAGGTGTAGAGGCGATCGCTCATATTAAACACCAAACCCAAGGATGCTAACTCATAGGCATCAGCTGGGTCAAGAGTTCTCGGCTTCGCTGTTGTACCTATAGTAATCCGACCATCACCTGTAATGCTGTTTACAGAACCCGATGGTAGGGTAGTTGGCTGTGGACGAGGAGCGCAACTCACAACTAAAAACAAACATACACTGAACAAAGATATAAATTGTATAATTCGACTCCAGCCTTTCACGGTCAAGGAAAACCAGGTCATAGTAATAAAATTTTTAGATATCAGCGGTCAGACATCTTACTACATTTGTGACTATTGTGCCTTAATTTTTACAAATAATTTTGTTAATGCTTACAGCTAAGTATACACGTACAAATTGGTCATTAGTCATTTGTCCTTTGTGAATGACCAATGACTAATGACTAATGATATTTCCAGAAATCAGGAAAATTTTTATTTAATTAAGATTTAAAACATTAACTAAATTTGTCATAAATTCATAGTTACTAGGGAATAGCTTTGTTAAGCTCTGACAGTAGCCCAAGTAGCGTACATTAAAACTTATCCTATTGTTACTTGGGTAAACATAGCTGTGGAGCGGTTTCTCATAGAAACGGCTGCATGGTTTTTCGGAAAAATCTAGTTTTATACATCAGCAAAAAAGCGATCGCGATATCGTGAACAGTAGATTGAAAGTCTAATAGCGAGACTAAGAGCGTGAAATATTTCTTTCTATCTGAGGGATGGACAGTTGCTAGAGTCTGGGCATCTGACGGACTCTGGCAAATAACCGCATGGCGACGCCAACCAGATATTCAACGAATGAATATTTGTTTAGTAGAACAAAACGAATTGCTATGGCTGTATCGAGTTGAAGAAGCCATTTTAACCGTCGAAGTCAAGCCAACAACCCCAGTAACCGCCAGTCAGAACATCGGTCAAGTAGTACTCAAGCGTTTGATGAGTGCCGAACAAGTCATCGAACGCCTGGGTATCGCCCAGGCGAAGTGTCAACTACAAAACATCCAGTTGGTAGTTCAGTAGGGGAAGAATATGCGGGGACACGGGGACACAGGAACACGGGGAAAGATAACATGGGAAATTTATCACGAAAACTCTTCCCATCCCCGCGTCAGAGCGTCTCCCACTCTCCGCGTCTCTTCCTGACTCTCCTCGTAAAGAAAAGATAAGCAAATTTAATCCCCGACAGGATTGGTAGCGAAAAAACTTGCACATGCTACGCGATCGCAATAATTTACACGCTTGCAAACAGTTCCATCAATAGTTACACTTTTTAAAATATTCTCATTTTTGCTTGGCGATGGCTACCCTACGGGGTAAATCTCAAGGGAGCAAGTAAGCATTGCCAAACCACCACGCTGTCTGACTTAATAAGACTAAGTTGTGGTCAAAGTCTGGCTCTGGCAATAACAAAAACAAAAGCGAGTTTTCTGAGTGGCGTTTTCGTTTCTCAGAACCTCAGTAAGATAATTGCTTTGTAAACTAACTCATCGAGGAGGAGCGTAGTCGATGGGACTACCCTGGTACCGAGTACACACAGTCGTTCTGAACGATCCAGGGCGGCTGATTTCTGTACACCTAATGCACACAGCCTTAGTAGCAGGCTGGGCTGGTTCGATGGCACTATACGAACTGGCTATTTTTGACCCTAGCGATCCAGTTCTCAATCCGATGTGGCGTCAAGGAATGTTCGTGCTGCCCTTCCTAGCACGTTTAGGCGTTACTCAATCTTGGGGTGGTTGGAGTGTTACCGGTGCTTCAGGAGGCGATCCTGGCTTCTGGTCATTTGAAGGCGTTGCTGCGGCTCACATCGTTCTTTCCGGTCTGTTATTCTTAGCTGCCGTTTGGCACTGGGTTTACTGGGATTTGGAACTCTTTAGAGATCCTCGCTCAGGTGAACCCGCTTTAGACTTGCCAAAGATGTTTGGCATTCACCTGTTCTTATCTGGTCTACTTTGTTTTGGCTTTGGTGCTTTCCACCTCACCGGACTATTTGGCCCGGGGATGTGGGTTTCTGACGCTTATGGTATAACTGGCAGCATCCAGCCAGTAGCGCCAGAATGGGGCCCAGATGGTTTTAACCCATATAACCCTGGTGGCGTTGTGGCTCACCATATTGCCGCTGGTGTTGTTGGTATTATTGCAGGCTTATTCCACCTGACAGTCCGACCCCCTGAAAGGCTCTACAAAGCTCTACGGATGGGGAACATTGAAACAGTACTTTCTAGCAGTATCGCAGCAGTATTCTTCGCTGCTTTCGTAGTAGCTGGTACTATGTGGTATGGTAATGCTACCACCCCCATTGAACTGTTTGGCCCTACCCGCTATCAATGGGATCAAGGCTACTTCCGTCAAGAAATTCAGCGCCGCGTCCAAAATAGTGTTGGTCAAGGTGCAACCCTTGAGCAAGCTTGGTCGCAGATTCCAGAAAAGCTAGCTTTCTATGATTATGTGGGCAATAGTCCCGCCAAAGGCGGTTTATTCCGTACCGGGCCGATGGACAAGGGTGATGGCATTGCTCAGTCTTGGCAAGGTCATGCTGTATTCAAAGATTCCGAAGGACGGGAACTGACAGTGCGTCGTCTCCCCAACTTCTTTGAAACCTTCCCAGTGGTCTTGACCGACGCTGATGGAATTGTCCGTGCTGACATTCCCTTCCGTCGGGCAGAATCTAAGTATAGCTTCGAGCAATCTGGTGTCACTGCTAGTTTCTATGGTGGTGACCTCAATGGTCAGACCTTTACAGACCCAGCAGATGTGAAGAAATATGCTCGTAAGGCTCAAGGTGGTGAAATCTTTGACTTTGACCGGGAAACCTTGAACTCTGATGGCGTATTCCGCACCAGTCCTAGAGGTTGGTTTACCTTTGGACACGCTGTGTTTGCTCTGTTGTTCTTCTTTGGTCATCTCTGGCATGGCGCTCGTACAATCTACAGAGACGTATTTGCTGGTGTTGATGCAGATCTAGAAGAGCAAGTTGAATGGGGTCTATTCCAGAAAGTGGGTGACAAGTCAACCCGCCGGAACGAAGCCCTCTAAGGTACTGGGAGGGGACTGGGGACTAGGAAAGAAGTATTTAAGAAGATTTCAATACTCAATTCCTAATACTTAGTCCCCAATACCCAATCCTTAATCCCCTGATTACTAGCTGGATAGGCAGGAACTCATAAAATGGAAAGCGTTGCATACATCTTGATTTTTACCCTGTGTATAGGTGTTCTGTTCTTTGCGATCGCATTTCGCGAACCCCCTCGCTTTGAGAAAAAAGATAAGTAAGTCGCTATAACCACAAATTTAAGCGCATTCAATCTTAGTATCCGTTACTACTGAATATGGTAGTAACGGATATTATTGTGTTTGTCCTTTGTCATTAGTCATTGGTCATTTGTTAACAGTCAACAGTCATCTTCCAATACACAATCCTTTTAATCTTGTGATATAATTTCCAATCTTGGGAGTTGATATGTGTTATTACTAGCTTTTCTGCGCTAGGATGAAAAAGGATGTTAAGTGCGGACTGCTTAAAAACAGTTGCATATACATCGCACTTATTGCACAAACTTTACGGAGACTAAAACCGGGAACTAAATCAGCATGGTCAATCAGAATTTAACCGCTACAGAAATTGGATTCACTCACGAAGATTTCGCTGCTCTACTTGATAAATACGACTATCATTTTAGCCCTGGTGATATTGTACCAGGAACCGTTTTCAGTATAGAGCCGCGCGGCGCTCTGATTGACATTGGTGCTAAAACAGCAGCATATATACCCATACAAGAAATGTCTATCAACCGGGTTGATGCCCCGGAAGAGGTCTTACAGTCAAACGAAACGCGGGAATTTTTCATCCTCACCGATGAAAATGAAGATGGTCAATTAACTCTTTCCATCCGCCGTATAGAGTACATGCGGGCTTGGGAACGCGTGCGTCAACTGCAAGCAGAAGATGCTACAGTACGTTCTGGCGTATTTGCAACCAATCGTGGTGGAGCCTTGGTACGAATTGAGGGATTACGCGGTTTTATACCTGGTTCCCACATCAGCACCCGCAAACCGAAAGAAGAATTGGTAGGCGAAGAGTTACCGCTAAAGTTCTTAGAGGTAGATGAAGAACGCAACCGCTTAGTTCTATCCCACCGTCGGGCGTTAGTTGAACGCAAGATGAACCGCCTAGAAGTTGGGGAAGTAGTGATTGGTACAGTTCGCGGCATCAAACCCTACGGTGCTTTCATTGATATTGGCGGTGTCAGCGGTCTACTACACATTTCTGAGATTTCTCACGAACATATTGATACACCTCATAGCGTGTTCAATGTCAATGATGAAGTGAAAGTTATGATCATTGATTTGGATGCTGAAAGAGGGCGAATTTCTTTATCTACCAAGCAGTTAGAACCAGAACCCGGTGATATGATTAAAAACCGAGATTTGGTCTACGATAAAGCAGAAGAAATGGCTGCTAAGTATCGGGAACAGCTGTTAGCTAAGCAGCAAGGTAATACAGGTACATCTGCTGGAGTTATGGAAGTTGTCTCAGACGAAGAAATTCCACCAGCTACGGAGATTGAAGAAGAAATTCCACCAGCTACGGAAATTGAAGACACAACTCCACCAGCTACGGAAATTGAAGACGAAATTCCATCAGCGACAGAAACCGAAGAAGAAATTCCCGCAGCTATTGAAGAGTAATACATTTATAGTTTTACTGTCTTTAATTAAGAGTATCAAAGTATTTTCTAAAGAGGGAAAACCCTCTTTTTTTATATATTTTCTCATTGGTCATTAGTTAAAGGATAAATGACAAATGACAAAGCGCAAAGTCTGAACACTGGCTTTTGGCGATGCCAAAGGCATCGCGAAGCGCGAACAGAACTTTGTAAGAGAGGACAAATAATTCAATCAATAGGGTAAAATATTTTGGCAACTATTAAATGTAGAAACATCACATTTGATAATATTCAAGCAATTTTGTTTGATAAAAACGGTACTTTAGAAGATTCAGAAACATATTTGCGATCGCTAGCACAAAGGGCAGCAAGGTTAATAGATGCTCAAATTCCCGGTATTGGGGAACCGCTATTGATGGCATTTGGCGTTAATGGTAATAATTTAGACCCTGCGGGTTTAATATCGGTGGCGAGTCGCCGCGAAACAGAAGTTGCTGCTGCGGCATATATTGCCGAAAATGGAAGGGGATGGTTTGAATGCTTAAAAATCGCTCGTCAAAGTTTGCATGAAGCGGAAAAATACATTGGACAAACTCCTTCACCAGTGTTTGTAGGTAGTTTGGAAGTGTTGAAATATTTACACGAAGCTGGTATAAAACTCGGTATCCTCTCAGCAGCGACAACTGATGAAGTACAGCAGTTTGCAGCCCATCATCAATTAAGTGATTATATCCAGCTGCAAATGGGAGTGGATGAGGGGCCCAGTAAACCAGACCCCATACTATTTTTACAAGCTTGTCAAGCCTTGGGAGTCGAACCAGGCACTACATTGATGGTAGGAGATTCAGTTGGTGATATGCAAATGGCACGTGATGCTAAAGCCGCAGGTTGTATTGGAATCACGTGGGTAGGTCAGCCGGATAATGTTAAAGGTGCAGATGTGGTAATTAATCAACTTGATGAAATTCAAATTTTAAGTAGATAGGCAGGAAAAAACTAAACTATGTAAAGATAAGTAAATAAGAAGAATAAATCTATTAAGGTAACTAAAATATGAATACTCGTTTAAGGGTCTTCCTGACTTATAAACAAGACCAAACTCTATTCAACCCGAAAACAGCTTACAGAAGAGGGGAAAAGTGTTTAACTTTTTCCCTTTTCGTTTTCTTTGCTTGATAGCTTACAGAAAAATGTAAAATCGAAAACATTCATCCAAGATGAGGAAAATTAGTTATTAAAATTTTTAATGAATAAAGAGTTTATTTTATAGGTTTGCATAAATGGATTTTGTAATGATTATAGGATTAGCGGCTGCCACATTAACCACGATCGCCTTTCTACCACAGATGTTTAAAACCTGGAAAACAAAATCAGCAAAAGATATTTCTTTTGTGATGTTAATTACATTTATCACGGGTGTTTTTTTCTGGTTAATTTACGGAATTTATCTTCAAGCATTACCTATTATTCTTGCTAACGGCATCACATTATTTTTTAACTTGATAATTCTATGGCTTAAAATTAAATATAGATAAAGCAGTCTTAGTAACTAGAAATAACTTCCAGCAACACAAACTCTCGTTTGCCTGCTCGGACTAAAATAAAACTTACAGAGTTGGTTTTTGTCTCGTGTACATCGGATTTAGAAATTACATCTACTCAAATACTTATAAAAAAGCCTGTGACATCATCTCTATTTGACTCAGAACGCCTTTTATTTACACCAACTACCCCAGACACCAACGCTATTCCCCTAATTTTCGCCTTTCCCAATGAGTACAGCGTCGGTATTACTAGCCTTGGCTATCAGGTAATTTGGGCAACTTTGGCAATGCGTGATGATGTGCAGGTGAGTCGCCTATTTACTGATACTCACGAACAACTCCCCAGAAAGTCGGAAATTGTCGGATTTTCTATTTCCTGGGAATTGGATTATGTAAATATTTTAAATTTGCTAGAGTCTTTAGAAATTCCTATTTGGGCAGCTTCTCGTAATGATTCTCATCCGATAATTTTTGGTGGCGGGCCAGTTCTCACTGCTAATCCTGAACCTTTTGCAGATTTTTTTGATGTGATTTTGCTGGGAGATGGCGAAAATTTACTCGGAAATTTAATTGAAGCTTACAAAGAAGTAAGAAATAGTTCTAGACAAACTCAACTACAAAGATTGGCACAAGTACCAGGTATTTATGTTCCCAGTTTATATGAGGTGGAATATCACACAAGAGATGGTGCAATAAAGTCTATTCAACCAATTTCCCCTGAAATTCCCGCAGTGGTGCAAAAGCAAACTTACCGAGGAAATACTCTATCAGCATCCACTGTAGTCACCGAAAAAGCAGCTTGGGAAAATATTTACATGGTGGAAATGGTGAGAAGTTGCCCAGAAATGTGTCGTTTTTGTTTGGCAAGTTATCTCACATTACCTTTTAGAACAGCGAGTCTGGAAAATTCATTGATTCCAGCTATCGAAAGAGGTTTACAAGTTACAAATCGCTTAGGATTATTAGGGGCTTCAGTAACTCAACATCCAGAATTTGAAGCGTTATTAGATTATATTAGTCACCCAAAGTATGATGATGTTCGTCTGAGTATTGCTTCGGTACGCACCAATACAGTAACAGTCCAATTAGCAAAAACTTTGGCGCAACGAGACACGCGATCGCTTACTATTGCCGTAGAAAGTGGTTCCGAAAAAATCCGGCAAATTGTCAACAAAAAGCTGCATAACGATGAAATTATCCAAGCAGCTATCAATGCCAAAGCTGGTGGACTCACAGGTTTAAAACTTTACGGAATGGCAGGAATTCCCGGCGAATCAACAGAAGATTTAGAGCAAACCGTAGCAATGATGCATACTATCAAAAAAGCTGCACCGGGATTGCGGCTAACATTTGGATGTAGCACATTTGTACCCAAAGCTCATACACCCTTTCAGTGGTTGGGAGTAAATCCTCAAGCCGAAAAACGGTTGCAATTTTTGCAAAAACAACTAAAACCAAAAGGGATAGAATTTCGCCCAGAAAGCTATAATTGGTCAATAATTCAGGCTTTGTTATCCAGGGGCGATCGCAGGCTCTCCCAACTTCTCCAACTAACTCGTAACTTTGGTGACTCCTTGGGTAGCTACAAACGTGCTTTCAAACAACTCAAAGGACAAATCCCCGACTTAAATTTCTACGTTCACGCCGATTGGTCAGCAGAGCAAATATTACCTTGGAGCCACTTGCAAGGGCCTCTGCCACAGTCTACACTACTAAAGCATTTGGCTGCTGCTAAAAGTTATTTCGACTCATCCCAAAAGGGGAGTGGGGAGATGAGGGAGATGGGGAGATGGGGAGATGAGGAGAGAATTTCATCCCACTACCCCATACCTAATGCCCAATGACGCCAGTTGCTTCAAGTCGAGCGTTGCCCGCCCAAAGTATTAGCTCTCCAATACCCAAAAATTCACATTTTAAAACTTGATGCAAACCACAGCTGAGTATTACTGCGCCTATTGCGGCGAACCAAACTTAACTTTTATTGATTTGAGTGCTGGGGGACAACAGTCTTATGTAGAAGATTGTCAAGTTTGCTGTAATCCAAATATTTTGTATGTTCGAGTTGATGAAGACACTCTAGATATCGAGATTGATACCGAATCTGAAAGTTGAGTTTTAGGTTTTTCTTTCCATGCTGCACTTTAAACATTCCTCAGTCATCAATGCGCCACTAGAAGTAGTTTGGAAATTTCACGAAAGGCCAAACATTTTGCAACTGCTAACTCCACCTTGGCAACCAATCCAAGTAATCCGCCGTGATGGAGGGCTTGATGTGGGTGCTATCACAGAATTTCGGCTGTTTCTCGGCCCGTTACCCTTAACTTGGCTAGCACGTCATACTGAACATGAAAAATATCGCTTGTTTACTGACGAACAAATATCTGGCCCTTTTGAGTTTTGGGTACATCGACATGAATTTGAACCTGAAGATGCTGGTAAAACCAAGTTGACTGATGCAATTTCTTTTTCAATGCCTGGTGGCGGAACAGTTGAATTTATCAGCGGTTGGTTAGTGCAAGTACAACTAGAAGCAATGTTTCGCTATCGCCACTATGTAACGAAACGAGAATGCGAGTCTTGATGCACAACTATAAGCGCTCAGACGGTGGTTGCTAGTTAATTTTTGAGCGGCGATCGCATTTCGATATAATCAATTGGAAGTATTGCACGCAAGTAACACTCAAGTTTGAAAGCGTAAGTGTTGGTAGATTAAGCTACTTACACCAATTTAGCTGTGCCATCTGATTACAATAATTTAATTTTTAGTAGAATAATTTGATGGCAATTAATAATTCTGGTGTTGTTACCTATAGCCCTGCTTATACAATTGTTCCTACTTACGAATGCTTTAATCACTGTAGCTACTGCAACTTTCGCACTGAACCAGGTAAAAGTCCCTGGATGAATCTCTCGGATGCAGAAAGTATTTTAAAACCACTGCAAAGTGAAAAAGTTTGTGAAATTCTCATCCTTAGTGGTGAAGTACATCCCCATTCACCAAAGCGTCAGGCGTGGTTTAAGCTGATTTATGATTTGTGTGAATTAGCACTTTCAATGGGGTTTCTACCGCATACCAATGCAGGGCCATTGAGTTTTGCAGAGATGCAAAGCCTCAAGCGTGTAAATGTTTCGATGGGGTTGATGTTGGAACAGTTAACACCGACATTGTTAAATAGCGTACATCGACACGCACCGAGTAAATTACCAGAAGTTAGGCTGCAACAATTACAATGGGCGGGAGAGTTGCAGATTCCCTTTACAACGGGGTTACTTTTAGGAATTGGAGAAACTGCTAATGATTGGTGGGAAACATTAGCAGCAATCTCTCAATTTCATCAGCGTTACCGTCACATTCAAGAAGTTATTTTGCAACCTCATAGTCCAGGAAATCAGCAGAGTTTTAATGCACCGCCTTTTAACCCCCATCAATTGCCAGAAGTAATTGCTAAAGCACGTGAAATTCTACCAGATGATATTACAATTCAAATTCCGCCTAATTTAGTTAAGGATGACCAATGGTTACTTGCTTGTATCGAAGCTGGTGCGCGAGACTTAGGCGGAATTGGGCCAAAAGATGAAGTTAATCCTGATTATCCTCATCTTCAAGAGCAGGTATTGAGAGAAATTTTAAAGTCTGCGGGGTGGGAGTTGATAAGCCGTTTACCAGTTTATCCCCAATTTGATGGTTGGTTGTCGGAGGAGTTGCAAAGCTTAATGAGATGGTGGCGAAATAGTTTCAAATCTCGTTTCCAGGTCTAAAAAAAATGATTTTCCTTAAGCTGCGATGATTTCTTGCACTAAAACATAAGGCTGGACGATAAGCGTATTGAATCGCTTAGTAGCATCCCTATTCCATTCTCCCAACTGTGCTGTGGTAGGTTTGGTAATCAATTGTTCGTCAATCCATTGTTGCACTGATGGAGTACGATCGCTTGCGATCGCTACCCCAACATCGACTAAGTTTAACTCAAGTGCCACTAAAATTACTGCATCTCGCTGTACATGAGGAATTAGCCACTCCCACTCTGCCTCATCCAGGTTTTCTATTAATTCTGCTCTTAAATCAGACATCATTCCTCATTTAGATTTTTACATAACCATTTTTATATTATTCACTAGTTTATAGTTCCTGACAAATGACCAAGTAATTACTAATTCGTAATTTATAGCACAAACCCTTAACTGGAATTATGGAGACTTAAGAGCTTATTTCTGATTTCAAGCACCTAACTTGAGTTATCGGGTAATAATTACAAATTCTTTCGGCTAAACTTCAGATTTCATTTCTTCAATCTCAAACAAAGAGACAATTACTCCGGCGATGGGAATAGATATAAAAACACCTAATAATCCTGCAACTCTAGCGCCTACTAGTAGAGCAAAGAATACGACTACGGGATTCAAATTTAGCGCACCTTGCATAATTCTTGGTGCAATCAAATTGTCTTGTATCTGCTGAAGGACAATACAAGTTATCAATACTTTCAATGCTAACCAAAAACTTTGAGATAATACAACTAAAGTTATAATACTTACTCCTAATGTTGCTCCTATACCAGGAATAATATCAACAATACCAATAATTACTGATAATAATAAAGCAAAAGGTACTTTCAATATTAAGAAAACTATAAAAGTTGTAGTTATTAGAAATAAACTTAATAGCAACTGACCTCGAAAAAATCCGAGAAAGGCACGTCTGATAATAAGAGTAAATCTATCCCGGCGTTGTTTTGGTAAAAATTTTAAGATAAGATTCCAGAGCTTTTCTCCATCTAATAACATAAAGAAAGCTACAACTGCAATCAAGATAAAAGTCACAAAGTTTGTTAACAAGCTTTGTAATATAGCTAAACTAGTGACAAGACTTGATATAGCTTGATTCCTTAATTGTTCTTGAACAAAACTTAAATCTATCTGAAGATTGCGGTCGTGTAAAAATTCTTCTAATTTGTCTAATAGGGGTAATAAAGAATTTATAAATCCAGTTATACTATCAATTAATTGTTGTCCTTGGGATAAAACTGTTAAACCTACAGTAATTATTACACCGCCAATAATTACAATACTGAGCAAGAAAACGACACCAACTGCTACACCATGAGGCAAAAAACGCCGCAGCCACTCTACAGGGTAGCTAAGTAAAAAAGCTAAAATAGCAGCGAATGTAAAAATAACGATAACTGTTTCAAAGTAAGCTAAAAGCTGTATAATTGCCCATCCACAAGCAATCAAGAGCAAAAAGCGGACTAACGCCAGATTATTTAATCGTTGCCAAAAGTTTTTGGCTTCAAAGCCGCTCATATTAATTTGGGATTTTGGATTTGGATTTTGCCGAAAGTCAGATTACCTACTCCTACGGTGAAGCAAGCTACGCAAAGCGTCTCCTAGAGAGGTTTCCTACGAGATGATAAAATCTTTAGAATAAAGCTGCTATATGATGTTCGATAAATCATCCGTAATATGTCATTGCGAGTGAAACGAGGCAATCACAACGTTTTTGGGATTGCTTCCCTACAGTCGCAATGACGGTTATTTGAGCGGACATGATATTACTAGAATTTCCAACAAGACTACTGGTATTTATTGAATTTCAGATTAGAGAAACGTAATAGCGATCGCCACCCCCCTAAAGTATATATTTGGACTTATCTAATTCATCGTCCTAAATCATGCATTTGATTAATTACAGTAGTACACTTTTGTGTCAAAGTCTCCAATTCCTCTTTATTACTAGAACTGGGAGCCTCAATCAAGTTACCAATTCTGACTGTAATCGGAACTTTGCGGGGTATTTTCGAGCCTTTTTCTAAAATCTTCTCTGTACCCCAAACACTGACTGGTAATATTGGGGCTTTGGCTTTCGCCGCTAAGAGCAAGGCGCCTCTTTTGGGGTCTGTAATTCGACCATCCAGAGTGCGAGTACCTTGCAAGAAAACACCGACAGCCCAACCGTGATTTAGATATTCTAAAGCTGAGCGGATGGCATTGCGATCGGCACTTCCCCGACTCACCGGATAAGCACCGTACAGTTTAATCGCTTGCGCCAAAATTGGGATATTAAATAATTCTTCCTTAGCCATGTACGCCACTGGACGGCGTAGACAATTAGAGACAATTGGTGGGTCAAAATAACTGGCATGATTGCTCACTACCACCAATGACCCCCATCGAGGGACATTTTCCGCACCATAAATCTTACCCCGAAAGTAAGCGTGGAGCATGGGGCTGACGACTGACCATTTAAAGGCGTGGTAAAGTGCCAGACTAATAAACGGTTCGCGGTTTTTGTCCACAGAAGATCATGCCAATTAGACTGAATTTAGCATAAGCGATCGCAACACCCAAGGCAAAGACAAAAAATAAGAGTCATTCTGTATTTTTCAATAGCATTTCTACTCAATGCTTGGAGCTTGCCGACAATGATAAAGTTGATATTTGTAGCCGTCTATGTCAGGTAAAGATTCAGTATCAGAGACGCATGTTTTGATGGCTGCTGCTACAGGGGCATGAAAGTTTACCAGCCATAAGTCAAAAGGCCGTGGTAAAGTTTTTAAACTATTTTCCAGAGCAATAGTGGAAGTATTCGGGTCTCTATCTTGATGGGCAAGGAGAAACAGAGGATTTTGGGGTGAATTTCTGAGTTTAATTTCCCTCGCTATCCCCATCATTTCCCCAGTGTGTACATAAGTTTTGTGAGTTGTGGCAATCAATATTGGCACTGGCGATACTTGTTGAATTAATTGCACGAAAAGGTCAGGGCGATAATATTTTTGATAGCCGAGATTGCAGAGTACTGTGATGGCACTCGTAAATCCCATTAACCAAATTAAGACCACAGCTTTTTTTCTATTTATTCCCCATCTGCCTATATTTTTTCTTAATTCTCTAGGTGGATGCCAACAAACTGCCAAACTTGCTCCTAGTAAAACAATCACACTAGGAAAGTAAACAAAGTGATAGCGAGCGCCTCTGGTTAGGTCAATTCCCAAAAAGTAAGTGAAGATAAAAAATAAAGCGTTGGCACTGATAGCAACTCCAGCCAACACCTGAATCATGATTCGGTTTTCTAGGTGTTGTAGTTGAACCTTAATCCCATGCACTAAAATTGGTACTGCCCAAATAAAGAAAATCAGCATCACCAATCCCGAAGCAATCACAACCAATAGTTGTGCAGATTCGACTGGTAACAGAGAAATCATTGTAATCCATGTTCCTAAAGCTTGAAAAATTGGGTTTATCCAATCTAGTCCGGCGCGGGAGCCTCGAATCCACTCAGTCAAATTATCGCGATTTCTATTTTCTAAAAAGATTGGTAGCCAAATTAAACCTGCTACAAAAGTACCTATAGCAACCGCATAGATGCGTTGCCAGGTAGAAGAAAGCAAAGAAAATTTTGTACTAGTTTGTTTTTGATGCCAAGCAAGAAAAATTAAGACTAGAACTTCCGTGCAAAGAGTAAGACTGAAAAAGTAATGGGTAGCAAAACCCAAAGCATTAATTTCTACCCACAAAAGTGCTACCCACATCGGTAAAGGTGTGTGGTTTTGAAGGTGACGTGTAGCAATTACTAAGCAAGTGAGAGAACCAATTACCCACAAGGCTCCTAAACTGTAGTGGCGTGCTTCTTGTGCCAAAAAGATTGCGTAGGGTGATACTGCCATAATCGCAGCAGCCAAATTTCCCACTAATGGCGAACGAAATGCTACTCTAGCTAATACGTAAACACACGGAATAGAGACAGCACCGATTAGAGCTGGTAAAGAACGCGCAGCAAATAGCGATACTAATCCTCCTTCGCTGGGAAATAATTTCATCCACAAGTAAGCTAGAACAAAATACAGTGGAGGATGAGTATCTTGTGTAACTACATTATGAATTACATCACCAATACTAGCGGCTGGGTTTGGTTGTAGTGGTTGCAATAGAATATCAGGTGCGATCGCTCTATCTAGGGGTACTGATAAAAAATTATTCCCCAAGCTAAACACCAAAGTGCAAAATTCATCAGTCCAAGGAGGCTTTGCGGTCAAGTTGATTAAGCGTAAGCCGAAGCCGATAATCAACCACATCAAAGGATGAAACCAGCTAGGAAAAGGGAAGTCATACAATTTGTGCAAAGGTATCTGTTGCAAGACTGAGCTTTTACCTTTGGCAGGTCGAATCTGGGCAGCATAGACAGGCAACAACAAGATAATCTTTTTGCAAAAATAGAATGCATCCCTAAAAACTTTCATAGCCAGCCCTCACACTGAATCGATCTGTAGATTTGACGTTTTAGATTTAAATTCGTTCTGAAATCTAAAAATAAAAATTCAAATCTCAAATCCCTCGTTGTGATTATTTCACATCAGTGATGCGCCAGCTAAGTTTTATATTTACCCAGAAATTCCAGATGGTAGCAACTGCGATCGCAATTAGATTAGCAATATAACGGTTAGGAATAAGAAAATTAAATACTAAATTTAATACCAGTACATTCAATACCAGTCCCGCTAAACAAATAGTGTTAAATTTTAAAAATCGTTTGCCGCGTTGATGCCATTCTTGCTGTCTGGCGCTGACATCAGCAAACGTCCAGGCATCATTCCAAAAGAAATTATTTAAAATTGCAATTTCACCAGCGATAATTTTGCTGCGTGTTAATGGCCAAGCTAAGGTAGTCGGATCGCTCAGTAAGTAAAGCACTGCCATATCCACAAAAACCCCGCTTAAGCCAACCAAACCGAAGCGCATGAACCGGCCAAATGGAAAATTAACTTTTTTCTTAAACCGTCCCACCCTTCCTGTAGAAAGCCGCAACCGCACTAAGTGGTGTATATAATCTATATACTGCTTCCATGTGACTTTACTCTCACCTTCTTTACGTTCGCAAAATACATACCCAACTTCCGTAAGTTGGTTGACTTTTCCTCGCCCAATTACCTCTAGGAGAATTTTGTATCCTACTGGATTAAGTATTGCATTGGCGATCGCACTCCGGCGGACCATAAAATAACCACTCATGGGGTCGGAAACTCTCCCTAATACCCCTGGTAAGATAATTAAACCTAACAACTGAGCGCCGCGAGACAACAAACGCCTAATAACACTCCAACTACTGACACCGCCTCCTTCGACATGACGGCTAGCTACTGCCAAATCTGCTCCCTGTTCAATACTACGCAACAGTTGCATCAGCACCTCTGGTGGATGCTGCAAATCTCCATCAATCACGCCTAGCACACTGCCTGTGGCTGATTGCCAGCCACGAATCACCGCTGAAGACAGCCCCCTTTCCTGTTGCCGCCGCATCACCCGCAACTGGGCGTATTCTGTTGTCAAAGATTGTGCTATTTCCCAAGTCCCATCGGGGCTATCATCGTCTACGATAATGAGCTCGTACTTTCCTGGAATCGATTCATCTAGTATCAGACTCAATATCTTAACTATATTCTTGACGTTGTTACGTTCTTCATAAGTAGGAATAACTAGAGAAAGCAGGATATATTCGCTACCTCCATCTATGCCACTACGAGGCAATTCGGAAATTTTAAGCGGTCCAGTTGGAACTGTTAATAGTGAATTGGATGAGTTTGTTTTCATATTTCAAATAACATCAGAAGGTGTGTAAATGCTGAAGTCTATAAAGCCAAAGAGCTACTGGCTTTATTGACAAAATTTGGTTTGTCCGACATTGTGTAATTACTTTTGTTACAGTTTACTCTTCTGAGAGTTTAGTAATTTCCACACTTCAATTTACAAGATTTTTACTAAATTCATCTAAATTTTATATTTTATTGGTTATTCATATAATAATCTTCATTTATCTATGTATTAATCTTTATACTATTAGGTACATAATGTAACATGTAATTAACTATATCAGCAAATACATTATTGATAAATCTTATTATTATGAGATTTTGATATGATTATGTCTAATAAATTTTGTCTTAAAGGGTTCTATGAATTCATTTATTGCAATGATTTTTTAATCATAACTGTTAATGAAATGTCAGAGGATTACCAAAATTTGCAGCATAGTGTACTAAGTGGGTGTTAGTAAATTTTGCAAGGAGTTTCGGCAGAATTCAGCCACTACTTTTATCAGATAAGTCTTGGTGATAATACTTGAGGAACCTTTTCTTCCGTACAAATGTCACTCGATATACTATTTATTGGAGACTCTTTGTCACGCTGTCGGCTCAATACTATCAAATCTATATGGGAACACCTGAAAGCAAAATTAGAGTTGCAAAGCTGTTCCACCTTGAATTGACTACGCAATTGTTTGGGAGAAATCATTCAAAAACTTACTCTAGAAATGATTAATTTTTTTGCTACTTGGAAATTCATCACTTCTGGAGTATTAAGCTTATCTTTATCAAGAATTAATATTACGACCGGAGAATGATTTTTATAATTTTCTCTATGACATTAGTCACGATTCAAATAATTACCTTTTTCACTGGTCTATAGTTCTTTCCAATTCTATTATTTACGTGTCCAAGAGATTAAATTTTTATAAAAATTTAATCTCTTCAATCTTTACATCATAGAAGGAAAGATTGCGAATGAGTATTAAAAAAATGCTTGCTAGTGTAGCGCTAATTTTACCAATTGCTGTTACCTTTATTCCTTCCCAAGCCGAGGCTCAGGTGAGATGGCAAGTTAGGCGCCCTATTCCTGTTAAAATAATCAGAAGACCAGCACGAGTTAGAGTTTATACCCCTACTCAAGTGAGAAGGAGAATATTGGTTCCTGGACGTTGGGTGCAGACAAATCGTGGCCGTCGGTGGATACCTGCTCATTATATATATAGAAGATAAAAGGGTATTAGGTACTGAGAATAAGGGAGAGGAGAAAGAGGCAATTTTTCTTTTTCTCCCTTGCCTTTGACTCCTGCGGCTCTAGCTTTTGAGTCCTATTGCCAGTCCCTTTTAACTTCTTTATACGCAAGTGGTTAGCACGTTAAAAATTTTATACCAGAGATACTGCTGGTTGTTGCCAGCGTCCCACTGCCTTACCAATTACTGATAATTCTTGCATCAAGTTATCAAAACGTTCTGGTGTCAGAGATTGGGGGCCATCGGATAAAGCTTTGGCCGGGTTGGGGTGAACCTCAATCATCAGAGAATCTGTACCAGCTGCGATCGCCGCCATTGCCATTGATGGCACAAACTCAGACCAACCTACGCCGTGGCTGGGGTCAATCATAATTGGTAGGTGAGTCAGCTTTCGCAACACTGGCACCACTGATATATCTAGCGTATTTCGAGTATACTGGCGGTCAAAGGTACGTATTCCTCTTTCACACAAAATTACATTCGGGTTACCAGCTGCCAAAATATACTCAGCTGCCATTAACCAATCCTCAATTGTAGCTGCCATTCCCCGCTTCAAGAGAACTGGTTTTGACTGCGATCCTACTTTTTTGAGCAAAGAGAAATTCTGCATATTCCTTGCTCCCACCTGAATCACATCAGCAACTTCGGCAATTTTATCTAGGTCAACCGCATCCATGACTTCTGTAATAATACCTAGTCCGCTGACTTCCCGTGCCTTTGCTAATAATTCCAAAGCACTCTCGCCGTGTCCTTGGAAGGCATAAGGTGAAGTTCGGGGCTTATATGCGCCTCCACGCAAAAACTTCGCCCCTGCGGCTTTGACACGTCGTGCCGTCTCGACAATCATTTCTTCATTTTCTACAGAACAGGGGCCAGCTACGACTACCAGGGGATGGTGTTCGCTAAATACCACCGTTTCATTAGGTATGTTAACCACCACATCCGAAGCTTCCCCGTGGCGAAACTGGCGGCTAGCTCGTTTGTAAGGCTGCTCTACCCGCAATACCTGCTCAATCCAAGGGCTAAGTTCTTGAATTTGTAGTGGATCTAAACTGGCGGTTTCACCTACTAGACCAATAACTACTTTGTGTTTTCCAATAATTTTTTCTGGAGTTAGACCCCAGCTAGATAGTTCCTCGTCAATGCGGTTTATTTCCGCCTCTGGGGAACCACTTTTCATTACTATAATCATGTCAAAGTTCCTGATTTACTGAGTAAATTTTTTTGTAAATGAACGTAACTTTATTGTTACGTATTTGCTTAATTAGGAATAGTTAAAACTAAATTTATTTACAAAATAAATGGACAAAATATACCAACCACTAATTTTTCTTGTAAATTAGTCAAAATTGGGTATAAAAATAATCATTTAATTTAGATTAGCAATGTTGAAGTGTTGAAGAATTCAAGAGCAAAGCCAGAGACGCTCCGCCGAGGCGTTAGAATTGCTATATGAATTAGAGTCCGACTGGGGAATGATAATTGAGTTTAATAAATACGCTAAATCTTCTGTTGTCGTAGACGCTCTTACTAGCTTGCTTAAGAGCAGAAGTACGATTATAGCAGTCTACTATTAGCGCTTGTGTCAAAGCTAAAGCTGCCAAGTATCTAAACTTTTTTGTAAGGGAGTGGCAGTTTCCAATCCCCCACTTCTTGTTCTAAATTCTGGATTCTGAATTTAGCAATTCTGGATTCTTCAAGAGTTTTTTTGCCGAGTTTCGCGCCAAACTGCCAGTATTCGTCCCCAATTAGTGCCAAATTCACTCAAACCGAACAGACTTCCGGCTGTTTCTTCATCCCATGAGGCAGAGAGAACGCCATAAGTTATTCCTAAGACCCCCAAACCAAATAATCCCATGTTTACCAATAACACGGCAATCGGAGCTAATTTGATGTTGAGGTAGATAGCAAGCAAATAGCTGACAATCAAGGTACTAATGGCTAAAGCTGTTGGTACACCACAGAACACAGCTACCCGTCGAACCATCCGCTGGCTGACTGCTTTAGGAATTGCCATTTCTTCTTTGGTGTAAGGCGGCTTCCTATCAGCTTGGTTGCTGGGTTGCTGTGGCGTTGCTGCTGGTTTAGTTTGAGTTTTTACGGGTTTTTGGCGCTTTTTGTTTGGTTCAAACGGTAAGCGAGCGCGTTCCGATTCTTCAGCAGACATAAGCGATCGCTCCTAACCCCGAATACCGAGACGAGCAATTAAAGCTAGGTACTTTTCGCGGTTTTCTTTCTGAATATAGCCTAGAAGACGCTTGCGCTGACCAATCAACTTCAATAGTCCCCGCCGGGAAGAATGGTCTTTTTTATTTGCCTGGAGATGTTCGCTGAGGCGGTTGATCCGCTCAGTTAACATTGCAACTTGGACATCGGCCGAACCAGTATCGGTTTCGTGGACTTGGTAGTTAGAGATTATTTCTTGTTTCCGCAGTTGCGTCAGAGCCATGATTGAATTTATCGTTTTTCAAAATGTATGCAGCAGTTTCCCATAATATCACAGCCATTAAGGGGATTTGGAATCATCTAGGTTGAAAATAGCGTTGACTGTTGAGTGAGAAAGAAATATTTTCATCATTTGTAGGTGGTCTCCAGCACTAATTAGGATTTCGCTACATTTTCTTTGCTCGCCAGAACTTACTCTAGACAACCGATCAAAGAAGCGACGATCGCCAATGGCGGCATTTACCGCTATTATTTATGGCGACTCTGGTTGCAACTACAAGAAAAACCCACTTTAGCAAAGACTTATGCTGAGCTAGTGAAATCGCAGCGCAGCAGTTATATCAATCTGATTGATACTTATAAACTTGACGGTTTAGACTTGATTCGCTTTCAGGGCGATCGCATTTTACCAAGTTGCGAACTCTACCGCGTTTATTTTGGCAAACAACTTTAAGAAGTAAAAAGTAAAAAGATAATCCCCATAAATAAATTGAGGGGATTTGTAATGAACGTCTTATTTCTCGCGCTATGCGTCTCGAAATAAATGTCTTTATTTTGTTCTATAAATAAATAATGGTGCTTGTAACCATTTTTATGTTTCTTTATGAGTGCCTTTTAACTTTTTAATTTTGCCTTGTTCGGTCAAGTTTCATTATTTTCTGGAATTGGTATTACGCACTGTACAAATTAATCATGATATCAATTTACCAAACAATACCTTCATCTGAATTGTCAAGTTCTTGAAAAGCTTCATTCATCCTCAACTGTATTTTTCGTCGCTTGGGTAATATAGCGAAGAATTGACTCAAAATCATGACGAATTTTAGTTAGTTGTCCTACCCAAATGTTAGAAGCAGCGATTGCACTTTCTTCCTGTTGACGCGCAGCAGAGATTTGCTTGTCAATTTCTCCGTAAAGTTGTAACTCGACTTCCCTAAATATATTGTCTATTTGACTTTCAAAATTTTTTGTAACACTAATAAAATGACTAGTAATCTCTAGACGAGCCTCAGCCATTTTATCTTGTCTTTCGGCTTCTTTTTGCATAGAATGAGCATCTAAACCAGCACCAACTACTGCTAATACGGGTGCAAGAAACATAGTAAAATTGGCCAGATCTTTAGCAATACCAACGGCTTGCCAAGGCTTGAAATCTACACCAATAAATTTTCCTACACCATAAACTACATGATGGAGATTGCTACCAGCTACATTTGTGGCATTTAAAAAACCTTGACCACTAGAAGCTACTCTACCAGCAGTAAATTTATCCCAATGAAATCCTAATACTTCACCAATTTTTTGTAGCGATTCTACTTGATTTTGTAGACGTTCAACATTTAGATCGTTATCAACATTTTTAGCAGATAGTCTTTCACCATTTTCCAAGCAAGTTCTAAAAGTCTGTACAAGATTACTGCTTAAGACTTTTTCTACTTCTTGAGTAATATCCTCAACTGCTAGTTCTACTACATTTTTTAATTTTTCTGTAGCATTTTTATAATGCTTTTGTACATTTAACTCAGTTTGGTTATTCAGATTTTCAAAATCTTCTTGAGTCATTGCCCCCACGGAATATGCCAACTGAATCCCTTCTTGAGAAATTGCAGAAGACATTTCTAAGGCTATAGTATTAAATTTAATTCGTAGACGTTCTCTTTCTTTACGCACTGTACGTGATAAGCGTGCTAGTACTTCCAGAAAAGCAGTATCTTGGTTAGAATTACGTGTAAAGCTTAATAGAGCCTCGTCTAAACAAGCTAGAACAATTCTTACTGGTGTATCAAAACGTGCCAGCGTAGCGCGACTTTTAACAAAATTATTTAAAGCATCAATAAAAGTTTGAAATCGACTGATTTCCATAAGAAAATCATCTTTCTGGTCTATACCTTCACAATAATCTTTGGCATCGATAAAGCACACAGGAAATTCATTAAGACTATGAGGCTTAAGTGCATCAGCTAAACTTTGGCGATAATTAGCAATTTTTTGTGCTTCGTCTCCTGCTTCATCAGACATTTTATTGATAAGCAGCATCATTTTCCATCGATAGCCTTTTTCATAAGCCAGCTTTTTGAAATTTTCAACTGTAATCGCATCAAAAAGCATATAAGTAAGGCTAAATACTATTAAATCAGCTTTACTGATTGCCTCATAAGTAATCTCATCATGGTCTTGCCGGTCTGTAAATAGTCCTGGTGTATCTATTACCTTGATGCTATTCCAGTCATAGCTAGCAGTTTTATCAGTTGCAATATCTGAGTCAATCTTAATATCACGCTTTCCTGTTAATGCAGAAATAGTTGTAGATTTACCAGCGTTATATTGACCAACAAAACCTACAGTCATGATGCCACTTTCACGATACTTCTTGATTTCATCATGGAGTTTGTGACGAATAGCTGTGAATTCAGGATGATGAGATTGAATTAAGATATTATCAAATCGGACACCAGCTTCTCTGAATTTATTGGCAACCTCAGCAGCATTAAAGACTGTATTTTTATTAACCATTTTCTACTCCTTTTTATGACTAGATGACAAAACCATAAACAGTGACGTTAATGAGAATTTAAGTTTTAGGCTGTGAAGTGGCAAATGTTTGTTCAGAAGCTTCCACGGAGATAATAGAAATATCTTCTTGCAAAATTCGTTTAATTATTTCCTGAGATTTTTTGAACTTAAATTCAGATTTAGTTTGAATTTTTATAGCTCGTCCGAAATCCCGCTCCACTTTACCTATAGTTTTGAGAATAGCTTCATCAGTCAATGGTTCATATTTATCAAGACACCAATCAACAATTCGTTTAGCATAAGCACGATTAAGATCGTTGGCAGAGCTATCTAATTTATCTTGGGTATTTGCTAGCTGCTTGCTAATTGTTTCTAGGTGATCAATTAGTTCATTAAAGTAATTACTAACATTACTTTCTACAGTATTAGAACATTTCATGAAAGCTTCTTTGGCTTCTGCAAGCGTTTTTTGCTGCTTGTCTTGTAATTGGTTATTTAATAAGTTACGAATATTTTCCACTGCTTCACGCCGTTTTTGCTCCTCGGATTTGAAAAAATTAGAAATTAGATGCAACCCAGCACCAGCAACCGCTACGAAAATACCAACAGGCTGCATAAACGACATTACAGATCCTACTACTCCTAATAGGTTTCCACCTCCACGGAATATAGCTTTCCAAATGGTACTATCTTGTTCATTTAATTTAAAATTATCAACCCTTAATCCAGCCAAAATTTGTAACTCAGTGCCTATTTCTTCTAGTAATTCTTTTAGTTCATTATTAAAACTATTTCCACTCTTCTTAAAAAAAATATTTAATTTGTCTTGCAATTGTAATAATTCCAAACTATTTTCCCATTTAGAGTTCAACTGACTTTGATCGGCATTCCAATTTTCTTCTGCAAAAGGTTGTATTGTATCGAATACTTCTTTAAAAATAAACTTAATTTGCTGTAATAAATATTCGCAATTATCCCTAGATGCTTTTTCTATTTCATACTGAAACTTCTTACGCATATCTTTCAAGTGCATAATCCAATCTTGATAACTTTCTATCTGTTCAGCCACCCATTTATTTGGAGTTTCAACTGCACTGACAGTAGAACCAAGTAGAGTTTGAGAACGTCTAATTACTCCATGTTCTGCTAACGAAACTCGAATTGCATCAAGAAAATCTTGTATATGGCTTCCTTCAAACAGCTTCTCTTTATTCTCTTGATGCTCCGGCTCTTGTGACATTTGTGCAGCCAAGAGCATTACAGGAATAATGTCAAAGTAATCGTTAGCATAATGGTTTTTGGCGTAGCGACGGATGCGTTCAATATGTCCACGCAAACCACTATTACTATCCATTACAAATAGTTTATTGGGGTCTTGTAAAAAATGTTCTAACCTGCGACGATCGCGGAGATTATTTTTAACATTAAGTAAGATAATCAGAGGTTTGGCTTTTTCTTTTAAAAGTTCTAAAAATTTAAATTCAGTTTCTTGGATGCTGTCATTTGTGACTACATAGCAGATAACATCAGATTCTTCGATAACTCTTTTCGCAATCTCTTCATCACTTTCTCCACCAGGCGCACCAATACCAGGAGTATCAATAATCCGAATATTTTTCCACTCATAAACGCGATTAAAACGAGTAGTACGCTGTTTTCCAACACCAATCGCTTCCCAATCACCACCTGTAATAATTGCATGGAGAGTACTTTTTCCAGCCTTAGTTTTACCCATGAAAGCGATACTAAAATAGTTTAAAGCACGTTGTTTTGCACGTAGCGATTCACGTACTCCTTCAAGTTCTTTGAGAATATCAGTCGAGAGACTGTTTCTGGTAGTTTGAAGCTGTTTTGCGACTTCTTTGGCTGTATTAGCTTGTCCTTTATTACTTGTTTTTTTCTGGATTGATTCAGTAGTTTTTTGAAGATTTATAACTAGAGTTTCAAGAGCATCATAAGCACTTTGTAGTGAAGTTTCTGTATATTGATAATCCTCAGTTGCTATTGATTTACATTTTTGGATAGCCTTCTCATACTCAGGCCCTGATAGTAGTATTTCCTTCCGCAGTGTCTCTATTTTGCGTCCGACACTTTCAGGAGCCATTTTTGTAATATTATCTACAAGGGTGCGTGATAAAACTGAATCAATACCCTTTAAAAGACGCGCACCAACGGATAACTCATATTTTTCTACATCTCTATAAATGCGTTTAACTGCGCCAAAGTTTTTTGCTTCTTCTAGTAGACTTGTAAGTTCTGTCTGCGACCAATTCCAAATTTTTGCTATACGGTCTACCATTTCCATTTCTGAAGGTGAAAAGTAGCCGTCAACGTAGGCAATTGCTAGTATCTGTCGTATTGCCTCACTTTGATCCCTCGTGGGCAGTTGATGCGCTACCTCTTCAATAGGTATGAAATCTTCATCTTGATTCAGTATTTTCTGCATCTCCTCAATGGTGCGTGTTCCCATTTTGGCGTTCTGTGCTAAATCTTGTAGCGCTTTTGCTTCTTCGCTGTGAATTTGTTCGTCAGCACACATCATGTGTGTAAGGAGTAAAAATTGGTAGTTTATTTGGTCAGTAGTTAGTAGCGACATCTTTACCCTAAGTTCAAATCCTATACTTAGGGTAAGCAATAACCATTATAATAAACGTCAGAAAATATACTTAATATATGGTGTACTTAGACTATTTGTTTTTGAATAGATTGAAGCGAGGAACTAGGGCGTGTTTTCAAACTTGAAATTGGAGAGGGAGAGAGGGAGAGACGGGGGGACGCGGAGATGTTTTTGAATGAATTTTCGCCGTGTCACCGCGTCCCCTAATTCCCGTGTCCGCCTTTTTTAGTAATATTTGTTACTTAAAAGATACGCCTAAGTCCTAAAACCGTCTTTTTCCCATCCCTCAAATTACTTTTTTCCTAAACTCTGGACTTTTGAGTACCTAAAATATTATAATTATCTGCCCCGTTAAATACACGACAGCTTAACATAATAATAGAACAAAGCGAAACGCACCCTTTGTAATCACCAAGATATCCGCTATTAAAAGGTAGAAGCTCTAGTAGATGTGACAAATTGGAAAAACGAAAATCTGTGTCTTAAATAAAACGCTTGTAAGATTTTTATGACTTCCCGGATTCGCTTTTTGATGTGTCCCCCCGATCACTACGATGTAGATTATGTGATTAATCCTTGGATGGAAGGGAATATTCACAAATCATCGCGCGATCGCGCTGTAGAACAGTGGCAAGGATTACACCACCTCCTTAAAGAACACGCGATTGTAGACTTAGTACCACCAGAGAAAGGTTGGCCAGATCTGGTTTTTACAGCCAACGCTGGCTTAGTACTAGGAAAAAATGTTGTACTAAGTCGTTTTTTACACAAAGAACGTCAGGGAGAAGAACCTTTCTTCAAACAATGGTTTGAGGCAAATGGTTATACAGTAAATGAACTTCCCAAAGATTTGCCTTTTGAAGGAGCAGGAGACGCACTGCTCGATCGGGAAGGACGCTGGTTATGGGCGGGATACGGCTTCCGCTCGGAATTAGATTCTCACCCTTATCTAGCCAAATGGCTGGATATTGAGGTACTGTCCCTGCGACTGATAGACGAACGTTTCTATCACTTAGATACCTGTTTTTGCCCTCTAGCAAATGGCTATTTGTTGTACTATCCAGGCGCTTTTGATTCTTACTCCAACCGCTTAATCCAAATGCGAGTCGCACCAGAAAAGCAAATCGCAATTGCGGAAGCTGATGCAGTGAATTTCGCTTGTAATGCGGTGAATGTGGAAAGCATCGTCATTATGAACAAGGCGAGTGATGCTTTAAAGTCACGCCTTGCAGATGTTGGTTTCCAAGTAATTGAAACGCCGCTGACCGAATTTCTCAAAGCTGGTGGTGCGGCTAAATGCCTAACTTTGCGGGTGACAGAACCAGTCAGGGAAGAACTTCATGCCAATGTCTCGGTAGAAAGCCGCGTCATTCGTATGGAAGGACACTTGTTAGACACTGGTTTGATTAACCGCGCTCTCGATTTGATTGTAGACGCTGGGGGGAGTTTCCAAGTTCTGAATTTCAACTTAGGAGAACAGCGCCAAAGTACATCAGCCGCCGAGGTGAAGGTATCAGCACCATCTCATGAAGTGATGGAAGAAATCATTTCCCGGTTGATTGATTTGGGTGCTGTAAATTTACCCCAAGATGAGCGAGACGCCAAACTAGAGCCTGTAATTCAAAATGGCGTAGCGCCGGATGATTTCTATGTCAGTACAATTTACCCCACCGAAGTGCGGATTAATCGTCAGTGGGTAAAAGTGGAAAATCAGCGAATGGATGGGGCGATCGCCATTACTCAAACTGCTAATGGCTTAAAAGCAAGGTGTAAAATCCTACGCGATTTAAAAATTGGCGAAGAGGTAGTTGTAGACGTATTAGGTATCCGCACTATCCGCAAAACTGAATCGCGGGAACAACGCAGTACCCAAGAATTCAGCTTTATGTCGTCGGGCGTTTCCAGCGAACGCCGTGTGGAATTAGTTGTAGAGCAAGTGGCTTGGGAATTACGTAAAATCCGTGATGCTGGTGGTAAAGTAGTTGTCACTGCTGGTCCTGTAGTGATTCATACTGGTGGCGGCGAACACCTAGCACAGCTAATTCGTCAAGGATATGTACAAGCGCTACTCGGTGGGAATGCGATCGCTGTCCACGACATTGAACAAAATATCATGGGTACCTCCTTGGGTGTGGACATGAAGCGGGGTATCGCCGTGCATGGTGGACACCGCCATCACCTGAAGGTAATTAATACCATTCGCGGTTACGGTAGCATTCCCAAAGCCGTGGAGGCGGGAGTGATTAAGAGTGGCATTATGTATGAATGCGTCCACAATAATGTGCCTTTTGTGCTTGCTGGGTCGATTCGGGATGACGGGCCTTTACCTGATACCCAAATGGATTTGATTAAAGCGCAACAGGAATATGCGAAAAACTTGCAAGGTGCAGAGATGATTTTGATGTTGTCATCAATGCTGCACTCCATTGGGGTAGGAAATATGACTCCGGCAGGGGTGAAAATGGTATGTGTGGATATCAATCCAGCTGTGGTGACTAAATTGAGCGATCGCGGTTCTGTAGAATCAGTGGGGGTAGTCACAGATGTAGGATTATTCCTCAGTCTTCTGATTCAGCAGTTGGATAAATTAACGAGTCCTTATGTTAATAAGGTAAGTTAAAAAACGAACAGCTTCACAGACATACAGAAGTTTGACCCACAGCTATCAAAAAGTTTGCAAAAGTTTCTTTCAGAATAATCAAGTTTTACTTTTGGGATAGTGTTTGCTATCCCAATTTTTTATGAGAATAATAAAGCCATTAGCCGCGATCGTTAAAAATTATGACTGCTTGTTTATCGTTCCACTTCATCCACTGCTTTAGGAACCCCCGCGGTTAATACCTCATGTCCATTAGATGTAACTAATACATCATCCTCAATGCGAATACCAATGCCAATCCACTGAGGATCGGTCTGTGGTTGGTCTTCTGCTAGTTTGGTATCTGGTACAATATAAATTCCTGGTTCCACTGTCAAAATTTGACCTGGTTGCAAAATCTGCGGTTTATCTTCACCGTGCTGGTAAACTCCCACATCATGGACATCCAAACCTAACCAATGACTAGTTCGGTGCATATAATATGGTTTATATTTTTCTTCTTCAATTAAGTTGTCAATTTCGCCTTTGAGAATACCAAGCTCGACTAAACCTTCAGTCAGCACGCGCACTGCTGTATCGTGAATTGATTTGAAGGAATTACCTGGTTGTACTTGGGCGATCGCTTGTTTTTGTGCCTCCAAAACAATCTCATATAATGCCTTTTGTTCTGGTGTAAACTTTCCTCCTACGGGAAATGTTCGCGTAATATCAGAGTTGTAATAACCGTAGGCACAACCCGCATCAATCAACAGTAATTCTCCATCCTGCATTTGCCGATTATTCTCAATGTAATGCAACACACAAGCATTCACACCGGAAGCCACAATCGAAGGATAAGCCGGACCTATACCACCGTGTACGCGAAAGATGCGTTCCATCTCCGCCTGAATTTCATACTCATAACGTCCGGGTGCTACGATTTCTTGGGCGTAATTGTGTGCTTCAATAGCGATCGCCGCAGCTTGGCGCATCAACTCTAATTCAGCTTCACTTTTAATCAGTCTCATGCTGTGAATTACAGTCCCGGTATCTTCAATGGCAATAGGCCCTGTACCGCGTTTGGGATAAGTTTGGAGTAACCGTTGGTAATGTCCTAAGATTGTGTCATTAAAAGCGCGATCGCGTCCTAAGTGATAATAAATGCGATCGGCTTTTTCTAGATATTGAGGTAACTTTTCATCTAATTCATTAATTGGGTACGCTTCATCTGCACCATAAACTTCTTTGGCTGCATCTACCCCACTGCGATAGCCACTCCATACTTCCTTTTCCCGATCCTTAGGTTGAACAAACAACACAAACCGATGTTCTGCGTGATGCGGTGCTAAGACTGCCACAGCTTGTGGTTCGTTAAATCCAGTTAAGTAGAAAAAATCACTGTCTTGACGATAAACATACTCGACATCGTTATGCATCACTGCCATTGGCGCACTGCGAAAAATAGCGGTACCATTACCAATTTTTGCCATTAATTGCTCGCGACGCTGCCGATATTCTGCTTGCATAGCTGATATATTTATGAAAGTATTGTTTTATTTTACACTTTTGATAACTAGAGCAGGCACAGGTTGTCCTGTTAATAGTTGCTAATCTAAGCTATTTTAACCAATATTTGTTTGAACTCAAGTTATAAATCCTTGGATAATAATCAATATATCTCCAAAATTTCTATTTTAACGTATTTATAAATTTGTAAAAAATCTGTCTAGTGGTGATATTTTTAAGAGTACTGATTAACTTTTAGAGATATAAGTAGATTTTTGATTCCAGCATTGAAATGTCAAAGGAAATAGATAAAAACAATAGGAGGTTATCATTAGTTAATAATATTATGTATAATACATTCTGATATTTTTTAATTGTTTATATTAGACTTTAAAGTTTTATCAATATCATCTAAGATAATTATATTTTGTCTTCAATAAATGACATTAATAAAAATAAAAGAGTTATAAAGAAAAATTGAAAGCATAGCAAATGTTATTTGGTTACAGAAAGAGATATCAAAATAAAGTTAAAAAAATATAACAACCAGTCATAAAAACACACCATGTTTGGAAGTAAAAGTTCCTCCAGCTTGTCTATAAACCAATGGGCATCAGATTCCTTCAGAAAATCACAAATCTTGGTATCCTCTTTTGATAATATAAATACTCCAAATTCTGATTCATTTTTTAGAATCAGCAGTTCCTCACAAGCACTACAAAATGAATCGTTGACCCAGCCTGTAAAAACCTCATCAAATCCCAATCCTAATCCTTACTTAACTAGTGCGGCGATTACTCCTGACTTTAATGGTGATGGTAAAACGGACAAAGTTTGGGTCAATTCTGCAACTGGTGAGATTATCATTCGGTTGATGGATGGAACAAAAGTTCTCGAACAGGGTTCTCTAGGTACATTCGACGTATCTGCCTATGATTACAAAATTGCTGACTTCAATGGAGATGGCAAAACCGACTTCTTATTACGCAATAAGACAACCGGTGAAAATACCATTGCGCTGATCGATGGAACTAAAGTTGCTAATGCGGCTGCTTTAAGCAGCGTCGATCCAGCGTGGACTCCTGAGATTGGCGATTTTAATGGCGATCGCAAAACCGATATCTTCTGGCATAATGGCACAACCGGTGAGAACGCTATTTGGGAGATGGATGGCACAACAGTTGTGAATGCAACTGTTTTAGACACCACTGACCCAGCCCTAACTCCTACCATTGTTGATTTTGACGGCAACGGCAAGAGTGACATTTTCTGGCGCAATCCAGCAACCGGCGATAACACCGCTTGGTTTATGGATGGTACGCAAAAGACTGAACTAGCGCTGCAATCACAAGACCCTGCCTGGACTCCTACCCTTGGTGATTTCAACGGCGACTATAAGACTGACATTCTGTGGAGAAACGCCCAAACTGGTGAGAACAAGGTTTGGACGATGAATGGTATCTTAGTCACAGAGGGCGCTCTCAAGACACTTGACCCGGCCTGGACTTCTAAAATTGGCGATTTCAACGGCGATGGCAAGACTGATATCTTTTGGCACAATGGCACAACTGGTGAGAACACCGCTTGGTTGATGGATGGCACAACAGTAGCTACTGAAGCTTTCTTACCGGCTAACAATGCGGGCTTGACAGCATCGCTTGGCGATTTCAACGGCGATGGTAAAACAGACATTTACTGGCGCGATCAGGCAGGAGGTGCAGACAGCATTTGGACTCTAGATGGGACAACAGCTACTCAAAATCCGATTGGCGATGCTGATAAGCTTACCTCAGAGTGGTATACGTTCTAAAACCAGAATTTAGAAGTCAGAATTTAGAATTTAGGAGTAGGGAGTTAGGAGTTACTATATATCTACTGTGCTTCCGATCTCCCTCATCCTGTGTTAATCAAAACTTGTAACTCAAAACCTGAATTACGCTATTTTGCGGCAAATCTTTAGGATTAATGGAAATAGTATCTCCGCTGCTGCGCCGCACTGTCATTCCTTGCATTAACGCCAGAAAATCATCGAGTGGCGAAATCTCACATGCAGCAGGATCGGCAGCCTGTGTGCGGTAATGGGTGGGAATTACTATCTTGGGATTTAATACTCCAACAGCCTGCTTTGCTTCTTGAGCATTGTAGGCTTTTGCACTGCCACCTACTGGAATAAATAGCACATCAGGACGCCCCAAAAGAATTTTTTGCTCAATAGAAATAGGTGCAGCAGCTCCCCCTAAGTGCAAGATATTAATTCCGCCTTGTTTCCAACTCCAAGCAGTATTAGAGCCGAACTGCTTCCCACCTTTGCGATCGTGGTCTATAGCAACTCCTTGGAATTTAATGCTTTTAAACTCGTAAACTCCCGGTTCATAGATCAGTTTTGCATTCCCCGGTAATACGTCCACAGCACCTTCATCCAGCAGTTGGCTGCTAATCAGTACTAAATCTGCTGCAACTTTTGGCGGACGATACTTGGCAGTACAGCCGATCGCTCGAAATGGATTGACGAGAATTTTTGCACCACTACCAGTAAAAAGGAAGCAAGTATGGCCCAACCACTGAACTGATAAACTGCTAGACTGTGCGTCAGCTCGAAGGTGCGAACCTAAGGTAGTAACTGAAGCTGTGACCAACCCGGCCCCAGCATAACCCATCAACTGTCGTCGTTTCATTAATTAAGCTCTCGACTGTAACTGTTGGAGAAAGTTTCGCAATAGCTGTTTTCCTGATGATGTCAGGACGCTTTCTGGATGAAACTGGACGCCCTGAATCTGAGGATAGTTCCGGTGTCGCACCCCCATAATTGTGCCATCTTCAACCCAAGCGGTGATTTCTAGCACATCAGGGCAAGTCTCGCGTTCGATAACTAAACTATGATACCTGGTGGCGGTGAGCGGATTTTCTAATCCTTGGAAAACCCCCACCCCAGTATGAGACACCTGAGAGGTTTTGCCATGCATCAACTCTGGAGCAGAGACTATTTTACCACCGAACACTTGACCGATACTTTGATGTCCTAAACAGACCCCTAAAATTGGCAACTCTTGCCCCAATTGCTCGATCAACTCTAGGGAAATACCCGCATCTTCTGGACGACCAGGCCCAGGGGAAATAACCACAGCTTCAGGCTTTAATGCCCGAATTTCATCTATAGATATTTTGTCGTTACGAAAAACTCTAATATCGGCTGTTACTGGGAACTCTGCTGCCAATTCTCCCAGATATTGCACCAAGTTATATGTAAAACTGTCGTAATTATCGATGACTATTAACATAATTAAGAGAAAGATTACAGGTTGCAACTGACAGATAGAAAACTGTCGTAGCTCAGATGGTTAGATGCTTAGTAACTACTTGTACTTAAAAAGTATCCAGTCAAGAACTAAGACACTTACGATAATTGGATTATTTAATTTGAAATTTGGAATTTTAAGGTATTACTTGGCAAGCGCCAATCAGAAGATCTACAAAGCCGATATAATTAAAGTTACTAAAGGAGGAAGCAACAGTGTAGCAGCTACTAGCACCGCTACTAAAGCTGAAACTAAAACTGCACCAGCAGCACAATCTTTGGCAATTTTTGCTAAATCATGGTAAGTCTGCTTAACAGTTAAGTCCACAAGCGACTCGATCGCTGTATTCAGTAATTCTAATGCCAAAACTAAACCGCTAGTTATACCAATTACTGCTATTTCTACTGCTTGCAAATGCAAATAAACACCTAAAGCGATCGCTAAAGCACAAACACTCGTGTGAATGCGAAAATTACGTTGAGTTTGAAAACTATAGGTGATTCCAGCCCAGGCATACTTAAAACTAACAAATAAATTAGAAGCAATCTTCCACGAAAATTCCCGTTCGTTGTTCACAATTTTTGGTAACGAGGTGGGTGTTGGTGGTGGAGAAATTTTTTGGGACATACACTTAAATATACAAAAATACAGTTACTACAGTGGGAATTTTAGTCAATATTTATAGCCTAATTAACTTTGAGCCATTTTTAAGCAATTTTCCATAGAGGTATTATAAAAGTATTACCCAAAATTAACATTAAGGTATGATTAATTAATCCTATTCTATGTAAATACTAATACCGATTACCTCCAGCAATTTTACTTGCTGTTCTAACATTCGCTCCAAACTTTCTTCATCAGGATGATCCCACCCCAACAGGTGCAATAAACCGTGAGCAGCTAACCAGGCTAACTCAGTTGGTAAATTGTGTCCCTGCTGCTGGGCTTGACGGGTTGCAGTATCTAAAGAGACAATAATATCACCTAGATATAGCGGTCCAGAAGCAAGCATTTCTGCACTTTGAGGAAAATCTACTTCCAAAGCAGCAAAAGCTAAAACATCTGTGGGCTGATTTTGTTGGCGATATTGAGCATTAAGTTCCTGAATTTGCAAGTCATTTGTTAAACGCAACCCGATTTCGTAACTTGGAGCTGGTGGAATATCAGGCTGAAGTATTTCTAACCAGCGATGAAACCAGTTTTCCCAAGTTTTAGGATTAATTTGGGAATGAGTGACGCTAAAATTTGCTGATGTTGTTGGGGACAACTCGTCAAAATAATCTTCTACATACAATTCAACTTCCAGAGCCACGCACTCTCCTAATCTGAAGTCATAGTTTTTCCTTAGTGAGTTAGGTAAGCAAGACCAATCAGGACGGCTAAAAGTCCTATGGTGGTTAATGCAAAATGCTTCAAGGAAGTTCCACCCTTACGCACCATATTTCGCATAGCGAGTTTTACGTAGCTGGGTTGAGGTTCTGTTGAAGGAGAGTTACTCATAGTTAGTTCGATCGCAGACTCTTTTATAACTGTAACAGTTGGGTCTGCTATAGGGTTGCGATCGCCCACATATTATTGAGGCGTTTCACCAAGAAACGCCTCAATAATTAGGGGTCTTATACTGCTTGCACCTGACTCCAAAATTTTTAGAATCAGTTTGAGAAAAGAATGTCTGACTATTTATGACCTTGGATGGTGTTGAAAAACGTTTGGATGAAATATGCTTCAACCCTTCACAGGAGCGTTTGCTCCAGACCAAATCCTCTTCGACGTCACGACTGAGTGTAATGCAAGGAACTGATAACCGCTATACAAATACTCTGCGTTCCTGTGCGCTAACTTCCGCGTCCTTACCCTGCGTGAAGGCAAAGCGCCTGTGGGTTTAAAAAATCCGAACTTATACAAATAGATACTAAATATTTTTTACTTAGTATCTATCGCTAATCCTCAACTATGCAGGAGTATTTTCCACCAGTTTGTTTTCTTGGCGCAGATAAGCTTGAATGAATGTATCAAGTTCACCATTCATTACATCTGTAATCCCCGTTGTTTCCGTATTGGTGCGTAAATCTTTTACCATTTGGTAAGGATGAAACACATAGTTACGGATTTGGTTACCCCAAGAGGCTTCCACCATATCGCCACGAATTTGGGCAATTTCTTGAGCGCGTTGTTCTTGGGCAATCACTAGCAGCTTTGCTTTGAGTCGAGCCAAGGCTTTTTCTTTATTTTGCAGCTGCGATCGCTCTTCTGTACAACGCACGGCAATTCCAGTGGGAAGGTGAACAACCCGTACAGCCGTTTCTACTTTGTTAACATTCTGCCCGCCTTTACCCCCAGAGCGAGTTGTAGTGATTTCCAAATCCTTCTCTGGAATGTCCAACTGTACAGAGTTATCTATCTGCGGCATCACTTCCACCCCGGCAAAACTAGTTTGTCGCTTACCGTTGGCATTAAAAGGTGAAATTCGCACTAAGCGATGTGTACCCATTTCCGAGCGCAAGTAACCATAAGCATAGCGACCAGTTATCTCTAGGGTTGCCGATTTAATTCCGGCTTCATCACCCTCGGACTCTTCAGCTAAAGTTACCTTGTAGCCGTGAGCTTCGCCCCAACGGGTGTACATTCGCATTAGCATAAATGCCCAGTCTTGAGCGTCTGTGCCACCAGCACCAGCAGTAATTGTCAGTACAGCACCTTCAGCATCATACGGACTAGAAAGTAACTGTTGTAACTCCCACTGATCGAGGTCACGATTGAGTTTAGTGATGGTAGATTCCGCTTCTTGCAATAGCGCTTCGTCGGTTTCTAACTCCAATAACTCAACAACTGCCTTAGTATCTTCTAGACTGCTGTGCCACTGTTCGTATTGCTGGAGGTGGGTTTTTAAGTCGTTGAGTTCTTGCAGCGTTTGTTGGGCTTGAGTTTGGTTATCCCAAAATTCTGGTTGGGCGGATATTTGTTCCAGGTCTTGAATTTTAGCTGTCAGTGCAGGTACGTCAAAGATAGTCCTGGGTTTTACCCAGGCGGCTAGACAACGTTTCGATTTCGCGTTTGAGTTCTAAAACTTCCATAGTGCTTGCTAAATCTAGGAATAGAGCGCTTTGGATTAGGAAATTGCTCTTTATTTTACTTATCTTTATTGATTTTAGCTGTAGTTGACCAAATTCTTTTGGCATGGCTGAATATTAAGTTATAAAAATTACTTGAAACTATCCAGACGTTCTTTGCTGTTGTATGGAAGCTTTGAGAAACAAATCAATTTCACCCTCCAAAATGTCTGTCACAGCAGTTGTTTCGAGTTTGGTACGCAGATCCTTTACTTTTTTGTCAGGATATAAAATATATTCCCGAATGAGCTTTTTGGATAAAGATCCTATTTGCCTGTTTTGAATTTTTTTCAGTTCAACACCCTGAGCTAGTGCGATCGCCAACAGTTTACTCTTGAGAATAGTTAAGCCTTTCTCTTTGTTTTCTATCTGACGGCGCTCTTGGTTGCAAAATACACTAATCCCGGTAGGAATGTGAATCACCCGCACCCATGTTTGTCGGCGGTTGACATTCCCATGCGAGCGTGGCATAGTAATTTCCAAATCTTTTTCTGGAATCTCAAAGTCCATAGACTTATCCAGAATCGGGCTGACTTCTACAGTGGCTGGCCAAGTATATCGCCTGCCATTGCCACGAACAGGAGAAATCCGCATGATTTTTACATGAATTCCTTGTTCCAACTTCAGTCAGCCATAGGCATAACGCCCTCTAATTTCTAAGGCATAACTAATGCTACCTTTATCCCGATCGTTAATGTCTAGCGCACACACCTGATGTAAGTTACTTAATCCCCATAAGTAGTACATTTTGAACAACATAGAAACCCAATTTTGGGCTTCTATGTCACTAATCTCAGTAGTAATAGTTAATAATGCCCCCTGTAAATTGTAGGGATTAGACAATAACTGCCTGATTTCTGCTGTTTCGATTTTTTGCTGGAGTTGAGTTAAGTTAATTTGTGCCTCTTGGAGTAATTGCTCATCAGATGATAATTCCAAAAGTTCTACAGCTGCCTTAATATCTTCTAAAATAGAGTGCGATCGCTGATATTGTTGCTGTTTTTTAGATCTAAGGTATTCGATTTTTTTAGATGTCTGATGAGCAGTAGTTGGATTTTGCCCAAAATCTGTTTTAGCGATTAGTTGATTTAGTTCGTGAATTATTCCAGTTAAATATCGCAGGTCAAAGACAGCCTTCTGGCTTGCTCAAGATATTCGACAATCTTTCTACTTCACTTTTAATCTTTAAGAGTTCGAGCATAGTTTTGCTCACTTTAATCTAAACTTATCTATATATTTTACTGCCAAACAGATGAAAAAACCGTGGTTTAATTTTCAGCAACCACGGTTTTTAGTTGATAAAAGTTTACTTTTGTACTAGTACCTACAGACAATTAATCGCGGCCATTGATGGCAATTAGCAACCGCAAGATAAAGATGAATAAATTGATGTAAGTCAGGTACATCGATAAAGCAGCAGGCAAATACTGATCGTTGCGGTAAGTGCGCGGCAAAATATAAAAATCGACAACTGAGGCGCCAACAAACAGAAACACACCCAAACCGGAGATAGTAATTTCTAACCAAGAAGGTGTATAAACATCAAATAAGCTAAAGATGAATTGCGTGAGGCAGACAACCACCAAGGCAATGATGCCGAGATTGATGGTTTTCGTCAAAGCCATGCCATCTTCTTCAGAAAGATTTGAACCAATTTGACGGGCTGCTATAAAGGTGACGCCACAACCAAGGGCAGCTAAACCAATGCCTTGAATGCCAACACCTTGAGTTCTCAAGGCAACGAAGACCAAACCACTGAGAGTATATCCAGATAAAAGGCTGTAAGTTGCCAACAAGGGTAGTGCCAAACCCTTGTTACCTTTTTCGGCAACATTTTGGGCAACAAAGAACAAAATAAACTCCACAATCACTGCACCAATGAAGGTAGGAAAAAATATTCCGGGATTACTACGGATAACTCCCAAACCTCCGTAGGTTCCTAATGCCGTTAGCACCAATCCACCACCGACGTAGGGGAGGGCATTAGCAATCACATTGGGACCAACGAGTCCGTGAGATTTTGCCTCACGGATAGCTTCACGAAAATTGCTGGTATTGCTCATATTGAAAAACTAGTTATTTCAGAAAAGTTCTGCTTATTCCTATTCTTACCAAGATTTTGGACGATAAACCAGAGAAGGGTTACGCAAGGTAACAGACAACTAAATAAAAAGATCGTACAGCGTTGAAATTTTTATCCGGAAAACAAAAACAACTAGCAAGAGAAAAAGCAGCAAAATCATGCGTACAAATACTGAATTATGGAGTGCGACCCCTGATAAGTTCAGTGAAACGACGATGGCTTATTCAGCATTAGCTAAGGAAAATAATGACAGCTTTGAAGAAGATATACGCAACTCCATTTTCTCATAAATAGGAGTTACAACAAAGGAATTTATATGGCAGCAAGTGAGTCCTCTCTACGAACTGATGGTATAGAATTATTACACTTGTACCACCAGAATCCATCTATTAAACTTCGTAATAAACTTGTACAGTTACATACTGGCTTAGTGCGGAAGATGGCTCATAAATTCAGCCATCAATGTAATGAACCTTATGAAGATTTAGAACAAATTGGTTATTTTGGTTTAATTAGAGCGATAGAGCGCTTTGACCCCAGTCAAGGATATGCTTTTAGTTCTTTTGCTGTACCATATATTCGTGGTGAGATGCTGCACTTTTTGCGCGATCGCAGTACTCTATTAAAGATTCCTCGTCGTTGGCAGGAACTATATAACGAAGGACAAAAGATTCGCAAAGAATTGTCAGTGTCTTTGGGTCGTCCTGCCAAAGATGCTGAAATTGCCAAAGAACTCCGGGTATCTCTGCAAGAATGGCAAGAAACCAAGTTAGCTGCTCAAAACCGTTTGCCTTTGAGTTTAGATGCGACCGCAGTTAACTATGTTGATTGCCAAATCACCTTAGGTGAAGCACTTCCTTGTCCCCGTTCTACTGCTCAACAACAACTAGATGAAGAACGGCAACAACTCCAAGGGGCAATCAATATGTTAGAAGAAAAGCCCCGGATGGCAGTTGAAATGGTATTTTTGAAGGAACTTTCTCGCAAGGATGCTGCTAAGAATATTGGCACTAGTCCGATGACAGTAACTCGCTATCTGCAAAAAGGAATTCAAGATTTAATTTGTTATTTACAACCACAAGTTATGCCCACTGGATCGTAGTCATTAGTCAATGGTCAGTTAATTAATAGAAAAGCAACTGAACAAATGACAAATGACTAATTATCGAGATTTTAGATCGGCGATCGCACCTTTAGTCATGGCAGCAATAGCTCGATCTGTCGCTTTGGGTAAATGATAATACTTTCCTGCTGCTGTTTGAGCTAATTCCTTAGCAAAACCAGTGGAAACAAATTTACTTTCCGTATCAATTACTAATAGTTGCATCCCCAAACTCCGAATTCTTGCGGCAATTTCTACCAATTCTCCTTTGATATCTGGTTTTTCTCCTGGTTCTAGCTGTTCGCCTAAAGAACGTGCTAAGGGAATATTACCCCGCCCATCAGTGATTGCTACAAGCACTACTTGCCCAATATCTCCACTCATTTGGGCATTTAAGCCGACGCGCACAGCTTGGGTTAAACCATGCGCTAAGGGTGAACCCCCACCACAGGGTAGTCTTTCCAAGCGGTTACGCGCCAAGGCAATGGAACGTGTTGGTGGTAATAAGACTTCCGCCTGTTCTCCTCGGAAGGGAATCAAGGCCACTTGGTCGCGGTTTTGATAAGCTTCTGTCAAAAGTTGCATCACCGCGCCTTTCGCTGACTGCATCCGATTTAAGGCCATTGAGCCAGAAGCATCTACCACAAACACGACTAACGCTCCAGCTTTACGTACCAAGCGTTTCGAGCGAATGTCACCTTGTTCAACAATTACTTTTCTATCTGGGTGTCGCGCTCTGCGTGCTTTTTGATACGGGGCAGCCGATCTGAGGGTGGCATCTACTGCAATGCGTCGTGTTTTTCCTTTGGGCAACATTGGCTTAATGTAACGTCCCCGGTCTTCAGAAAAGATGACACTGCGACTACCAGATTTACCCTGGCGTTTCGCCATTTGAGTAAAATAAAGCACTGTATCATCCAAAATTACCCCTTCCGGATCGAAGATGAACTCTTCCGGGATACTGGGGGGTTCTTGCTGTTGATTTTCTTGTTGTTCTTCTTGTTCTTCCTGTTCTGACTCGTCTGGTTCTTCTTGATTTTGAGGTGGAGGTGGCGGTGGTGGCGGTGGTTGTTCTGGTGGCGGCGTCTGCATGACTGTTGCCCGTGGTACAATCACCAGTTCCACAGCACGACGTAAATCTTCGGCATTGACTGTTGTGCGTCCTTCCAAAGCCGCAGCCGCCTTAGCAACTCGCACAGCAAATAACTCAGCGCGATGTCCTTGAACTTTACCGCGAATTGCTTCATTTACCAGATAAGCGATTTGTTCCTGGGTAATGCAGACATCCTTAAGCCATTCTTGCGCCAAGATAATTTGGGTTTTTAGGGCGTCTAAGTCTTCGCTATACTGCCCAAGAAACTGTTGGGGAGATTGAGAGTAAGCAATCGCCACCTCTACTGCTGCTACTCTTTGATCTAAACCGAGTACGCCGTCAGCAGAAAGAGCGATCGCAATTCTATCTAGTAAATGTTCCCTTAATGCTCCCTCTTCTGGATTGTAGGTGGCAATAAACAGCGGTTTGCAAGGATGCTGAAAACTAATTCCTTCCCGCTCAATTTGGTTGCGTCCCTCAGATAATATTGTTAGTAGCTGATTTGATATTTGGTCATCTAATAAATTGATTTCATCCACATACAAAACGCCGCGATTGGCACTAGCAAGTAAACCGGGCTGAAAGATTGTATCACCTTGCTTTACCGACTGTTCCACATCCACAGAGCCGAGAAGTCGGTCTTCTGTTACGCCCAAAGGAATTTGAACAAATGGGGCAGTAATTATTTCAGTCGGGACATCTTGAATATCTTTATCTGCATACTCTACTAAAAGCCAATCGTCCCATTCTTCTGGGTGATTGGGGTTGCAATTACTTATAGAACCTTTAACTACTTCAATAGGTGGTATTAGTGCGTGGATAGCACGAGCCATCACAGATTTAGCCGTACCACGACGGCCTGCGATCGCCACTCCCCCCAACCCCGGATCGACGGCTGCTAACAGCAAGGCTAATTTAATCGCTTCTTGACCGACTACAGCAGTCAAGGGAAAGGCAGTAATAGTAGGGTTGATACTGGGCGCAGGCATGGTTTGTAATAATTGCTAGTCTCGGCCTTTAGCATATCAATTTCTTGGACATTAATTTTAGTTGTCAACTGCCACTAATCATCCTGCGAATAATTTGTCTGCATCAGAATAAAAATAAATTGCTATGTAGTCTAAATTATCAAGACCACCGCAGGCATCGCAGTGAAATAGCTGTTTTTATTGAGAATCTAGCTATCTAACTTTGGAGGATTGCTCCCTTGGCTAGGGAATTTTAGCAATAAATGAGCAATAAATAACTACTTTTTGGACTGGACAGCAAGCTTCACAAGCCCGATGCTGAGGTATGTAAATAACCCTTTAGACTTAAATACTGAAATTAATTTATACGTAATGAACAAATTTGTATGGGGGACGGCAATCTCAGTACTGATTGCTGTACTGACATCAAATCAAGCACAGGCTGTCATGTTAACGGAAATTGGAGATGCAGGCGAGAGTTTGAGTACAGCCCAAATCATTCCATCGGGATTACTACCCCTAGAGTCAATCTCTGGGAAAATTTCTCAAGCAACTCCCGATGCTGACATATTCCAAATCTTTCTGACTGAGGGAAAGCTATTCTCAGCTACGACAGCAATTAATCCAGGCACCCTTGCAGACCCACAATTGTATTTGTTCGACTCAAGCGGCAAAGGCATTTTTGCTAACGACAACGAAAGCTCTAATTCAACACAGGCAACTCTGCCAATAGGTGGTTTTTCCCCTAACCAATCAGGAATCTATTACTTAGCCATTTCTGGTTTTGATTATTATCCTGTTAGTGCTAAGGGGAATATTTTCCCTCGTTTCCCTGAAGTCTCCTTTGATGGAGTGGGAGTTTACAGTCCGACTGGTGCAGGTGGCGGATCTCCACTTAGCGAATTTGATGGTCTGAGATTGAACGGTGGGAGTTATACAATTACCCTCACCGGAGTTCAAACTAGTATTGCAGCAGTCCCTGAATCCTCTTTTGGGTTGGGTATATTAACGTCGGGTTTTTTATCTACAGCCGCTTTGTTGAGAAAGAAAAAAAGCAAGAAAGCGTAAGTTAACAGTATTTCTAATAATAAACTGCATGTAAATGTCTTTTGGGTGTTAATTTATACATAACTAAGGACAGGTGCAGTAACTAATAGAGATGTGTTTCTAATCATCCTTAACTACTAGTGAGTAGGTAAATAAAGACTGACTTTTTTAGGAGACAACAACATGAATAGGAAGTTATCTTCCACCTCGCGACGTGCCTTATTAAAATGGGGTCTTTGTAGTTTTGGTACAGCAGCCTTAACGATATTACCTAAGAAGCTAATGGCAAACACCATTAGCTCAAGCAAAACTCTGACATTTGATGCTAATGATATTGGTATCCTTAACTTTGCTTTATTATTGGAGGAGCTGGAAGCAGCATTCTATTTATTTGCTCTTAGATCGGGCAAAATCAAAGACAAAAAAGAGTTTGACTATCTTCAAGCAATAGGTTCTCATGAAGCCTCGCACGTAACTTTTCTCCGCCAGGTGCTAGGTACAAATGCAAAATTTAAAACGAAAGACCTCTGCTTTAATCAAGCTGGGTTAAATGCTGTTCTCAAAGACCGCGACACCATCTTGAATACAGCTGTGTCCTTAGAAGACACGGGTGTTCATGCTTACAATGGTGCGGGAACTAGCCTGAAAGACCCCACATACTTGCTTGCCGCTGGTTCTATTGTGTCTGTAGAAGCACGTCATACAGCAGGTGTACGTGCTCTCCTAAAGCGACCCACGACTGAGTTAGATATAGAGCGTGCAGTGAATGATGCTAACTTAGTTCCTGCACTAAATCCAGTCAAGGGAAAAGCTTACGATGAGTTATACACGCCTAAACAGATTGTGGCGATTGTTGGCTCTTTGAATATATTGAACAACCCAATTAATGGCGCTCTCGTCGCCTAACTTAAGGAGTTACTCGAAGATGAAAACCCTTTTAGATTTGGCGACACAAATAGTTGCAAACCTCAGTAATTTCAGTGGACTATTCGGCTGTCTGGTAGCAAGAGTTTGGGGTATAGTTCTTATCCTGCCTCTAATCACCTTTCTATCTTTGTTGTTAATTCCAGCAACACCAGCCTACGCTCAGGGGACAGTGCTGAAGCCGAAAGATGTTGTTGAATATGCCCTAACATTGGAAAAACTGGAAGCTGATTTTTATCGCCGTGCAATTACTGCAACTCAAAATGGCGGATTGAGCAGTCTTCCAAATGTAGCCAAAAACGCCCTTATCTCTTATGGAAAAGATGAAGCTCAACATGTTACCGATTTATCAGCTGTATTGAAATCTTTAGGAGGTAATCCAAATGGAATTACTATCCCAGCTAATCCCAACTACGATGCCATACTTCAACGCAACCCATTTGCTAAACCGGAAGACTTTTTACTTGCTCTACAATTCGTTGAAGACACAGGAGTAGCAGCTTATAAGGGACAGGTACAAAACTTGCTTGCTGCCGGTCCATCTGGCAAAACAGTGCTAGCTGCCGCCCTAGAAATCCACAGTATAGAAGCCCGACATGCTGCTGGAATACGATACCTGCGGCAGACTTTTTACGGTGTAGACGTGCGACCGTGGATTAGGAATGTAAGTGAAGTAATTTACAACGAAAATCGTCTTGGTAGTCCAATTCCGTTTGCTAGTGAAGCTTTCGATGGCTTTGCTACAAAGGATGAAGTGTTAGCGCTAGTGGGTCCTATATTAACTGAGAAGTAAATGTAATTGCGTGCATTTATTGATTGTGATTAAATTGAGGCATAGCCATCAGTATTTACCCAAGAACTTTTTGTCGTTGATATTAAGCTGATGCCCTTTGAAATTGCATAATTCCACTCGCTAGAAAGACGCAAAGACATGGGAAGGTGAGGACACAAAGATGCAATTTAAATGACGATTAGCTTACTATCCGTTAGGGATCTGGTGGCTATCTTTTTTTCTACGTGCTAAGTTCCGTCCAAACTTTTACCAACACCAGCAGCAGGCAGAAGGCAGGAGTAAAGAAGGTTTTAATCTCTTTATTTTTCTTCGCATAGTTTGGTTTTATTCTGCCAACTTACTTGGTACTAAGACTCGTAATTTTCACTGTTAGCTAATTTCCCTTTGCCATAAAATATCTGTAACTCTCGTCACGCCAGCTTTCAGATGACGGCGATAGGTACTGAAAGGCAAATCTAGTAATTCAGCTGCTTGTTCTTGCGTGGGGGCGGGATTTAAATAAGTTCGATAAATAGCGCGGTAGAGTTTTTCATCACGCGGGGATGATTGTAAAGATTCAACTGCTTGTTTTACCAGATTTTGTAAAACGCTAATGCGTTCGCGTAGACGCTCAGGGGACGAATTATCAGAGATTTGCGTGTCTTTTGGACTCTTACTCATACTTGGTTTTGTGGCAACTTGTTCTGATACGCTTCGCGAGAGGACTTCATGCACGCTTCGCGATCGCATTAAGGGATTATTCTGTAATATATCGGCACAACTAAAGTTACGTAACGCATTTTGCACCGCCTCTACAAATTCTGGTTGACTAAGAACTAACAGAGGCTCACCGACTGGAGTATTATCTCCAAATTCTCTAACAGTTGTAACCTCTTTTCGGGCCAAAATTTCCTTCCAGGCGGCAGGTGAGACAATTCGCCAGTCATGCCCATAAACACCATAGTGTCTTCCCCCAACTGTAAAATCAGTTTCACAAAGTCGTGTTAAGTCGAAGTAGTTCAACATTGCTGTCCAACTATCTGCTTGGGCACAAGGTAGGAAGGTGTATGCTAACCCTGGTGTTTTCTGAAAATACTGCACAAAATTAATGAAAATTAGACTTTGGGTGGGGGAAACAGCTTGATAGGTGTCTCGCGCCATCCAGAAGCGGAAAATAGTTGCACCTTCGCCAGGGCGTAATGGTGCATGGGTTTGGAGATATTGCCAAGATGCCAGAGCACCCGGATCTGCACTCAAATCTTCAATGGTTGCTGTGTGCAATGCTACCATCATTGCAAATCCCGCAGGTTCGGAGTGTGAGTCACGAAATACTACTACATTCTGCGGTTGGCACTTCAACCAGCAAGCTGCTATTTTTGCCGATTCTTCGCCTTCGTATTGTGCTACCATCCCCAACAGTGCGGTTTTATCAGTTTCCCGCAGTGAGTCTGTCAATAAACTACTTTGCTCACCCCAGGTGAAACAGGAGCGAATTGCAGAGTTATCCCGATGCAAGAAAATATAATCAAGTAGCACTCGATGCTTTTCTTGCCCTTGGGTTTGTCCTAGCCGTTTGGTATAATATTGACGCGCCCGGTGGTGTAATTCATTGTAAAATTCCGAATTCCGCCAACGCAAGTCAGCAATTAAAACTTCCCGTGCTAAATCGTGGGGAAATAAACCCAATTGCCCTGATTCGATAAACGACAATCCGCGTAACCACTCAAATAAATCGTGAACATCAAGTATTTCCCCTAAAGAGTGAGCTTCACCAGCCAAAGTATTTTGAGGCATAGCCAATATTTGATTTAGTGCGGCTTCAGTAGTCAGCCGGATCACTGCACAAGCTTCTAAAGCCATCCGGTGTAAGGGTGTTGGTACTTCTTTTATGAATCTTGACAACAGTGTTTTAACAACATTGGGAGCAGATTCTGCTTGAAAAGAGATTTCTTTTCCCTGAGCAAACACCTCAGCAACCAAAGATAATGCTAAAGGATGTCCGTGGGTAAATTCTAAAATCACCTGGTGTTGTGTGGTGGGAATATCTCGTGTAGTGAGATAAGTTTGGCTTTCTTCTGGGGTCAGGTTGGGTAGGGGCAATGTGTGCATCAAAGCTTGCCAACCAGGATCGCTAGACCAACCAGATGAGGGGGGATTGCGTCCAGCAATCACAATTAAGGTATTAACAGACAAATGGGGTAAGAATACTTCCCGGAACCATTCATCTAGCTGGGTAATAGCTTCATAGGTATCAATTAAAATTACATTACGTTCTTGTCTTTGGGCTAGCACATCCAAAGGCGAATCTGATTCATTCAATCCGATCGATGAATGCAATGTGCTGAGAAAAGATTCTGGCGCAGCCTCTATATTACGTCCTTCTACGTAGATAGTTGATATATTTAACCGTTCACAAAACCGCAAAAACTGCTGCATGAGGGTTGTCTTGCCCACACCACCAGGGCCAAAGACGTGCAAAATGTGAAAAGGTAATTCTGTTGATGCGATCGCATTAAGAAATAGCTCCACTTCCCGCCCACGTCCTACAAATCTGCGATTTCGTTCTGCACTTAGTCGCTGTAATAGAGATGTCATTGGCATCCCTTCCTCAAATTTTACGTAGGATTACTGTTTTAAAGTATGAAGGATATTGTTAATTTATAAAATCTACCTTGACAAAATTTATAAAATTTACATCTAAGCTTAAAGGCGTAATACTAGCGAGCTACTATTTAAATAAGGGACTTTTAAAGAATAAACTATTCCAAAAAAACGAAAAACAGCATTAACCTAATAATGATAATCATTTTAGAGAATGTTTGAAAAGTTATAAGGAGGTAAATTTTATGCCAATGGCTACCTTGTCCTAAGTACGCATCATTGTAAAAGGGGTTCGGAAATATCAAGATTTGATATTGAGTTTGGTTTTGTTCTACCCAATATATAAAAGATTAAATTCCATACCCTTTTTATGGTGGGCTGTACTAAGTTCCCAACATTTGCAAGTTATGCAAAGTGGCATAAAGTCCACCTTGTTGGAGTAATTGTTCGTGACTTCCTTGTTCGATTAATTCGCCACGCTTCAAAACAAAAATTCGGTCTACATTGCGAATTGTAGACAAACGGTGGGCAATAATAATGGCGGTGCGTTTAACCAAAAGCTGGTCTAATGCTTCTTGAATTAAAGCTTCAGTGCCTACATCTAAACTAGCAGTGGCTTCATCTAATACTAAAATTTGAGGATTACGAATGGCAGCACGGGCAAAGGCTAAAAGTTGCTTTTGTCCACTAGAAATATTTGTACCTCTTTCTCGAAGTTGAGTATCATAGCTTTCTGGTAAGTCCTCTATAAACTGGGCAATATTGGTTTTCTCTGCTGCTTGTTGGATCTGTTCTAATGTATAGCCATCTCCTAAAGAAATATTGCTTTTAACATTGCCAGCAAACAAAAAACCTTCTTGTAAAATTACTGCCATGTAACGTCGCAGTTCTGCCTGTGGTACATCTTTAATGTCTATACCATCTATGAGAATGCGTCCTTGGGTAGGTTCATAGAGGCGACACAAAAGCCGGATGATAGAAGTTTTACCCGCACCTGTGGGGCCGACTAATGCCACTTTTTCACCAGGATGAATGGTAAAATCTAAGTCTTTAATTACGTAATCATCGTTTTTATAAGCAAACCAGACGTGTTCAAAGCGAATTTCACCTAGTTCAGGTGAGGAATCGATATCTGGAGATTCTAAATTTGCAACTATTTCGTCTATGTAGCCAAATTTAGCATCAAGAATTGAGTAGCGTACATTAGTCCGATCGCGTATTTCTATCGGTTCATCTAATATATCGCTTACGCGTTCAATGGCAGTGAAACCAGCTTGAATTACCGTAAATTTTTCTGCAAAATTCCTTAATGGGTCAAATAATCGCTGGGCATATAAAATGAATGCAGAAAAAGTCCCAAAAGTCAAGGCGTCTTCTAAAAGCATCCAACCACCCAACCATAAAACACCTGCGATCGCAACCAGTCCAATCCATTCCAAGGTTGCGGAAACAGCTGCATCATAAAAGATATTTTTATCTACTTGCTGAGTGTAGCGGCTGTTGGTAGCACGAAACAATTCGGCATTAAATTTTTCTCTACGGAACAACTGCACTACATTAATGCCAAGGACATTTTCTTGCAGGTGTGAATTGAGTATAGAAAGTTCTTCCCGCGCTTTGTAATTGGCTTGGCGATACTGTTTCTGCAAGTAAACGATTACCCAGGTAATCGGGAACAGCATCAATAGTAACAAACAAGCAAGTTCCCATTGACTAGAAAACATTAAAACCACAATCACTAGCATAGAAAAAAAATCGGAGACGATGCCGATTGCCCCAGTAGAAAAGACATCGCCTAACACTTCTACATCACTGGTGATTCTGGTAATTAATTTACCTACGGGCGTCCTGTCAAAAAAACGTACCGCTAGAGATGTCACATGATGGAATAAATCCTGGCGAATTGCTGTGGTGATTTGTTGCCCTAATTTCTGTACGAGATAACCCTGGTAGCCTGTCAAAAACAAGCGGATGGCGATCGTAATCAGCAGTAACCCTTCTAAAATATTTAGCGCTTGGGAGAAAGGACGATTCCTTAAGAATTCGTAAGTACTCGATTCATGGCGAATCAGAGAAACAACTTGTCCAATTAATAGCGGTTGTACGGCATTAGAGATGGCGAGCGGCACAAGTAGGATCGTAGACAGTGCTAACAGTCCCCCACTACGACGGGCATAAGGCACTAAACGCAAAAATAACCGCCAGTCATTATCACCCCGGCCGCGTTGTGTATAAGATTTTTTTAGAGATTGGTAGATGCTCATAATAAGAGCATTATATTAATGTTTTTAATGTTTGCCTTTCAAGTAGCTATTGCTTTTTTAGTCGAATATATTGCCTGAGATAGAAACCGCAAGACTACAACTAAGACCATATACTCCTCAAGACTTGGATGAACTTGCTCGTATTTTAAGCAACCCAGTAGTTATGAAGTATTCACCTAGAGAACCAATACCTAAAGAGCGGGTCAAACAAGTAACCCAGGAAATATTACAATTTTTTATCCCACACTGGCAACACCATGATTTTTGTGTCTGGGTTGTAGTAGAAAAACCTACTTTAAATTAATTGGTCTTTGTGGACTATAGGTCTTTGTAAGGGCGTATAACCGTGCATCCCTAGTAATGTATTTGTATTAATCGCTTCATCGGTATAAGCAAAAGTATGAAAAACTACCATACTTCTCCCTTTACGTCTTATATCTAAAGGTAGAAGATATAGGTTAACTCAAATTTGGGAAACCTAAGAGGAGTTCATTCCCAAAAAATATCTTACCCATATCTCGCAGAGTGCAACTGAGGTCAGATGATGCAACCTTTAAATCCAGTCAAAGAGTGGGAACAACGCCGCGATAAAGCAAACCGTTATTATCACCGGGGAAAATTTCAAGAGTATCTCGATCTTGTGACTCAGAATTTACAGCTAGCAAGAGCAATTCCAGACCGAGTTAGGGAAGGTTATACATTGAACGACCTTGGTTTAGCTTATCTGGGTTGCTGGCAACCTCAAAGGGCATTAGAGCAGTTTGAACAAGCGCTTTGTGTTGCTGTTGAAATTGGTAACGCCTCCGCACAAGCAACTGCACTGAGCAATCTAGGTTCTACCTACAGCCGTCTTGGACGCTTTTTGCAAGCGTTAGAGTATTTTAACAAAGCACTTCTCATTTTCAGGCAATTGCAAGATGCTGAAGGAGAAGTATCTACTCTCAATGATGTAGCCCTGATTTATACCCGATTAGGAGAACCTAAACGCGCACTGTTGCTACAAAACCAAATTTTGACAGTGCGTCGATTGCTAGGTGACTTTTCTGGTGAAGCAACAACCTTAAATGGCATTGGGTTTGCCTACAGTGTTTTAGGCAAGTTCCATCAAGCTCTAGAATTTTTTCAAGCAGCACTGCCGATTCAACGAGCTGTGAAGAATTTAGTTGGTGAAGCAACCACCTTGAATAATATTGCTTCAGTTTATAGTGATTTAGGACAACCCAAACAAGCACTGTTGCTCTATCATCAAGTTCTTTTGACACGTCGAGCCATTGGCGATCGCTCTGGTCTGGCAACAACCCTGCACAACATTGGTTTTACCCACAGTATCATCGCCCAGCATCGCCAAGCAATGAAGTTCTACAAACAAGCCATTGCAATTTATCAACAACAGGGCGATTTTCTCGGAGAAATTTCTACTTTGCTGAATATGGCAAGCCTTTACACCACAACCAAACGCAAAAAAATGGCACGATTGTGCTATGAAAACGCCCAAGAGTTAGCAGAGAAAATTGAACATCAGCCACTCTTAGAAAAGGTAGAGCAGTTGAGAGACTCTCTCTAATATTAAATCAGCGAACAGTTATCAAGATTCATCTGATAACTGTTCGCTGATAACTGATAAAAGGGCGGTTATAAACCGTAACTAGAGACTTCCAATTAAAAAAATAATCAATCGCTTTTAAGGCAGGGGGGGCAGGGAGCAGGGAGCAGGAAGGGAAAAAGAAGAATATCATTTAAAGAAATTGATTAATTTATTTTCTAGAAATCCCGTACACAAAAATCTGCTAATGTCGAGTAACACAAATGTAGTATATTGTAGTGTAGTTTAACGCTCTGAAAATTGCTGTAATGTAGGCTGTTATTGAGCAGATGAACGTTTCTATTAAGGAAGTCCGCCAATGAAAGCTTACGAAATTCAAAGCAACGCTGGTATTGATGCCCTGGTATTAGTCGATCGCCTCGAACCAAAACCCGCAGTTGGTCAAGTTCTGATTCAGGTCAAAGCAACATCTCTAAATTACCGTGATTTGCTTGTGGTTGAAGGAGCCTACGGTGCTGGACAGAAATATCCCTTAATTCCCATGTCTGACGGTGCAGGGGAAGTTGTGGCAGTAGGGGAAGGTGTGACACGGGTGAAAGTAGGCGATCGCGTCGCTGCTACTTTCTTCCAAGACTGGATTTATGGCTCTTTAACCAAAGAGAAAATGAAATCCGATCTCGGAGGCGGTATTGATGGAATGTTGGCTGAGTATGTCGTATTACACCAAGACGGTTTGGTAATTTTACCAGACCACCTATCTTATGCTGAAGCTGCTACTTTGCCCTGTGCAGCAGTTACCGCTTGGCATGGTTTGGTGACAAAAGGGAATATTGGCACAGGTGATAGTGTTTTATTACTCGGTACTGGGGGAGTTTCAATTTTTGCTCTCCAGTTTGCCAAGATACATGGTGCTAGAGCGATCGTCACTTCTAGTAGCGATGAAAAGTTGGCACGAGTAAAACAGCTTGGTGCTGACGAAACAATCAACTACAAAACAACACCAGATTGGGAAAAGCAAGTTTACGAATTAACCGATCGCACAGGTGTAGATCGCGTGGTTGAAGTAGGCGGTGCAGGAACTCTACCAAAATCGCTACAAGCAGTCCGTATCGGCGGATGTGTCAGTTTGATTGGCGTCTTGTCTGGCAGAGGCAACGAAATTGACCCGATGCCAATACTTTTTAAAAGTTTAACAGTTCAAGGGATTTATGTTGGCAGTCGGGAAATGTTTGAGGCAATGAATCAGACAATACAACAGCATCAAATCAAACCGATTATCGATAGAGTTTTCCCATTTACTGAAGCACGGGAAGCTTATTATTACCTCAAAAGTGGAGCTCACTTCGGTAAAGTAGTTATCAACGTCAATTCATAAATTATTGATGATGCAGCATTCCTTTGTATAGTTGGTTGCTGCGATCGGTTTTCTTTAACTACAGCACTAATTCCACATCTGAGTCAATAAGAAAATTAAATATACGCTTTAGCAGTATAGGAAGCTGGTATTTTATAAAACAAAATTCGTACAAATTATAGCAAGAGTAAGATAAAATACTTTGAAATTTTAGAGGTTGTATTAATTTATGAATCTCGTCAAAGTATATACTCTGACAGCTTTATTTTCAGCCTTGACATTTGCCCAAGCAACTCGCGCTACTGCGGCTAGTCCGCCACCGCTTGAGCTACAGGTCAAGCAAGTAGCACAGTGGTTTACTGGTTTGTTCGATAATTCCCAGCAAGTGGCAACTAACCCTTCTGTTCCGCTTATTACTCTGTCAAGTTGTAGTGTGGAATTGACTAATGCTGAGCCTGTAACTGGAACAGAAAATATTTATCTCGAACAAAAAAGTATTAATCGCTTCCGTCTTTATTCTTTTAGCCAAGAAAATTCAGCAGTGAATCTCAGCATTCGCGCCTTTAATGCAAACTATTCACCTGTTGGATTATGTAATCGACCTGAGTCTGAACATACTCTTGACTCTAGCAACGTTTTAAAAACAAGCTGCAATTTAGAAATTTTTTGGAATGCGGGTGACTACATAGGAAATAACTCACCTAACGGCTGTCCTACAAGTTCTGGTGGTAAGGTGATTTCTAGTGTAGTTGTTTCAGAAAATGACATTTACTCTTTAGACAAGATTTTTGCAGCTAATGGTAATTTGCTTTTTGCTACGCCGATTGAGTTTCGCCGAGTTGACTCTATTCCTGAACCCTCCTTTACATTAGGAATAATAGCTTTAGGCGTCTGGGGTACAAGCAAAATAGTTTTAGGGAAACACAAACACAAACCGACAGTTAAAGTAAGAGTATCTATTTAATTGTGATTGGTATTACTTTTAATGTGAGTATTAGGTTCGGCACAGTTTAATACAACCTGATACTTCATAAATATCCTCTTAATTAGGAATTATTTTAGTCTCGGATCTCTTTTTGAGACTTGTTATCGTTTTGTGTTTGACTCTCAATCGGTGAATTTTGCTTTTCCAGTGTTGGTACTACTACAGCAGAAGGATCTGACTGTTTAGATTCCGGTGGTAATGGTGGTATAACCACAGGATTTGCAGGAGTTACAGATTTAGGAGAAGCAGAATTTCGAGTAAAAGCTGGTGAATTATTATCTGGCGATGCTGCGGGGGAAGCGTTACGAGATGACCGAACTGCCCGTAGTTTTTCGACTAGCGAGGGTGTGGGTGAAACGCTAGGTGAAGGTGCTGATTGTTGGGAGTTACTGCGTTGTGATTCTTTTGTCGGATTTTTAGTTTCTTCTTGGAAAGAACGACGATTATGCCGACGTTGCCTGAAATTAGAGACAGGTGGAGATTCGGTTTTTGAGGTGCTGTTAGTCTGTGGAGTTGCTGGTGAAGATACACTCTCTAAGTTAGGTACTTTGGCGGCTGGTTCTTGAGTAGGCTGTTGAAAAAGTGGCTTGGTGGTTGGCTGCGGCTGAGATTTAGGTAAGATGCTGGTGATACCAAAACCTGCTGTAGCAGCAACTACAGCGACACCGATACCAAGGAATATTTTAGATGAGGGCTGTTTTTGAGCGTGTGAAGTTTTGTTGGCAGTCGCCTTTTGAGCAACTTTATTAATCAGAGTTTCTCCCGGTTGGGCAGATAAATTAACAGTTTGCACTGCATGAGTTGGTAAGGCATGGGGTGTGCCATTGACTCGATTTCCTTGGAGCAATTGCAACCACTCGGCAACAGTTGCCGGACGAAAGCGAGATTCCACCGCCATCCCGCGCATTACTGCTTGGTTGACAGCAGCACTCAAATGTGGTTGGAGTTCGCGGGGGGATGGCATTTGTTCGCGATCGCGCAATAATGCTGGCATAGGAACTTGAGCTGTTAACAGTGCGTACAAGGTTGCTGCTAAAGCATAAACATCGGTGGCGGGTGTGCGCGGTGCTTGGGTGAGGTACTGCTCGATGGGAGAATAACCCTCAGAAACTAAACCCGTATGAGTCTGCCTGACACCGCCATTGAATTCCCTAGCAATGCCAAAATCAATCAGTACTACTTCCTGTGTTCCTTGGCGCAGAATAATATTATCTGGCTTCACATCCCGGTGCAGCAAACCGTTGTTGTGTACTACCTGCAACGCAGCTCCAATTTGCTGGATGTAATGAATTGCTGTCGCTTCCGGCAGAGGTATTCCTGGTAATACAAAGGCGTCGCCCAAAGTGTCGCCAGGAATGTATTCCATCACCATGTAAGGTAACCCAGCTTCCACAAAAAAATCACTGACTCGGACTATATTTGGGTGGATACAAGTAGCTAGTCGTCTGGCTTCATCTTGGAATTGGCGCTCGAACTTGGCAAAATCAGGATGTTGTCGCAGCCGTTCATTGATGGTTTTCATTACCACCTCATGACCCAAGTAGTGATGCTTAGCTTTGAAGGTAATGCCAAAGCCACCACGCCCTATTTCTTGGATTAGGGTATATTTTCCATCCTGCAAAATTGTGCCTGCTAACATAGAAAGTCCTGAGTCTTGAGTGAGCAGATAACTAGCGAGTCTTGATTCTTAAGAGATTTCCCAAATTCCCGTATTTTTGAGAAGGCAGAATTCTTGCCTATGTATCTACAGGATGATTTAGTTTTTGGGATTCCCGAAGTAGGAAAAACCTCCCCAACGATCGCAACAGTTTTATCTTGTTCATAGGATAACGCGAGAGTCAAGAAATCTTGAAGTAGAAAACAGACTCAAGCTATCTTTCATATCCGTGATGTTAGGGAGGAATTACGACTTGACAAGCTACTTGCTACAACCCTTGACAACTTAGGGACTAAAATTAAACCCTCTCCTGCAGTTGAGGAGAGGGTGCTTGGAACTTCACGATCAAAAATTTTATTTTAATAAGTAAGTCGGCACAATAAAACCAAACCATGTGAAGAAAGATTAACTAGACTAAAACTCTCTTTCCTCCAACAAGAACTGCCCTCTGCCTCCTGCCTTACCTCAACAATAAATTTTCCTACCCACCTACTTACTACAAATCTGCTCTAAAAAGCGCCAAGTAATGCACCTGTAGTAAATAGCAAAAACGTCACGGTTCCGATTAAGAGAATCGTGGAGTAGGGAGCGCGATTAATTTTGTCTAGATATTCATTTCTTTGACGGTCTTGTTCGGTTAATGGTTTAAAAGTCATTTCTCTCATAATCTGATTGCCTCGGTTTAAATGTGTTTCTGGAATAGAGCAACTCTATTTATTATCTGTTTTGAATTAAACTATGGTTCTGAGGATAATTACGAGTCAATATAAAAACATCTGGAAAAGTTTAACTAGTTTAATTATCTGATACTAATTGATACAATTAATTCTAGAAAATTTTGTAGGTCTTAACCAGGGCAAACGCTTCATGTCAATAGACTTCTTGCAGAAATCAAAAAAAGAACCCCAAAGAGCCTTTGACAAAAGTCAAAGTTTGCCCTCAGAGTAAGCTCTTAGGGGCTGGGGGTGGGGTGCTTTTATAAGAAGTCTAATAAGGCTAATAAATTAATCAATAAACTGAATCTTGCTGTAACCCCCTTCAGGCTTAGCTTCTTAAAACCGCTGCCCTATGCCTAGATGTATTTTGCTTTCTCCCTGGTCATTAATCCCATAGTCAGCCCGAATTATGCCCAAGGGTGAATTTACTCGCACTCCAGCCCCATAACCAAAACCAAAACCTGGTTTATCGCGCACACCCGCCGGGTCTCCCAATACAGTATCACCAGAACCTAAGTCAGAAGCGAAGTCAGCAAATAATACACCGCCGACGATTGGTATAACAGGGAAGCGATATTCCGCCGAAGCTAACACGTAACTGCGCCCACTGCCAACTTCTCCAGAATCGTAACCGCGCACCGAGTTAGAACCACCTAAGTTAAAGCTTTCGTAGGGCGGTAAATTCCCAATAACAGTACCAGCTTGAAAATTGACAGCAAACACTTGTGGCTGTTTGCTGTTAAATAGTTGCACTGGTAAATATTGGCTGTAATTGGCTTTGAGGCGATTGAGGGAAATATTACCTTCACCAATTGGTACAGATTGCTCTGTACTCAGACTTAAAACGGAACCTTTAGTTGGATTGATGGGGTTATCTCGTTGGTCTTTAGTGGCGGTAAAAGATACGGTAGTTAGGTCATCTAAACCTGTTCCACTAGCAGACAAAGGATTACCCTGAGCATCGGTTGGGGTAACATTACCTTGGCGATCGCGGATACTAGTTCGGGTATAGTTGAATCCTAAAGAGGTACTCCAGTCGTCAATTGGTCGCTGGAAGCTGATACCGCCGCCAATATGACCTTCTTGGACTTTATCGCCGTTAGCTAACTTAATTCGATCGTCAAAGGTTTCAGAAACTTCTCGATTCCGAAAAACATTCACAGTGTAACCCAAGCGATCGGGGTTAGTTGTGCGATAAGGATTGATATATTTAGTATTAAACTCTAAATCGCGGCTGCTAACGCCAACATTCACTGCTAAATTATCATTAATACCCCTAACATTGCGGTCTTGATAGCTGATTGTCCCGATTAATCCTTGGTCGGCGTTGTAACTACCACCCAAGTTAACACCACGCGCTCCAGTTTCTTTAAGTTGATAGACGACATCGACCTTTGTCGCATCTCCTTCTAAGGCAACATTTACACTCTCAAATAATCCAGTGCTATATAGCTGTTGGATGTCTTGTTTAACTAGATTTTCTTGGAAGATTTGACCGGGTTTGAGTTTGAGTTGTTGTTGGAGAAAATCAGGTTTGGTGCGTCCTCCGACAAGATTACCTTTGCTATCAACGGTTTTACCATCGTCACCGACAAAGCGAAACTTGATATCACCTACCAAACCTTCAGCAACATTTAAAGTTAGAATTCCTTGAGGACTGGGTTTAATTGATAGCATCCGTGCCAAGTTATAACCATTGTCAGCGTACCACTTGTTAATTTGTGTCACTGCTTGCTGGAGTCCAGCCGGACTGATAGCAGTGCCAATTTGAGATTGCAAACGTTGTTGGGCTACTTGGTAAGTAAGTACTTTCGCCCCAGATAATTGCAGCGAGCGCACTATTACTGGTTGCACCTGATAAACTACATTCAATCCAGCAGATGTACTTTGGCTATTCACACTGGCATTGCTAAATAAACCTGTATCCAAAATTGCTGCCACATCTTTTTCTAGCTGGCTTTGACTGGTTTCTCCACCCACTTTAGTTTTAATCACTTTGCGAATAATTTGCTGTAATTCCTGATTAGCTCCCACTATCTGTACATCTGTAGCTGTGACTACTAAATCGTTGTTAGTAACAGGGGTTTGAGGAAAGGGAGATGTAGCTTTAGCTTCTCCCACGACGGGAGAGGAGGGGATGAGCAAAGGTATTACAGACGAGTTACCCTTGTCTTTTTGGTTTTGCCCTGCCGTGGCTGTGGGCTTTAAAATTACTGGAGAACTTTTGTTTGCAGTTGTTGGCACTGAGACGGAATTTTGGGAAAATTCTTGTGCAACTATAGTTTCTGGGGAAGCAATTGTCTTTACCCGTGCGGGGGTTTCTGCAATTACTGGCACTACCAACTTATCAGCTTTTGGCGTTGGAGTAACGACTTTAGTAGGTGCGGCCGTTGCTTGCTGAGTAACATTGCCAGCAGCTAAAGTAGCTAAAGTAAAAATTGCAGTAGTAGAAAATCGCATAACAATATTTAACCTAATAACTGAGAATTATCAGAAAATAAGAAAATAGAAATAATACCTAAGAATTTAGTACTTACAAAGAGCCACTGCGGGGACAGTGGGTTTACCCTGTGAGCAAGTGGCACTCAAAAATCAGAATTTATCAAGAGTCTAATATGATTGGTACATTGATTGATTATTATGTTCTCCTGATTTTTTAACTATTCTGACTCCCAAATTATTATAGAAAAGACTAACTTCCAGCTTGCTTTGCCGAATTCTTTATTTATACTTCTTACCCAAATAGACAATTAATTTTGATATTTTGTTTCTTATGAGTAATGTATCCTGGTTATCTCTAGCTTCTAATTCCCAAGTTGCAACTTCACGTTTGCGGTTACTTGTATTAAGTAACGGACATGGGGAAGATATAATTGCAGTCCGGATTTTGCAAGAACTCCAACGACAATCAAACCCACCAGAAATATTTGCTTTACCTTTGGTGGGTGAAGGACGTGCTTACCAACAATTGGGTATTCCCTTAATTGGTTCGGTACGCACTATGCCTTCTGGTGGCTTTATTTATATGGATGGACGCCAATTGGCGCGGGATGTACGCGGTGGTTTATTGCAACTTACCCTCAGCCAGATAAAAGCTATTCACCGCTGGATAAGTTCTCAAAAAAAATTAGGTAACAAGAGAGCAATTTTAGCTGTGGGAGATATAGTCCCACTGTTATTTGCAACTTTGAGTGGTGTTAATTATGCTTTTGTTGCTACGGCAAAATCAGAATATCATGTGCGAGATGAAGTTGGATTATTACTAAAAAAATCCAAAGGTGTGAGTTGGGAAAACTTTTCTGGTTCTGTGTATCATCCTTGGGAACGTTGGTTGATGAGTCGTCGCCGTTGTCAGGCGGTGTTCCTCAGAGATGCTTTGACCACAGAAATATTAAAACAATGGTCAATTCCGGCTTTTAATTTGGGAAATCCAATGATGGATGGTCTAGAACCAACATTTCCAGCCCCACAATTTTATAGTCAAGCTAGCCAACAGCAAGAAACAATTCGACCTTTTGTGGTAACTCTTTTGCCTGGTTCTCGTCCGCTAGAAGCGTACAACAACTGGGAAACAATTATGATTGCCGTATCTGCATTACTGACAAGTTTTCAACAGCGAAACTCGCTTTTCCACACTTCTGGCACAATAGTGTTTTTAGGTGCGATCGCCCCCAGTCTAGAGTGCAATATCTTATCTCAAAGCGTACAATCTCAAGGCTGGCAAACCGCATCAGAATTTCCTCTCAAAATTTCTGATGCAAATGTTTTGACTTTTAAGCAAAAAAATGCATATTTACTGTTAACACAACAAGCTTATAACGAGTGTTTGCAGTTAGGAGATTTGGCGATCGCGATGGCAGGTACAGCTACAGAACAGTTTATCGGTTTAGGCAAACCTGCGATCGCTATTCCTGGCAATGGACCTCAATATAACCGTGGCTTTGCTGAAGCTCAAAGTCGCCTTTTAGGCATATCTTTGATTTTAGTTGAGCAGCCAACAGAAGTTGCCAACATAGTACAGTCCTTATTTAAAGACCCTGATAATTTACAAATAATTGCCGAAAATGGTGTGCAGCGCATGGGAAAACCAGGTGCAGCACTACGCATTGCCAAATGTTTACAGGAACGATTGGGATGAAGAGGTATTAGTTATTAGGAAAATCTAAGAAATAAATTATCCGGTTTGAAGTTATTGACTGATGAACGCCAGTTGCTTCAAGTCGGCAGAGCCGCCCAACGCACTGGCTCCTGTTGACTTATGAATAGTGGGATATTTTTTATTTATCAGTTCCTTAATCATGGGCTATTTCTCCCCATCTCCTCACTCCCCACACTCCTCACACTCACCAGTTTCTCACGCTACCAACCCAGAACGTAAAGCCCTAACAGCAGCTTGGGTACGGTCATCAGCACAAAGTTTATTTAGAATATTGCGAACATGAGTCTTGACAGTACCAACTGTAATGTAGAGTTTTTCGGCAATTTGCCCATTGCTACACCCAGCGACAATCAACTCCAGAATTTCTAATTCTCGTTGAGTCAGGGGGTATGTTTCCAAAACTTGCTCGTATTCTGTGGCCAGGGCTTCAATTTTTACAGTCTTCGGCTTGTCAGAGGTTTGGCTTTCTCCAGGAATTCCTTGCCGCATCTTCCGCAATACTACATTGGCAATTGACGGATCGATCCAAGAGTTACCGCCATAAGTTGCTTGGATAGCCTCAGTTAATTTACTGATACTTGTCTCTTTCATGTAATAAGAATCTGCTCCTGCGGCAAAAGCTGCAAGTACAGCATCCTCTGTATGATCCATTGTTAGGATCAAAATCTTGGTTACTGATTGCCCAGTTTCAGCTTGGTAGCGTCTGAATTTACGAGTGAGTTCAATCCCATCCATGTCAGGCAAGCCAATATCTACAACGGCTACATCTGGTTTTGCCGTTTCCAAAAGTTTTAATCCCTGAGTAGCGTTTGCGGCTTCGCCAATCACTTTTAATGCACTGTGAGACTGTAATGCAGCCCGTAGTCCCATCCGCGTTAAGTCATGATCTTCAATTAAAATAATGCTAATTTCACTCATCGCTACACTCACTCTTACACTGTTTGCCTTTGAAAGTATTACCTTCTGCAAGTACTATCTTTATCATCTTTTATGAGTCAGGATAGTTTAATAATTAGGAGACCATTTGATGAATCAATATTTAAATTATATTAGATTCCCGATAAATTACGATTTGTCAACGGTGGTTGTTTGTGCCAGACAAACCCCTTTAGCGTATTGCCTCCCCTGTGAGTGCTAAATTCTTACCTACGTTTTATTTTCCCAAACCAAAGATAGATGATCTTTTGACCGCTCTGCATCCACCGATAGAAATAATAAATACCCTATTTTTTTATATTTAGATAGAGTACAAATCTAGCTGGAGATATATGGTTAGTTGCACAAAAAGGATGAATTATTGATCCGAATGCTAAATCGCTCCCTTTTACTCTAAATTCAGCTTTCAGTTGCTACGATCGCTTAGTTATTTATTATTATCTTCTAGAAAGCTGGAAAACAAGGTTACGAAAGCAGACAAAGTACAACAACAAGGGAGGAATTGGGGAGTGGAAAGATCAGCCAGACAAGGGGAATGAGCAGAATAAATCCTAACTCCTAATTTCTCACTTCTAACTTAACACGCGCTAAAGGCCGTCCTACCGATAACAGCACTGCCAATGTCCACTTGACGAGAGTTGCACTAACAAGTGTAGCTGTAATTTTCCCAAGTCTAAAAGTTTGCGATCGCTGGAAAAACATTAAATAATTGTCTGGCGATAGTTAAGAAAATTGTTCCAACTCCAGGAGGTAAGATTACTTAAAATTTACAAATTAAGTACATTTAATACTTTTTTATTTACCTTGTCTCTTGCATCTGATGGGTAAAACTGCTCAAGCTTATGGTACACAATAATGGTATGCAACTCTCACTAATGACTGACGACGCTCGTTAACTCACTCATTTACAATTGTCTTAAGCTTAGTAAAGTATTTTATTTTACTTTATTCTAAGCTGTCTGCTGTCTTCAGTTCAATAGTTTTGAGTTTGTTAATAGGCTAATGGTTTTAGAGCTATTAGCGAGCCGCTAAAAGTTTAATCCCAATACCTGGTAAATTAACGAGATTCAGGATACAACAGACTAGACTCAACTTCAGAAATACCTGAAACAGCGATCAACATACTACTAAAGGAGGAAAACAAATTGGTGTGATGAATGTCAAGCAGTCATTCATAAAAATTAATATTAAAAGACTGTTTCACCTTACAGGCGCTCGACTAAAAACATTTACAATGTTGCGCGGCAATCTCTAGTCAGCCTGCTGAGGATATGCCAAACTACCCTTGCTTTTCCTAGATTAGAGTCACAGACTAGTACCGACTATGAGGCAGTGTATTGCTCTAGCAAAAAAAGTTATGGCAATTGCAATTTAAAAGTCAGAAGCGATCGTTACTCTAGTATGATTGTGATACTGATTGATCAAATTATTGTCCTAATTTTTTAAATAATCTGATTTGGGGATTTTTAATATATTGGCTATTGTGCAAAATACCTTAGTTAATTAAGTTACAGATTTTAGATGTCAGAAAATCTTACATTTTTTAATAGGATAATCTGAAAAGGGAAATGTTATATATCAACCTATGTTTTACGGCGAAAATAAAAACCGATGGAAGAAACGCTGAAAATTTTGGTTGTAGACGATGATGAAGTAGACCGGATGGCAGTACGTCGTGCTTTGGCCAAAGCAGGCGTGCAAATGGATCTGTCTGAGGTAGATGAAGGCAGTCATGCATTCTCTGCCTTAAGTAATACTACTTATGATTGTGTTTTCCTCGATTATCGCTTACCAGACCAAGATGGATTGACTCTCATCCAACAGATACGCTCTTCGGAAATTAAAGTTCCTTTAGTAGTTTTAACTGGTCAAGGAGATGAACGAATTGCTGTTGAATTAATGAAAGCTGGTGCTACAGACTATCTTTCTAAGTCTAGAATATCTTCAGAAGTTTTGGCACACGTTTTGCGAAATGCGATTCGTATCTATCGTGCTGAAATGGAGGTAGCTTTTGCAAATCAGCAACTTAGAGAAAGTCATGAACAGTTGATTTGTAAAAATAAAGAACTGGAAAGACAACAGCAACATATTCAAGTGCAAAACTTTAAGTTATTGGAGGCATCGCGGTTAAAATCACATTTTTTAGCTACTATGTCCCACGAACTGAGAACGCCAATGAATGCAATTATTGGTTTTTCACAGATATTGTTGCGTCCTAAGTTCGGTCAACTAACGCACCAACAAGCAGATATGGTTGAGCGTATTTTAAATAATGGTAAGCATTTGTTGATGCTGTTGAATGAAGTTCTGGACTTTTCCAAGCTGGAGGCAGGACGATTGGACTTGAAACCAGAAATCTTTGATATATCAAAGGTAGTAAATGCAGCTGTAGAAGAAATGCGTTCTCTAGGTGAGGCAAAAAATCTCTCATTACTGCTGCAAATAGATTTACAAAATCCTTTAGGATTTAACGATTCTCTGCGTGTGAAACAGATTTTAATTAACTTGCTTTCCAACGCAATTAAGTTTACCGAGTCTGGTGAAGTTTGGGTTGAAGTTAAGGAAATACCTGCAAACAGAGTAGCAATTATTGTCAGAGATACAGGTATTGGGATAGCGCCGAGAGATTTCAAACAGATTTTTGAAGCATTTCGCCAAGTCGATCAAAGTATCACTCGTAAATATCCAGGGACAGGTTTAGGTTTGGCAATTGTAGATTCGCTGGTAAAAATGATGGGTGGAAAAATTTTTATTGAGAGCCAATTGGGAGTTGGTTCAATGTTTAGAATTGAATTACCCCGTCAAGTAACATTAGCAACTGTAGCAGTCGAAGCAGGAAATTTACACTTGGATAACGATCGCGTTTTTTGTTCTGGTCAAAATCCACATCAATCATCTGCTTCAGTTGGGAAAGCACCAATAGGATCTCCGAAATTTAAATTATAAATATACTCTAAAAAAGCTGATAAAAGTTGATAAATCATGTCTGTAGTTGAAAATTCTAAAATCGATCGCATTCTCGCTGTTGATGATGTTCGAGATAATCTCATTTTGGTGCAAACAATTTTAGAAAGTGAGGGTTATGAAGTTGATTTGGCTTGTGATGGGATCGAGGCTTTGCAGAAAATTGAACAATCTCCACCAGATTTGATTTTGCTAGATGTAATGATGCCAGGGATGGATGGTTATGAGGCTACACGTCGTATTCGTAATAACCGTGCAATTAGTAGTTATATCCCAATTTTGCTGATTACTGCCTTTCACGAATCCAGCGTTGTTGAAGGTTTGGATGCTGGTGCTGATGACTTTATTCGCAAACCATTTGATACCGATGAACTCTTGGCAAGAGTGCGATCGCTGTTGCGCCTCAAGCACAGTCTTGACGAACAACAAAAAATGGCACGCCAACGAGAAGACTTTGTTTCGCGTCTGACTCATGATTTGCGAACTCCCTTGGTAGCCGCCGATCGGATGTTGAATTTGTTCGAGATGGAAACATTCTGCAAAATTTCACCAGAAATGAAAAAAGCGATCGCAGTAATGATTCGCAGTAACCAAAATTTGATGTTGATGGTGAACACCCTCCTAGAAGTTTATCGCTTTGAAGCAGATAAAAAAACCTTGAATTGGGAGATGTGCGATTTACCAGAAATTGCTCAAGAAGTGGTGAGTGAAATCACACCTTTAACTAATGAAAAAGGCTTAAATTTAAAAATAGATACCAGTCAATTAGACCCGCAGGCCAAAAATCCTGGTATAATTATGGGCGATCGATTCGAACTCAGGCGAGTCTTATACAACTTGATTGCAAATGCCATCAAATTTACAGATACGGGAGGCATAACAGTCCGTATTTGGGAAAAATCACTCAATTCTCAACATCAAGATTGGGTAACAATTGAGGTGGAAGACACAGGATATGGAATTCCGCCTGAAGACCAAACAACAATTTTCGAGCGATTTCGCCAAGGTAGAAACAAACGTTCAGGTAGCGGCTTGGGACTACATTTATCCCACCGAATCGTGGAAGCACATACAGGAACTATCCAAGTCATATCTGAAGTAGGTAAAGGTAGTTTATTCACTGTCCAATTACCTAAGAATATTTAATATCATTATTGCTTAATTGATTGTAAAAAAATCACAATTATTCTACTGAACTACTAATCTTGATAAACCTCCAGAGGTGAGCGAACACCAAGTTTTACTTCAAGTAATCGACGAATTACAGCCTCTAAATCCTCAATCATGTATGGTTTGCAAATGTAATCGTTAAAACCCGCCTTGAGAATACGCTCTCGATCCTCTTTGCTAGCCAAAGCTGTAACTGCAACCACTGGAATTTCGCCTGTTAAAGGTTCTTGCTTCAAATGACGCACAACATCAATACCGCTGAGACCTGGTAACAAAATATCCAACAAGATCAAGTCTGGTTGATATTCTTTAGCCACCAGTACTGTTGCAGAACAATCTGTTTGACAAATAAATCTACAACCAATTGATTCTAGAGCGTAACTAATTAGCAAAAGACTATCATCATGGTCTTCAACTACTAAAATTAAAGGCTGGTAAGAGTTTTGCTTTTTTTCATCACTCGTGAATGAATGTGCCAAATACATCTCTTCTCCAGAAGATTTTATTAGAATTCATTGTCTTTTTTAAGATATTACAGACAAGCCTTACCGAAAACGATAAAATAGTTGTCAGTTAAGATTAGGTTTTGTTTTGCTTTTGCATAGCTGATAATCCTTGCCCATGCAAAAAACCCTGAGCAAAAAAAGTCTCAAGCTTAGAGGTTTAGCAGATACTTTTCGATTATACGCAAAATTACAAAATATTTTCTCAATCGGTTCATAATTACTTTATATAGTATGGGTTTAGAAAGTTCAAATGATTATTTACAACAATATTGCTTAAATTCTTGGCTTTTATAACTAAAAAGCACCATTAATTTCAGAATAAATACCAGTAATCGTTAAATTAGCTACTAAACTTTAAGTACTGAACAGACTTTAACAGTTATCATTTATTCAACTACACGATTTAGGTTTAACAGTTATCAGATTCATCAAGCACTCTTTGAAGTCCCCACCATATCAGCATCACTGACAGACTTAAAACTAATAACTTGAAGCTGATTAGTGAGGTTAAAGCTAAATCCTTAGTATCCGCCTTGGTAAATGATCGCTATTCACTGATTTTAAGTCTTTTATAAATAAAGTGGAATACATTGGTAGCGAAGCAGCGCTTTGACTAGGTTTGCAGACTTGAAGTTAATGGCAAATCGTTAAAAGTAAAGTTAGGGATAGCAAAGTATTAGCGAGGTACAAGCATAAAAGCATTCCTGTATCTCGCGCTGTCCATTAGTCTACCATAACCCTGTGCAAAACACTTGTTCGTAGATAATTTAAATTTTATTGAATATTGTAAATGACAAAAATATTAAGTAGCTCGGTATAAATAAACTCTAGCTTGTCCTCAGGAGTCAAGTCTTAACATACCAAATTAGCAATAAATAGCCCACTTAGAACTAGAATTTGTTTAATATTTAATTATATCTATCCGCTTCACATCAAACAATTTGGAATCATCAAGTTATCAGTGGCGATCGCCAAATTATATTGTAGAGATATTCCTTTTAAAATTTATATTTACTTGAATAGAACAAGCATAATTGAACTCCTGACTTATTTGAAACTGCGATACAATATTTTTGTAATTTTTTTATCATCGTATAAAAATTTTTATTTTTAAATTAATATTTAAATAAATTATGTCTTAGGATGGTTAGATTCTTAATTATATTATTTATTTTTACCTTTATCATATTCCATAATTCTTGGATACATCCTAGAGGAAGATGATTATAATTAAGACTAAGTTTAAATTAATTCTGGTGTGTCGAATAACTGCTTTCTATGGAGGTTTAGCGTTCAGCTAAGCCTTTTTTATTATTATTATAGTTTGGTGTGATAGTTATATAAAATATTCGTCTACTCTCTAAAGACAGATGTATTTGTCAACTAAATTGACTAAATTCTGCTGATAGACTCTACTCTTACCTAAGGCTTGGTTAATAACCAAGCCTTTCTTGATTAACTCAAGTTCCTATAGCTATCCCTATTGATTTGAAGAACTGACTCCTGAAGATAAGCAATACAAAATGGGGAAAGTATTAGTTAACTCTTATCTAAAGCATAGCAATCCTATTTGAAAAAATTCTGTACACTTTAATCTTTCATAACCCTCTTGCAAAAGTGCTTTTTACTTATCTCTATAAATAATATTAAATTACTTTAAATAATAATAGTTATAGTTGATGCCTCACTAATGGACTGACTTAGCATGAGTTATTGACAAACGTGGAAGAATAATTAAAAACAGCTACATAATATTTTATTACCTATTCTCTATTATTAAATTATCTGAAAACTCATACATATTAGATCTTTAATAATTTTTAAAGTAGGAAAAATTATTAAAAGAATTATCAATAGTAATTATCATTAGATAAATTATCTTGTTGAGTGAGTATTTTTTAGCAATCATATTGATTTATATATAATGATATTTTCAGATTTTAATTTCTTTTTATACTTAATTATAAATTATTAGTGAAAAAAATCATTGTCAAAGTACCTATTTCTTCTAGCCTCCATCCATTGCTAACTTCAAAACTAAAATAGGATTGTTCTATCAAGCACGGGTATTAGATTAATATCTTAAATAATAAAATATTTTTGATATCCATAACTTGTTAATTTTCCAACAGATTGGAATATTTTTGTAAACACACTATAGACAGATGAACTTGAATAAAAGTAATTCTAAATTAGCTAGGTATGGTAAACACTTGGTATATGTAAGGCGTGGCTTTTAGCCATGCCTTTTTCGTGATCGATGCCAAAAAATATCCCTAACAAGTTAGTAAAATGCTTTCTTTATTATCTACAATTCTAATTCACTCTAAATAACAGATTAATATCAAGTTACAAAATGTTTGACACCTTACTAAAGGAATATAAAAATTTATAAAAAACTGCTGGTTAGTATTTTAAAATACTATATCTAAATAGACCATGCATCAAACATACATGTATATCATAGAGAGACCAATTTTCGTATCATTCTAAGGATAGTAGAAATAACTATTTTCGAGAGTTAGTATTCAGCCTGTTAATGCCTGAAAAACGTGTATGTACCCTGGATATAATTCCAGGGTTTTTTTCAAAATTGATATAACCCACATTCCGCACTTCAAATTGCAATACATTAATGTTTCAAAGAATATTACTAAAGCTAATGAGATGAGCTAGTATTAATACTGAAGATAATTGATAGGTGAGCGATCGCTATTAAAGTTGAGCCTAGCCGAACCTTTAAAAGTATTTTTATTTATAAAAAAGTGAGAAAATCAGGAGAAAGTTTTCAGAAATCAAATCGAAAAAAGTGAATTATCAAAACAATACCTTTGCCAATTTACGAAGGTGAAACGTGGTAGAAACATTGTGAATACAACCGAGAGAGGAAAACTTGGCAAAAATTTGGGCTGATAAAATAGGGTCACGTGGTTCCGGAAGCATTTTTAATGTTTCACGAACATATAGAAAGCCACGATAGTAAGCCTTCAGATCGATAATGTCAGAGCCAGGATTATTGTGTCGAAATTGAACTAGAAGATAATCGGCTAAATTGACCATAAAAAATGAAAGATTGTCAGGATTGGTGACAGCGGTTTGACTAGTGTTCATAAAAATAGGTCACTCTAAAAAAGAATCACATGGCTGGAGTTATCCCTGATGAGATTGGTTTTCACCAAAATAACTACATTCAAAGACTGAGCAAATTTCTTGTGGAGTAGAGTGGCTTGATAAATATTGGTGCGGATACTTTCGTCGCAACTACTGTATGGTCTGTGACCCTAGTTATATGGGGACTGAGAGGAAGGAACCCCATGAGGAGACGACTGCTCAGTAAAATAGGGTACTGCTTCTACGCACAACTTTCACGTCACGTATCTCAACTCAATACCATATAATTGGCAGTATGCTTATGTCTTACCTCAAGAGAAAGTTGGATGATTGCCCTGCCTGGAGTTGCCATTCAAAGCAAAATCTATGAGAGTTCAGCCTCTTTAGTGTATCGAGGCATCCGAGTGCAAAATGGTCAGGCGGTCGTCGTCAAAATACTCAAGGAAGATTATCCCTCACCTCAAGAAATCAAGCGCTATAGACAGGAGTATGCTATTACCTGCTCTTTGAACATAGAAGGTGTAATCAAGGCGTACAGCCAGGAGGACTACCAACGTACGCTGGTTATCCTCCTTGAGGATTTTGGTGCAGAGTCCTTGGATTACTGGATGCGGCAGCGCCCAGAGATTTTCTGCCCGATGCCTGTATCCACTTTTCTTTTGCTTGCCGTCAAGCTCACACAAATTCTAGGTGAGATCCATGCCGCGAATATTATTCATAAGGACATTAATCCTGGCAATATCGTTCTCAATCCGAATACGGGCGTGGTCAAGATTATCGACTTTGGGATTGCCACTCAATTTAACCGCAGCAATCCAACCTTCACAAGCCCTCATGTTTTAGAAGGAACCCTTGCCTACCTATCACCAGAGCAGACCGGACGAATGAACCGTTTGCTCGATTACCGCACCGATTTCTATTCGCTCGGTGTGATGTTCTACCAATTGCTCACTGGGCATCTACCGTTCGCAACAAGGGATATCCTGGAGCTAGTGCATTGTCATATTGCTAAACAGCCGATTCCACTGTGTGAAATTAGGGGTGTGGTGGATGATTCATCACCGATTAACAGTGCAATTCTTAAAGATGTTTCAGACATTGTGATCAAATTGATGGCGAAAAATGCAGAAGATCGCTATCAAAGCGCCTGGGGCATCAAAGCAGATTTAGAACTTTGTGCAGCCCAAGTTACACAAACAGGGCAAATTGGCAATATCCAACTGGGTCTACAAGATGTTTGCGATCGCTTTCACATTCCCCAGAAGTTGTATGGACGAGAAGCAGAGATTGCAGCATTATTAGCAGCATTTGATAGAGTGGCAGGAATAGGAAATCAGAAAAATGCTCAATGCAATATTGAGATGATGTTAGTGTCTGGTTATGCTGGCATTGGTAAATCAGCCTTAGTACAGGAACTCTACAAACCGATCACAGCAAAGCGCGGTTATTTCACGTCAGGTAAGTTTGACCAATTTGGGCGCAATATTCCCTACAGCGCAATTGTGGATGCACTACGAAAACTGATGCAGCAGTTGTTGGGCGAACCTGATGAGCAGGTGCGACAATGGCGATCGCGCTTGCTTACAGCTTTAGGAAGTAATGGACAACTGATTATTGATGTCATTCCAGAAATTGAGTTAATTATTGGCAAGCAACCACCCGTAGCAGAAGTTGGAGCAACTGAGGCACAAAATCGGTTTAACCTTGTCTTTTTGAAGTTCATTCGAGCCTGCTGTTCTCCTGAGCATCCTCTAGTCATCTTTCTGGATGATTTGCAATGGGTAGACTCTGCTACGCTTAAGCTTATAGAGTTAATTTTAAGCGATCGTGGGATACAAGCCCTGCTTTTAATTGGAGCTTATCGGGATAACGAAGTCACTCAAGCACATTCGCTGATTGCAACCTTAGACAAGCTAAAACAGGAAACTGTTACTATTACTCAGATAATGTTAGCTCCGCTAGGACTAGGGGCAGTGACTCAACTGATTGCTGAAACCTTGCACACGGATACTGAGTCGATTGCACCTTTAGCAGAACTGATATGGCGTAAAGCGAATGGCAATCCATACTTCACCAATGAATTTCTCAAAGCGCTGTATATTGAAGGTCTCATCCTCTTCGACATTAATCAACTACGCTGGCGATGGGACATTACTCATATCAAAGCCAAAAATATTACCGATAATGTAGTAGAGTTGATCGTTGGAAAGCTGAAACAATTTCCAGAGCAAACTCAACAGATTTTATCCTTAGCTGCTTGTGTCGGTGCTGAGTTTGATTTAGCGACACTCTCAGTCATCTGTGAACGACCAGCAGTTGAAATTTTTACACAACTCACAACCGTAATTCAGTCAGAGTTGCTGATTGCAACCTCAGAGTTAGATGAGAATCTGCTGATTCAGAATTACAAGTTTTCGCACGATCGCGTTCAGCAAGCAGCTTACGATCTAATCGATCGGTCAAATAAACAAATAGTTCATCTTCAAATTGGTCGCAATTTGCTTAAAGAAGCGTTGGCAGATCGTCAATCAGATCGACTGTTTGAAATTGTGGATCATCTCAATCATGGAATTGAACTGATTACTAATCAAGTAGAACGAGATGAAATTGCCAAATTGAACTTGATAGCAGGGCAGAAAGCAAAGGGAGCGATCGCTTATGGTACGGCACAAAACTATTTGGTGATGGGTAGAGCATGGCTAGCATCTAGCTGGCAAACCAACTATGACCTGGTTTTAGAGTTATATACCGAAACAACAGAAGTCGCATATTTGTGTGGTGAGTTTGAAAATGTAGAACACTGGGCAGAGGCTGTCTTGCAGAAGGCTAAAACAGTTCTCGATAGCGTGAAAGTTTACGAAGTCAAAATTCAGGCTTATATCGCACAGGGTCAGCCATTAAATGCAATCCATACAGCATTGCAAGTGTTGCAGCAACTAGGAATCAGGTTTTCCGAAACACCGAATCAATTAGATATAACGCTTGAACTCAATGCCGTTACATCTGGTTTTAATCAAAAACCGATTCAGGATCTATTTCACCTGCCAGAAATGGTCGATCCACAGAAGCTTGCAGCAATGCAAATTTTATCAAGAATAACGCTTGTTGCTTATCATTTAACATCCGATCTAGCCCCTCTGCTCGTACTTAAGCAGGTCAACCTGTCGATTCAGTACGGCAATACGTTTGTGTCTCCCTTTGCCTATGCCAACTTGGGATTAATTTTTTGTGGAATGCTGGGAAGAATTGAGGCTGGCTACGAGTTTGGGCAGCTTGCATTAAGGCTATTATCCAATCTGGATATCCGTTCGCTGAAAGCGAGAACATTGTTTATCGTCACTAACTTCATTATCCATTGGCAGCAGCATATTAAAGAAACATCAAAGCCATTTCTGGAGGCATATCAATGTGGCTTAGAAACTGGAGATTTAGAGTTCGCTGCCTATAGCGCTTTTACTTACTGCCTGCAATCTTTCTTTGTTGGCAAGGAACTATTAGAAGTTGAACGCGAAATGGCGACATACAGTGAAGCAATCCGCCAAATTAACCAAAAAACATCACTCACCTGGATTCAAATATTTCGGCAATCTGTTTTGAATTTAATGGGGCGATCGCTCGATCCATTACGTCTTGTTGGGGAATCTTACAATGAGGAAAAAAGACCTGCACACCACCAAACGGATGGAGTTATACTCTTTCTAGTGCATCTCAATAAACTTATCCTGTGCTACTTATTTTCTGAGTACACTCAAGCATCTGAGAATGCAATTGTAGCGGAACATTATATAATCCGTGTTGCTGCGACACCCCACGTTCCGTTGTGCTATTTCTACAGCGCGTTGGCAAGACTTGCAGTGTATTCTGAAAGCGACACTCAAGTACAGCAAGAAATTCTCAAAGAAGTTGCGGTTAGCCAACAGAAAATGCGGCTATGGGCAGATCGCGCACCGATGAATTATTTGCATAAATACCATTTGATACAAGCAGAGACTGCACGAGTTTTGGGTCAGTTGCTTGAGGCAGAGGAATTTTATGAGCAAGCGATTCAGGGAGCAAAGGAAAATGAATATATCCAAGAAGAAGCATTAGCCTATGAGTTAGCCGCCAAATTTTATCTGGCGCGTGGTCGAGAAAAGTTTGCTCAACTCTACATGAAAGAAGCTCACTACTGCTATCAACGTTGGGGAGGAATGGCAAAGGTCAACGATTTAGAGACTCGTTATCCACAGTTTTTCCCTAACTCATTGGGTATAGCTAACACACCAATTCCTACCACTACTGGAACTACCTTAAGTACCCCATCCATTGCTTTCGATTTAGCAACGGTAATGAAGACATCTCAAGCGATTTCGAGTGAAATTGAACTGGATCGGTTACTCCATTCCTTGATGCAGATATTAATTGAGAATGCGGGTGCCCAAACAGGATGCTTGCTTTTAGAAAATGCAGGCGAATGGAAAATCGAGGCTGCTTGTGAACTCAATGAGGGTGAGCAGGTTTGTACTACACGAGTAATGCGATCGATACCAATGGCAGATCGTTTACCCAAATCAATCATTCAGTATGCGATCAGAACGCATAAATCAGTCATCTTAAATAATGCAACTTGTGAAGGTGATTTTATCAGCGAACCGTACATTCAACGCCACCAAACCCAATCTATCCTTTGCTTGCCACTATTAAATCAAAGTAAGCTCGTCGGTGTATTGTATCTAGAAAATCAATTAGCAACTGGGGTATTTACACCCGAGCGATCGCAACTTCTGAATCTTCTATCTACTCAGGCAGCGATCGCGATTGAAAATGCCAAGCTCTATTCAAACCTACGCAAGAGTGAAAGTAGAATGGCTCAATTTCTAGAAGCAGTTCCAGTAGCCATTGCAGTATTGGATGCAAAAGGTCACCCTTATTATGCCAATCAACGGAGAATTCAGCTAGTGGGCAAAGGTGTCGATCCTGCCGTAACACCAGATCGGTATGCAGAGGTTTATCAGTTTTATCGGGCAAGAACAAATGAAAAATACCCAAGTGACCAACTGCCAATTGTCCGTGCATTAAGAGGTGAACGCACCACGGTTGATGACATGGAAATTCGCCGAAACGACATAACTATTCCAATTGAGGCATGGGGAACTCCAGTTTTTGACGAACAGGGTAACGTGGCTTATGCAATCGTAGCTTTTCAAGACATTACAGAGCGCAGACGAGCGGAAAAACTGTTAACCGAATACAACCTTACCCTGGAACTTCAGGTGGCAGAACGAACGGCAGCTTTACAGCAAAGCGAAGCAGAGTTGCGCGACCGAGAACAGGAATTACGACTGATTGCCGACGCTTTACCAGTTCTGATCGGCTATGTAGATGCCAATCGGTGTTATCAATTTATCAACCGTACCTATGAGGTTTGGTTTAACCGTAGCCGCAATGAAATTCTGGGCAACCCTGTTCGCCAACTTCTTGGTGAGGCGGTTTATCAACGGGTTGAACCGTACATCGATCGGGTGTTTGAAGGGCAAACTGTACCTGTAGAAGCAGAAATCCCTTTTCCGTTTGGTAAGCGGTGCATCAGCGCGACCTTAATCCCTGATTTCGATGACAATAGTCAGGTGAGAGGCTTCTACAGTCTGATCGCAGACATTAACGATCGCAAACTCGCTGAAGCAGCTTCCATTCTGGAAGAACGCAACCGGATGGCGCGAGAAATTCATGATACACTGGCTCAATCCTTCACAGGTATTCTGCTTCAGGTTGGAGCAGCAACACAAGTGCTAGCGGATGACCTGGAAGCAACCCAAGTACATCTAGAAATGATTGAGGAACTAGCACGCGCTGGGCTGGCAGGGGCACGGCGATCCGTATCAGCACTCCGTCCGCGGTTACTAGAAGAAGGTAATTTAGAGAGTGCCCTGCATCGTATTGTGGCTCAAATGCGATCGACGACTGACACGGCTGTGATTTGCGAAACTCAGGGTACAGCCTATTCCTTACCAACCGAAGTGGAGAATAACCTACTCAGAATTGGGCAGGAAGCATTAACCAATGCGATTAAACACGCAGATGCTCACGAAATTCGGGTTGAGTTAGTATACAACCAGACACAGTGTATCTTACGAGTTAAAGACGATGGCAGGGGCTTTGGAGTGGGTAGCATTCCTTTGAGCGGTGGGTTTGGCTTATTAGGAATGAGCGAACGAGCAGAGCACATTGGCGCACAACTAGCGATTCAAAGCCAACCAGGTCAAGGAACAGAAATTATTGTCACTATCAATCGAGAGTGAGAATTACAATGAGCCAATCCACTACGATTCGGGTGCTGATTGTTGACGACCATGCCATAGTCAGAAAGGGTCTAGCAACCATCATTAACCGCGATCCAGAAATGAGTGCGATCGCTCAAGCTGAAAATGGACAGCAGGCGATCGACGCGTTTCGAGAATACCAACCCGATGTCACGTTAATGGATTTACGAATGCCCAAAATGGGAGGTGTTGAAGCCATTATGGCGATTTGTGCTGAATTTAAGCAGGCTCGAATTGCGGTACTCACGACCTACGATAGTGATGAAGACATCTATCGCGGCTTGCAGGCGGGCGCGATAGGCTATCTGCTTAAGGATGCTAAACCTGGCGAGCTTTTAAATGCGATTCGCGCCATTCATAATGGTCAGAAATATATTCCGCCAGAAGTGGGCGCAAAATTATTGCAGCGAATGAGCAATCCAGAACTAAGCGAACGAGAGTTGGAAGTGCTGCGTTTGATGGCACAAGGAATGGGTAATCAGGAAATTGGGACTGCTTTGAGTATTGGTGAAAGCACTGTCAAATCGCATGTGAATCGCATTTTGAGCAAACTGGGAGTGAGCGATCGCACACAAGCCGTGATTACTGCTGTTAAGCGTGGGATTGTCAGTTTGTAAGTAGGGGAAAAGGAGGAAGGGGAGTGAACCTTTACAAAGAAGGCAGGAGTTAGGAGGTAGGAGGTTGTAAGTATAAATTAAAACTTTATTTCTGAGTCTAAAGCTCGATTAAAAAAGATAATTATATTGAGACTGTCTTGCAGGAAGGTATAAAATGTCCTTGCTTGAATCCCACTGTGTTTAACCCTCTTTTGTCGGAATGGGAAAACCCAATGGGTCGCACGGTATGCTGGATGTTCTTTTGTCCCAAGTATCCTTAAATAGTACGGGTATCGGTTTTCTCTCATGCTAGCTTTCGGTTAAAAGTTGGTATTTGAATTCTATGTTCATAACTAAGCATCACTTTAACTACTGTTACAGTGATGCTTACTATGAAAAAAGCTGTCGCCTAATTAAAGGTTTCAGTCTGCAAATTTGAGATCCCCTTATTTGGGATAATTGTTTTGAGTTAGAGAGGATTCACTCTTGAAAAGTATGCTTCAATGTAGCACAAATCATCAGAATCTATTACGCTCCCATGAATGACGCGCCCTCTGCCACTCATTGCTACTAGCTTACCGCGCTGCTTACAGCACCCTTAAGGGCTGCAATCCCCTGTTCAATGCTAGCCCACAGACCCATGTCAGGTTCTTTACCGGCTATCTCTCGCGTTCCAACGAAGTAAAGAACGCCTTTAAGAATCTCTTGGTGAGCGCGATTTTCAAAATTAACTCGGTTGAGCGGTTCCATCAAATCTTGAAGCTCATCATTCAAGGACTGGGCAACCTTGTGTAGAACCAGCCCGGTCATTGTCTGTTGATGCTTTAGCAACTCAAGCTGTAAGTACTTGTCATACAGAGTTAGCTCGGAGCCGCTCATCATTTGGCTTACCTTCTGGGCATGTTGTTGAGTAATGTCGCGAGGTTCTGCTGCGTTGCCGTATCTAGAAATAGCTGCTTCGATGATGCCGAGATTTTCGCGATCGCTGTTTATCATTCCTTCGAGCCGCTCGCAAATTGTATTGTCGTCTGTCTGTGCTATTAACTTTTGCTCGCTTTCCAACAGAACATTCTGAAAAAGCTTTAGATCGGCAAGCTTAGTCGCTATATTTGTCACATCGGCCATTATTATTAACTCCAGACTACAGGTTTTATCGGTTATGACAAGCAAACTCACTTTTTCTATATTCTCGTGAGGTTTAAGTAAGTCCGTCCCTCCTCAGAAAGATTTATATCAAGTTTGGTAAGTATGTTTTAGCCTTTTTCTAGAAAGTTACATGCGATCGGGTCTATTTCTGCCAGTTAGTAAAGACAATAGGCTTGATTAAGAATGTGACTGCTTGGCTTTAGCCGCCAGGACGAACGCATCTAAATATTAAAGATTAATAAGTAAGGTGAAATTACCCAACACTCCATCACATAAGACTCTCTGTAAATTAGATACAGAAGCGGATAAGAATAATAATCGTTTTCGGATAGAGAGTTTGTGGCAGCCGTCGGCTGCCAAGCAATATAGGTTCGTTTTTGTATTAGTTTTTATTAGTAAATTAAGATGCGTTTGCCGTAGGTTAAGGGTGGGTTCCTCCTGCCTCCTGAACTTTTCCCTTATAGATTGGCTTTAGACTCCAACTAAAGTTGGAGATAAGCTTCCACTGCGAGATGGACAGGTTCATCCATCACTCGATTGTACAAAAATGTCAACCCAGAGTGGACGACAACAGAGGGTCAATTCTCTATATTAAATCCATAGCGATGTTGATGCCGTTGGTTTGTGAGGCTTAAGTTTGCTTAATACAAACCGAAAGATGACTTACGACCATAATAATCGTTCTTTATTCGTTCCGCCTTCAACCCAGGATCGTATCCAGGGTGTACTGAATGCTGCTGTAGTATTCGTCATGTATGGAGATTATGAATGTTTTCAAAGTGCCAATGTCTATCGATTGATTAAAGTTGCCGGGCAGCAATTGCAGGTTTCGTTTGGAGAAAACAATTTAGGTTTTATCTTCCGTCATTTTTCTCAGATACAGATTCATCCACATGCTCAACGGGCAGCGGAAGCCGCGGAAGCAGCAGCGGCTCAAGGGCAGTTTTGGCAAATGCATGAGATGCTGTTTATCCATCAACAGGAGTTGGGAAATGGCTATCTAGTGGAGTATGCCAATCGTTTAGGACTTGATATTTCTCAATTTTTGCAGGATTTATCCAAGGGTGCGTATGTCAATCGTATCAATGCGGACATCGAAGGTGGACTGCGAAGTGGAGTGAAGGCTGCACCCGCTTTATTTATTAATGGAATTCGCTATCTCGATCGCTGGACTGTTGAGCAGATAATGGCAGCCGTTGTTGCTACAAATAATTAAGGTTTTTGGTGCTTATCTTAATAAGTATTTCAGCGGAGAGTATTTCATAACTTCTATACGGGCAACAAGAATCAGAGATTTGAGCAATTTAGCAAGAATACAGAGGCGATCGCAATGATAGTTTTTACATGGAAAAAAGTTCAAAAATTGTTGCTGTGGTTATTTGCATTAAGTGTTGTCGTTGGGATATCAATGCATCCAACATCAGCCACCTCCAAGGAATTACCTCAAGCGTCCAACTCTAAACCTGCGATCGTTCTCGTTCATGGGGCTTTTGCTGACGGTACATCATGGCAACACGTTATTCCATTGTTAGAGCAAGATGGCTACAGAGTGACTGCTGTGCAGATTCCGCTCACCTCGCTTGCTGATGATGTGGCAACGACGAAGCGGGTAATTGACAATCAAAAAGGTTCCGTTGTTTTGGTCGGACATTCCTATGGTGGAAATGCGATCACGGGTGCGGCGGCTGGCAATCTACAGGTGAAAGCTCTGGTTTATGTTAATGCTTTCGCCCCAGATGTCGGAGAAAAGACGAGTGATTTGAATAAAAAGTATGCAGCACCTCCGATTAGCAAGGCGATCGCACCTGATGCTGCAAACTTTCTCTATATAGATCGCAGTAAGTTTCACGAATTTTTTGCCCAGGACGTATCGAAGGCTGAGGCACGAGTGATGGCAGCAACCCAAAAGCCGATCGCCAGTGCCGCGTTTGAGCAATCATTGAACGAAATCGCCTGGAAAACGATTCCTTCCTGGTTTCTTGTGACTCAAAGCGATCGCGCCATCAACCCTGAACTTCAACGATTTATGGCTAAACGGATTAATGCTAAGACAACCGAAGTTAACTCCAGTCATGTTCCTTTTATCTCTCATCCAAAAGAGGTTGCCAAACTGATTGAAGCAGCAAGCACTGCTGTAAAGTAATCCCGATTTAACGATTTGTTAGTCAGCCAAGTCTGCGAACCAATAAGATGCAAATTTAGTTTCTGGCAGAACATTTAGTAGATACACCATTGGTACGCAGTTAAATTCAGCAGATCGGGTGTTGTATAGCAGGAGGCAGGAGGCAGAGGGCAGGAGGCAGGAGGTAAAACTATTGCTAACTCTAGCATTCACCGTTTCCAAATGTCTAACCTATGTGACTACGGCTGTAAATGAATAACTAACAGTGTTTCAGCAATCGCTCTTTAAATCAGTTTATTCTTGACTCCATTTATCCATTGTAGATAACAGAGGAAGAGAACTTTATGACTAATTATGACTACATTGTAATCGGTGCAGGGTCGGCAGGTTGTGTGATTGCCAATCGTCTAACCGAAGACTGTGATACAACTGTGTTACTCCTCGAAGCGGGCAACCCAGCTACAAAACCAGAAATTCAAATTCCGGCGCAATGCTTTAGCCTAATAGGCTCTGAAGTGGATTGGGGTTACTTTTCTGAGCCGGAACCCTATCTCAAGGGTCGCAAAATGTTTTGTTCCCGTGGCAAAGTTTTGGGGGGCAGCAGTTCGATTAATTTCATGATGTATGTCCGGGGCAATCCTCAAGATTACGATCGCTGGCAGGAATTAGGAAATCCCGGTTGGTCGTACCTTGATGTCTTGCCCTATTTCAAGAAATCGGAACACCAGCAGCGAGGTGCGTCAGAATTTCACGGGGTTGATGGGGAGTTGAGCGTTACCGATTTGATGTCCCCTGCTGTGGTTTCCCAACGCTTTGTAGATGCCTGTGTGTCGATGGGATACAACTACAATCCTGATTTTAATGGTGTACAGCAACAAGGGGCAGGATTCTATCAGTTGACGGTTAAGGATGGTAAACGGCACAGTGCTGCGGCTGCTTTTCTTCTACCCATTCTCCATCGTCCCAATTTGACTGTAATCACAGGGACATTGGTGACGAGATTGCTGGTTGAGGATACTCGCTGTGTGGGAGTGGAATATCTGCATGAAGGTACGCTCCACCAGGTCAGAGTCAACCAGGAAGTGATTTTAAGTGCAGGTGCGTTTGATTCGCCCAAACTGCTAATGCTTTCTGGAATTGGTACTGCCGAACACCTGCAAGCGATGGGAATTTCTGTCGTTGCAGATTTGCCGGGTGTCGGTCAAAACCTTCAGGATCACATTCTCACTTGTGTCGTTCAAGAAGTTACTCAAGATATACACCCTGCCATCACCAGTAATGGAGTCGAAGCCGGATTATTTTTGCATAGCGAGGGGAATGTGGAGGTCGCACCCGATTTGCAGTTCTTCTTCGGCCCGATTCAATTCTTGTCACCTGGTTATACTCCCGCTGATTTTGGATTTACGGGTACAGTCTCTCTTACCTGTCTGCAAAATATTGGCAGCGTCACTTTGCGATCGCCTGACTTTAAAGATCCACCAACCATTCAGATGAATTATCTACAAAGTCAAGCCGATGTACAAAAGTTGGTTGAGGGAGTTAAATTAATCCGCCAATTGATTCAGACCAGTGCCTTTGATGATTTTCATGGTGAGGAGATTGCCCCAGGTTCCCACGTTCAGAGTGATGCAGCACTCGAAGCTTACATTCGGGACACATGCAGCACTGTATGGCATCCGGTTGGCACTTGCAAAATGGGCATTGACTCAATGGCAGTGGTCGATCCTCAACTACGAGTACATGGAATTCAAGGTCTTCGTGTTGTTGATGCATCAATCATGCCAACAATCACCACAGGCAATACAAATGCACCCACTATCATGATTGCTGAGAAGGCAGCAGATTTAATTAAAGCGGAGCGTACCTCGCAAAGCGTTCCCAACAAGCTTAATGTTCAAAATTTGTCACACTTGTCTATCTAGAAACGGCATGAACGCCTGCTTTACCCGATCTGCAAGCTTGAGCGTTCATAACACAATTCATTCATTAGAAGGAGTACTTCCATGACAAAATCATTCTGGCTTCTTAATAACTACCTTACTATCGTCGCCGATCGCACCACAACTGACGGTAAATATGACCTGATTGAGGGCTATTTCCCTCCTGGTGCACAGACTCCACCCCATCGCCATACACGCTATTCAGAACAACTCTATGTGTTGGAAGGAGAGTTCACTGTCTGGGTTGATAAGAATAAGGTTGTGCTAGGCGCAGGTGAAAGTGCCTTCATTCCGATGGGCACACCCCATGTTGTTGCTGCACTGGGCGATCAACCAGCTCGCGGGTTAGTCGTTGCTGCGCCCAGTGCCTTTGCTCAACTAATTGAAGCAACAGGGACGCAAAACCAGAATGAGGCACCTGACATGGAATTATTCAATCGCATCTCTACCGAAATTGGCGACGAAATTCTGGGTGCGCCCGGAGATCTCCCTTAGAGAGAATGGCACGCTTGTTAATCGCAAAGCCCAGATATAACTGGCTTTTTGAGTGTGGGGAGAGAGGGGAGAGAGGGGGGCAAGATTTCTTCCCCATCCTCCTTTTCCTCCCACACCTCCTTTTCCTCCCACACCTCCTTTTCCTCCCACAC
>JAQYWR010000015.1 GCA_029379225.1 Nostoc sp. S4 | reverse complement strand
CGTTAATTGGCCTACCATCAAGCAAAATCAAGACTTGTGCAGAGTTAGAACCTCGGATAAATTGACCGCTTAAAGCATTCACTTCCGTCCCAACTGTACCATCAGGTAAGATACCAGGAAGGAATTTGAGCGCTTCTCTAACAGTTTTAGCACCCTGCGCTTCTATTTCTGAACCTGTAATCACGTAAACTGGACGGGTAGAATCTTTCACTGTCCCTTCGCGGCGAAAGGGTGAGTAAACAGGTTCATTTAATAGCTTGTCGATGACTGTTAATTCAATATCTGGTTCTTTTTCTTCTGTGGACGCTGGGGTATTTTCAGGCGTTGTTTGTGCAACTGGTTTCAAGTCTCTTGCAGTACCTTCATACTTGGGAAATTCAGATATTTGTTGAACTTGATTAGCAATGGCTACGTATCCCCCACATACAATCCCATAGATTGCGGTAAAAACGAAGATTTTTGAAAAAAACTCACAACAAGTAACTACACGGGAAGTGGACATGAAACTCCTCGTTTTCAGTAAATGCAGATATTAATTTGTGCTATTGAGTTTTGAGATTTAAGCTTCAACTAGTTTGCTGCAATGCATTGGCATACCTAAATCATGGTGGATACTATTTGGATAGCAAAAAAGACTCTGTCGTATTCTTTATGGATACCCAAATTCCTATAGAACAATCCAAAATTGAGTGTCGTTACTAGTAGCGAAGCGAAGTAGTAATTGCAAAGGGTACTTTGTTAAATCGATATTTGTACCCATGAAATACTTTAATTATATGTATCATCTGTGCCTCGCAGATAAGTGTTTTGTGTCTAGAGTGAGTCGGCGGGCATTCTGACTTTGAGACTACGTTATCTTTGTCTCATTACAGTTGCGGGACAGTGCCGGATTTACACCGAACTTTCCCCCTTGCGTCTGATGGCTGCTCCCCATCAGAACCGACAATCATGTGTCACATTACCATAATTGGTGTCTGCGTGTAAATTCAATCAATAATAATTTTGATTCTCCATATCACTTACTAGATATTGAATTATACTTATACCCACGTTAACACGCATAAAGTAAATCCTCTAACTGTCAGTACAGGGGACTTGACGGTGATTGTAAATTTAATTTCGCCAGATGTCTTATGTTCTTAAAAGACCTTTGTTAAGGCTATAAAACAGCAGTGTTGCATTTTGTTTAATCCAGATTCCTTAAGGTAGCTGGGTTAATTTCGGTTGGTCTAGATATGTATACACCAATTGAGAAACTTGACGAACAAAATCCCGACCTCTGATGTCATTGTAAGGTCTTCTGACAAAAATCCCTGCTAAGTAACGCTTGCCATTAGGCATTTCAACAATACCTGCATCCCCAATAACAAACCCTATGTCTCCTGTTTTATGAGCAATTACCGCTCCTGAACCCAAACCAGCAGCCAGCAACTTTTTGTTATGGCAATGACTTAAAATATCTAAAGCCTGGGAACGACTTGCATTTGAAATTAACTTATGATATTGAATTAATGCTGATAATTTTACTAAATCGGCAGGACTAGTCGTATTAGTTCCTTTGAAGTCTCCTAGCAAATGACGAATTACAGTATTTTTCAACCCCCAACTGCGAAACCGTTGATTTAATCTTGCTTTACCACCCAAACGGTCAATAATCATGTTTGTGGCGGTATTGTCGCTGATACTAATCATTTTGTTGATGGTTTGCAGTACAGTTAACTTGGTTCCCACACGTTGATACTGCAAGTCTCCAGAGCCACTTGCAACCAAGTCTCGTCGCATTACTAAGGTGTCATTTAGCTTGACTTTGCCAGCATCTATTTTCTCAAATAAAGCAATCAGAATTGGGAACTTAATTGTACTAGCAGCAGGAAACACTCTATCGCCACTAATATCCAAATAGTTACCCGTCTCTAAATCCACAAAAAACATTCCTGGCTTTAGGAAACTATAACGAGCCATCAATGCATTAATTTGAGATTTTAGTTGTGGTATTTCCTCACCTAAAGGAACTACCCCAGCAAACATAGAAGCATTGATTGGTTTAGTGAGTATATCTGGTGGACTCAGCTTATTAAGAATTACAGTATTTTGTAGAGGCGCTTTAGTTTGAAATAAGAGAACTTGGGATTTTTTCTGGAGATTAGGCGTAATGGAGATTGGTGTTTGAGAAGACTGTTCTCCAGTCTCTATTCCCCATTCTATAACTCCCGTTGCAGGCATTTTTTTAATTGATGATAGTTTTACGACCCAATGAGAGCCAGAATCTCCTCTGACTATTACACTTTGAGGAAAGATGGTGTAACCGGATGCTAATTCAATTACAATTCGGGTTGTCTGGGGGTCAAGCTGTGCTACCCGAATTTCTCGAATTGCTAAACCAAAGCTTTGTTTGGTTTTAGGATAGCCCAAAATAGTACCTGATAAATCAATGACAAGCCTTTTAGGATTATCAATTAAAAAAACTCTCGGTTGAATACCTGAGTCAGTGGTTAGGTCAAGCTGATTGTGAGTGGGGTCAAAGTGCCAAGATTCTAATCGAGTTGCTTTTACAGGAGAGGATAGCAGCAAAATACTAATTAAACTCAGTAAAAACCAGCGTAATTTCATACAGTGTGGTGAGGATATTGTTGAATTTACTTACAATAATTTTCTTGGATAGTAAATCACATTAGAACTGATTGAGAATCATAAGTAAGAAAATCTCAAATGTCAAGAATTTTAGATAGTCAATAAAAATTTGTGCAGTGAAGTATAGATTAGGTTTTATGAAAGTCAGTATAATTTCATTCACACCCGTTTTTCAAACGGGTGATAAAGCTTTCTCAAATTACTATAGAAGCACCCATGAAACTGGAATTTTACTATTGATAATTAGTTGATTGAGAATCAGTTTGTGTGTTTTTATCTGTACAAGGTGTGATTTTTTCTGTTGGTGAAAGATATTCACCTTCAACTCCAATAGTGATTCCTCTTGTCTGACGTAACGCATTTATCGCTTTCGGACAGTCACAGCCAAATTTAGCGATTGCAGCATCACTTTCTTCATCTGTCATATTTAGTTCTATCACCTTTTGATTATCAGCCTGAGTATTATCAGCTTTTGCCATAAATAGGCGATTAAAAGTTGCTAGATGAGCATTTCCGCTACAGTTTTGGCGTTGACAATTTAAGGTGGCTGTATGAGCATTATTTGTGGAAGCATTCTCAGGTAATTTCTCTTGATTGAGATTATCTGCTTTTGCAGATTTTTCTAAGAATAAATTCAGTAGTAACGAAGTAACAAATGTTGAACTGGCAAATAAAATTAGGGGTAGCTTTTTCACTACTTTCTCCAAAATATGCGATTGGACTGCACAACTTTAACACCTTCAACTTTGAATGTCAGTCTATTTTTACCATCAAAATTAGATTTTAATTATTTCATCAATAAAGATTAATATATTCAGCAGTAATCCTGAGAATCTATTAATAATTTTTTATATAAAATTCCCAATATTCATTAATTATAAATAAATAAAAATAAAGTAAATAGATTTTATCTAATTACCCACCATTTGAATAATAATTTTTAAAAAGTTAAAAATTTAATATTTGAGTCTTTGACTTTGCTATTAAACCTTTGTACATCGCAATTGTAACAAAAGGTTAAAATTAGAAGGCTTATTTTTATTTGAGATAAGTATCATTATGTTTTTGCTCCTATTGAAAGGGAATGTTGAGGTTGAAATTCTGCCCATTCTTTGCATATAGCTTGGTAACATTGCGGTGGTGTAATAGGTAAATTAGTTAAATAGAAAAACCCAGCCTGATTACCGTATTCCAACAAAAACACAACATCTATATGAGGATTATACTTATCTACAGCTTCGAGAATATGAGCATTCATGAAGTGTCTTTGTAAAAGTACAGTATCGGGTGCTGCTAACCAAGCATTTAAGAAAGCTGCAAGATTTTTACGCGGGATAAAATGCGCTCTAAATGTTTCACCAGTCATACTTAAATGCGGAGAATTGGTACTGCAAATCACGACACCACGTTCTCCTCCTAAATAACCAACCCAAGCGTTGTAACCAATTGCCAATAAATTAGTGGCGATAAAATCTTGTTGCCAATCTTGAGTGTTTATTTCTGTAGTCATCTCAAATTAACCTCATGAATTGATAACTGCCAAAGTTGGATAGAATAACGCAGATGGCTCTCAAAAATAGTGCGTGCTGCTAACCCCTCAGTAATTGGCTTTTCTAGCCAACGCTTAAACATCCAATGACCAAGTGCGTGTAATGGTGGGAGTGCGATCGCTACAACATCAGCAATATATTTGACCGTTGTCAGCCCAAAAGTACGAAAGTTATTAACACACAAGTCAATCGTTGGTGCAACTTGAGTGGAGATGTCCTCAGTCTTAATTAACTTGAATCCAGTCTGCATCAACGCTGTTTGAAGCTCACTGGCAACATGACAATTAGAAAAAATACCTTCTTGGTATTTGGCATCGGAACGCATCATATCGGCAAGCAGCAAGTAGCCACCACTACTCAGTAAACGAGCTGCACCTTGAGCCAAATCGTCAACAGCAATATATTGACTGCTTTCGCTGAACAGAACTAAATCGTAGGAATATGATTTGTGAAAATCTTCAAATCTCGTTAAGTAGAAAGGTACTTGACCGTTGGTATTGTGAATAAATCTCTCTTGCTGGAGTGCGTCGGGTGCTAATCCCTCAACACTGAAACCGCGTGAGCACAAATATGCTGCGTTACCTCCAATCCCACATCCTACGTCAAGCACAGTTTTTATCCCTTTTGGGATAAAACTCAAAAGTTTAGCTGTATATGCAACTTGCGCCGCACGCAGGCGAGTTAGAGTCAATTCCTCACCCGCAGTAGGTAGTGGCTCCCAATACCCGTAATGGAGATAGTCGGAATTTGTAAGTCCCATGTAATAATCTATCGCTGCATTTTGGTAGCGAGTTGCTTTGGGAATTTTGCTTGATTTTGGCTTGAGCATTGAGGACTAAAGTAAGTTTTAGGGTATTAGGCTTGGGTTAAATTCTGACCAACGCTTGCAAACTTGTTTGTAGCAATCGGGTGGAGTAATTTTTAGTTGGTGTAAAAAATTAACCTCAATCTGAGGTTCAGCCTTTAGCACCAGAAGAATATCTTGATAGGGATTGTATGTTGCGACTGCTGGGAAAATTGATGAAATCATCGATGAGCAGATTGATTGCGATATAGCTTGGCAATCTTGAAACGAACGCAAGTAAAACCTAATCAGATCGGAGGGGAGAAATTGGAGGGTGAAGGGAACTGTATCAACACTTGTATTTGTTGGATGAGTAACTTTAGTATCCACATCACAAATAACAACTCCCCGCCCAAATAATTGAAATCCTTTCCATCCTGTGTAACCGATTACCAATATATTGTTATGGATAAAGCTGTTTTGCCAGTAGCCGAAATTTCCTTGCCAAACACTATTGGATGGTCGCATTGATTTCCTCCCCCAACACAACTGACTCAATGCGAACCTGTTCAAGCTCTCGTCCAATCAATACTAATCGCGTTTGACGGGGTTGGTGGGGTTGCCAAGGACGATCGTAGAAGTAGTCAAATCGATTGCCGACACCCTGTAATACCAAACGCATGGCTTTGTTCGGAACTGCTACAAATCCCTTAATTCGATAAATTTCTTGCTGTTGCACCAATGAAAGCAAGCGTTTAATCAAGACAGACGGCTCAAATGCTTGGTCTAGCAGTAGTTGCACTGAATTAATCCCGTCATCATGTTCGTGGTCTTCTTCAGTATCGTGGTGACTGGGACGACTATCTAAATTATCTTCCACCGCAGCGTTGAAACCGAGTAACAAATCGCTACTAATTTTACCGTCCTGGCAAGGAATAACTTTTACACCAGGGGATAAGTTCTGCTTCAGCCAATCCTGCACCCTAATTTGCGTTTGTTCGTCAACGCGATCGCTTTTAGTTAGCAATACCAAGTCAGCACAAGCGAGCTGATCTTCAAACAGTTCTTCAATCGGTGTTTCGTGTTCTATGCTAGAGTCGGCTTGTCGCTGTGCTAAAAGGGCTGCTAAATCGCCTACATATTGATTCGTTGCCAATGCTTCGCAATCCACCACAGTAATTACGCCGTCCACTGTAGCGCCTGTGCGAATTTCCGGCCAGCGAAATGCTTGCACCAATGGTTTAGGGAGTGCTAATCCAGAGGTTTCAATCAACATACAGTCAAGGCTGGCGCGTCGCTTCAGCAATTCTTGCATTGCTGGCAAAAATTCCTCTTGTACGGTGCAGCACAAGCAACCGTTGGTGAGTTCAACAATATTACTGTTAGGGTCTTCTTCATCGTCACAAACTCGGCAATCACGCAAAAGTTCGCCATCAATGCCGATTTCTCCAAATTCATTTACCAAAACAGCAATGCGTCGCCCTTCATTGTTTTGTAGTAAATGGCGAATTAATGTCGTTTTGCCTGCGCCTAGAAATCCTGTAATGACTGTGACGGGAATTTTATACATATAAAGTGTGTCGTTTGTTGATTAATTTTGTAATGTGTAGAAAAAAGTTTTAACCGCCGATATCATGCAGTGTTGCCAGTGTTAAAATTTAAATATTTATCTTCTGTAATGCCGCCGAGGATGAGTGGTCAGAAGCTATATGTTTAATGCTATCGTTGCCATTGGTCACTTCTTCGCCAGATATAGGGTCAAGTTGTGGCTGGCGACCCCACAACCCGGTCATCAGTCGCAGCAGTAGCCTTCGTGGGAAAGACCAGTAAATTATCAGCCGTAGTACTAGCCGCCGTAGTTTAACCATTGGTAGCCATTGATTAGAAAAGCTGCGGTTGAGAAGATCGGTAAAGGCTAGCACTACCCAGTTTTCATAGCGTCGCCAGCGTTCGTAGCGTTTTAGCACTGCTAGAGAACCCAGGTCTTGTTTGTGTTGTTGTGCAGTTTGCAACACTTGGGCTAGGGCAGCCGCATCACGAATACCCATATTTAGCCCCTGACCACCCACCGGATGACAGCAGTGGGCAGCATCCCCCAGCAACACTAAGCGCGGTTGGCAATAGCGGCGGCTCTGCATCAATCGTGCTGGAAACACTAAAGGCTGGCTCAACAAGGTTAGTTTCCCCATTTGTTCGCCGTAGCGTCGTCGTAGTTCGGTTATAAACTGGTCGCTTGGCAGAGCAACTATTGCCTGAGCCTCTGCATGGGGGGCAATCCAGACGATTTGGCAGCGATTATCAGGCAAGGGCAAAATTGCAAAAGGACCACTAGGCCAAAAACGCTCGTAGCCGATATTCTGGTGCAATCGCTCTGGAGCAACAAAAGCTGTAATGCAGGACTGCCAGTAAGCCCAGCCGTTAGTTTCGATGCCAGCAGAAGAGCGAATTTGCGAGTTGATGCCATCAGCAGCCACCACCAACTTCGATTGCAACCGTTGTTGACTCTGAGAATTCTCCACTACTACCTCTGCGGTTTCGGCTCCATAGCGCACCTCAACCACTTGAGTCTCATACCAGCAAGTAATGTTGGCTGCTGTTGCTACTTGTTGATGGAGCGCCGCCATCAGCACCCCATGCTCACCACAGTAGTAAACTGCTGCTTCTCCCAAATCTTTAGGGCAAAACTGGACTCGGTGAGGATAGTCTGCGTCTGACAGTAACACCTGTAAAAAATGGCTAATTTTTGGTGCAATTTGCGACCACAGCCCTAAATCACGAAAAATTTTGCTGGTCATCGGTGACAGTGCATAAGCTCGCGCTCGCTCTGTTGCTTGCTGCTGTTGTTGTGCTTCCACTACTAAAATTCGCAAACCTGACGATTGCAGTCCACAGGCTAGCGTCAAACCCGAAATACCACCGCCGACAATAATTACATCCCAGTCCGTCAAAGATGGATCTGGCAATAGGGTGATTGCTGGAAACTCAAAATTAGTCATTATGCTTGCTACCTAACCAAGCTTGAGGGAGTTTGGTTAGCATAATTTCTATCCTTCAATTCTGTACGTGAATTTGCCCGCACAGCGCGGAACATTCCAAATCGGCACAGTCCTGCACCAAAGGCCAAACGCATCAGCAAAAACGTTGGTACTTCACGCACAGACTTGATAAAACCAGGCAATCCAAAACGCAGAAATCCGCTTGGGCGAACCACTCCTTGCCAAATCGAATCTAACCAAGAAGGAAGGGTTTCTTGCGTCCAATCAGCTGTAATTACCTTTCCTTCCACTAATCCTGTAGCTGCCAAAAGTTCGGAGAATCCCTCAATGCTTGAAAAAGCTGGATGAGACCACTGATCTAAGAGTTGCCGCATTACTGGTTTCTCCCAGAAATTGAGCGGCTTTTGGCGGTCATCCCTCTGATTCCAGTCAGCTACAACCAATACTCCACCAGGTTTTAACACCCGCATTAATTCTCTTGCAAAAACAGCTTTATCAGGCATGTGGGGGCCTGCTTCGATTGACCAGACCACATCAAAGCTGGCATCTGGAAACGACAATGCCATTGCATCATTGACTGCAAAGTGGGCGTTTAGTTCTTGAGATGTTAACTCTTGGGCGCGTTTCACTTGTTGGGGACTGATGGTAATCCCTATGACAGCAAACCCATAATCTCGCGCTAAAATGCGACTGCTGCCCCCGATACCACAGCCAACATCTAAGACGGTAGTACCATTCGGCAATTTATCTAAACCACCCCATTTAACCATCTCATGCACAAAATCAGATTTAGCAGCCAAAAAATCTTTTCGTCGTGGCGGCGAACTGTAGTGACCGAGGTGAATGTGTTCCCCCCAGTAAAACTCTAGGATGCCGTCAAGCGTCCATTGGTCGTAGGAATTGGCGACTGTAGCTGAGGATTGATACTTACGAGCAGTTAGGAAATAAACCGCAATTCCAATTAGCAAAACTAGAAGAGAACCAATTGCAAAATAAAGTAATAGAGTTGACATCGTTGTGAAAGCTTTTTATGTAGCTAACTGTTGATAGATTTTGATTTGTTGATGAAAAAACATAGATTCAAAATCTCGCTGCAAGTAGCGCGAAAGAATCCTTGTCTCACAAAGCAGGTACAAACTCCACTCCTTGTCAGTGGCTATATTTAATTTTGAATTTTGAATTTTGAATTGATTCATGGTTCATCCCGAATTATCCGAGCGATGGCAATGGTAATCTTCCTATACGTTGAAGTTGCGATATTTCGCCAACCTCGAATCATTTTCCTGGGATTTAGAAAGGGTTTTTGCTTATCTTCTCTAAAATCCCTTTGTTTGACAAAAGGATGAACAGCAGTAGGAATCTTCCCAGCTCGGTGAAGATAAAATTTCGGCATGATGATTAACCGAGTCAGAATTTAACGAAAATACACTGAAGTATATGGCGTGCATATACAGCACTCTCAAGTTAGTGCAATATCTTGTCGAAAATTGCTCAGATTTCTTAGTTCAAATAATTACCTGACTACTGACAAGGTAATTATTAATCGAAATTTAATATTAAAGCTTCGGCTTCCCTGCGGGACGCTGCGCGAACGTTCAGCTTTAACGTCGAGCGGAGTCGAGACGTTAATTATCTATTTCGTGGAAAGCCGCCATTTGTAGAGTTTTAATATATGGTGCTTTCAAAATATCAGACCTGACCGAAGAACAGACAGGATACAAGTCCCTAAATTTATTTATGGAGATTGGAATTTGGAATTTGGAATTTGGAATTTGGAATTCCCCGTTAGCGTAGCGTCTCGCAAAGAAGGGGTTGACGCTGATCATGTAATAAACCATCCGTGCCTCGCAGATGTACAAAATTTACAAATCAACTTCGGCGGGCATTCTGACTCACAAGGCAAACCTTGATTACAGTTGCGGGACAGCGCCGGATTCACACCGGACTTTCCCCCTTACGTCTGATGGCTGACCCCCATCAAAACCGAGATTCCTTTGCATATTAACACAACTGTGATTTGCTTGCGTAAAAATCAATGGTCGATCTATACTGGCATTCGTCATGAATCGGGGCAAGTTCAATTCTTTACCAAAACTTGCTCTGGATTTTTGTTGGACAATTTTTATAACAATTTTTCAACCTCACAACTTGTTAGGATTGCCAGCGTTTAGTGACATAACGTTGACAATTTTTTACGTTGCCAAACCTGGTTAACAATTCTTTTTCATTCTTGCAATTATTTTTCTCCAATTCATCAACTTATCCAGTATGCAAGCTCCATCCAAACTCATTGAAGGCTCCACAACGGATATCTATGTTGTTCGTCGTGATGGTTCGACAACACCGTTAGAAATTAATAAAATTCGCACAGTAGTTAATTGGGCTTGTTGCGGACTTTCAGCAAATTCCATTGCCTTAGAAGCACATCTAACAACTCGATTGCGCCCCGGTATTACCACGGCGTGTATTCAAGATAATTTAATTCGCTGTGCCTTGGATTTGTGCAGTCCTGAAGAACCAGATTGGCGGCAAGTGGCAGGGCGATTACATATTTGGAGTTTATGGAAAGATACTCAAGTTAGTCGTGGCTATCAGTACGGTTACTATGCTCGGACTGTAAAAGCAAAAGTTCTATTAGGAGAATATGATCGCCGCATCTTAATCTACACTCAACAAGAGTTAGAAATTGCCAACACTTGGATCGATCCTAACTGGGATGCCGACTATGATTATGCAGGAGCAGTATTACTAACCAAGCGATATCTGCTAGCAAATGAGTTACCGCAAGAAGCATTTTTAACTTGTGCGCTCTTAATTGCCTCCGTAGAATCACCTGAGAATCGCTTAACTTGGGCGCAAAGATTTTATGAAGCGATCGCCCGTCGTCAAATATCCTTAGCAACGCCGATTTTAGCGAATTTACGGATTCCCAACGGCTCTCTTGCCAGTTGTTTCATTACGGCAATGGACGATAATTTGGAAAGCATTTTTGACGGGATTCATGATGCAGCGCGGATTTCCAAAAATGGCGGTGGTGTGGGCGTGAATCTGTCTCGGATTCGGGCTACTGGTAGTTGGGTGATGGGGAAGAAGAATGCCTCTGGTGGTGTCGTTCCCTGGATTAAGTTGTTGAATGATACAGCGATCGCAGTTAATCAAGGTGGACGCAGAGCAGGTGCTGTCACCGTCAGTCTAGATATTTGGCATTTAGACTTACCTGAATTTTTGGAAATGCAAACCGAGAATGGAGACGCACGACGCAAAGCTTATGATGTTTTTCCGCAACTAGTTGTCAATGACGAATTTATGCGAAGGGTGCAAGCAGATACAGAATGGACATTAGTTGATCCTTATGAGGTACGAACTCGTTTAGGTATTGAACTGGCTTCAACTTGGGGTGAAGCATTTGAACGTGCCTATCTTCAAGTTGAAGCCAGTTTAGATAACTCGATTACGCTCTACAAACGGGTGAATGCACGTCTTTTACTCAAACAGGTGATGCGAACCCAATTAGAAACCGGGATGCCTTATTTATGGTTCAAAGATACCACCAACCGAGCTAACCCTAATCAGCATCAAGGCTATATTCCTGGTGGAAACTTGTGCATGGAATCATGGTCAAACGTGAAACCTGGTGAAGAAGCACATACGTGTAATCTCGTAAGTATTAACCTAGCAAATTTAGAAGATGAACAACGACCAGAGATTTGTCAAATTGCAGTACGTATATTAGATAACACCATTGAACTTACGTCACCGCCATTTGCTGCTAGTGCCACTCACAACGCCAAATATCGCACAATTGGGGTAGGCTGTATGGGATTAGCCGACTGGTTAGCAAAACGTTGTCTCACCTATACCGATCTTCAGAAAATCAGCAACTTATTTGAAGACATCGGTTACTATTGCACCGCAGCATCGATGGAATTAGCAAAGGAACGGGGTACGTATCCTGCTTTTGTGGGTAGTGAATGGAGCAAGGGACATTTAATCGGAGCAAAACCTGTGGAATGGTTTTTGCAACATGCTCTTCTTCCAGAACGCTTTTTACAACTGAGTCAGGATATCAAACAATATGGAATTCGCAATTCACACATTACTGCGATCGCACCTAACACTTCTTCATCTTTAGTTCAGGGTTGTACAGCCAGTGTTTTACCCGTTTACAGCAAATTCTTTTATGAAAAGTGGGCCAAGGGTTCAGTACCCATCGCACCGCCTTACATTCGGGATCATTTATGGTTCTATGTCGAAAATAAGACACTGGATCAGAAAAAAGTAGTCAAAGCGATCGCTACAATCCAACAATGGATTGATACAGGAATTTCGATGGAATTGCTGTTTAACCTGAACGCTGGAGTTTATTTCCCCGACGAACCTGAGCGTTCTCTCACCGCTGTTGATATTTTTGAAACCCTAATGCTGGCTTGGGAATTGGGTTGTAAAGCAATCTACTACATTCGCACTGTCCAAAAAGACAGTTTCAAAGAATCGAACGAGCAATGTGTTGCTTGTGCAAGCTGAACTACCGATCTGGATGAAGCCGAAAGTGCGGCTTGGAGGTTCGCCTCAATCGCAAACTCTTCAAGAAAACTAATCAGAACTAACTCAAAATGTACCAACCAAGACAATCATTAATGCCGATTAATCCCGTTTTCAATCCGAACGGAAACGATAATACAGCCAACCGTTTAATCTGGTTCGGAGAGACAACGAACTTAATGCAATTAAACGATGTTCGCTACTCGTGGGCTGTGTCTCTCTACCGTCAAATGCGTGAGAACTTCTGGATTAACTAGGTAGTCCAGATTAAATTCCTTGAAAACGGGGGAAACCTATTCATAGACAATCCCGTGCCAAGCTCGTTGCTAAACGAGAAGGTGTAGAGACTATCCAAATTCACAATAAGTGAGTCAGCGCTGCGGGAGGGGAGCCAGTGCGTTGCGGGGGTTCCCCCCGTTGAAGCATCTGGCGTTTTCCCTCCGCAGGCGACTGACGAACCACGAAGTGGTGAAAAGTAGAGTAGGCTGCAAGCGATTGGCAGTCGAAGCGGGGAACTTCTTATCAAAAGATAAGTTGATGATATAGTCCGATCTCTAAGGTGACTTAGAGCAGCTTGAAAAAGCGGGTAAGGAGTAGCTAATCTTACTGAACACAAATGACCTGAAAAGATTGATATTACTCAGGACGTAACAGATTATGTCAATCTCACGCCTGGAGAACGACGTGCATTTGATGGCATCCTCAGTTACCTGACCTTTCTCGATTCGGTGCAAACCTGTAATGTACCTCACATCAAAAACAGCGTGACTGCACCAGAAATTGCACTGTGTATGGCGGAACAAATTTCTCAAGAGGCGATGCACAATCAGTCTTATCAATACATTATTGAGACGGTGATTCCCAGTGATCGCCGGACACAAGTTTATGATTTTTGGCGGAGCGATCGCATTCTCAAACAACGATGCGAATTCATCGCTGGACTATACCAAAAGTATGTCGATAACCCAATACCAGAAAATTATTTTGTATCGCTGTTAGCAGATTATTTGTTGGAAGGATTGTATTTCTACAACGGGTTTATATTTTTCTACAATCTGTCATCGCGGATGCTGATGTCAGGGAGTGCTGATATCTTTAGAATGATTAACCGAGATGAACTTTCCCATGTGCGGCTGTATCAAAAATTGATTCCAGAAGCGATGCAAGTTTTCCCCCACAGCCGCGAACAAATTTATGAAATGTTTGCTCTTGCCGTCGAGCATGAATGCAAGTGGACAGGACATATTGTCGGAGATGATATTCTTGGCATTACAGCCAACAGTACAGAACAGTATACAAAATATCTGGCAAATGCTCGTTTAAAGGCGATCGGTTTAGAACCACTATTTTCAGAAGCTATTTACAAGAAAAGCCCCTATACCCACTTGGAACGTTTCTCAGATACCAAAAAAGAAGCTCACACGAAGGCAAACTTCTTTGAAGCGAGTGTGACTAGTTACGTCATGTCCTCTAGCATTGAAGGTTGGGATGATTTCTAAAAGGGGTTTATTATTGGTTTAGATGTAGAGACGCGATATATCGCGTCTTTTACCGTTTTTCGCTCAATCTGAAATAATACAATCTATACCGCAATACCTTAGCCAAAATAAGAGGATGAAGAGAGGGGGCCGATGTAATAAAGTTATTGTCGCTGTACTAGTAGCTTTCCATCTTTAGTTAGCTTGAGTTGCTGCCCGCGCCACTCTATAGTGTTACCAATAAAGCCAAAACACCAAATAACAAAGTTTAACAAGTCGCACCCAGGAACGAGCCACAGAAATTTTTTGACAATTGGATCTTTCAGACTAATAGTACCAACGACCCAAGCCATAATCAATCTTATTACCCAACAGATACATAGTCCTAGCCATCCTAGTATTGAACCATCTGTGGCAATTAGCAGCAGCAAGCTGGTGACGACACCATAGGTAAAAATGAGTCCTAGATAACCCCAAGGACGAGAAACTCGTTTACCACGCGCCCAACGGATCTGTCGCCTGATGGCATCAACTAAGTTGTTGTTTATCTGTACATGTTCAACTATATAGTCGGAAAGCACAACTTTGTAACCTGCTTGCACAGGTAAATAGCCAAGTTGGAAATCATCTGCCAAATAATCAGCAATTGCTTCAAATCCACCGATCGCTTCTAGTACTTTTTTCCGAATGGCAATGGTGGAACCAAAGGCATATTTTATACCATTTTCCTGGATTTTGCTGACTAAAACCCCAGCATGAAACTCTGTAGTAGTACCAATAGCTTCTAATATCGATATCCATCCTTGAGCTAAGGATCGATACATACAGGTAACTACACCTACGCTTTCGTCATGCAACGGCTGGATAACTCTTTGCAAATAGTCTGTTCCAACTCGAATGTCACTATCAGCAAGGACGAGAATTTCGTATTTAGCTTTGGCTGCGGCATTGGCTAAGTTACTAACTTTGAAGTTTGTACCAATGACGCGATCGCTCACTATTAACGAAATATCTAATTCTAAAAAATTGTAGATAATTTTCTCTATAACTTCTATGCAAGGGTCTTCAGAGTTTCGTATAGCAAAGATGATTTGATATTCTGGATAGTCCTGCTGACAAAATGAGGTGAGGTTTTCATAAGCATTGCTATCAAGCCCACAAATAGGTTTGAGAATACTAATAGGTGGATGAAACTCTAGATCAATTGGTTGGGGATCGGCAAAAAAAGTTATTGCTGCATAAATTGCACAACAATAAAACAAAACTGATGATATGCACAGAAATAGGAGGAAATCAATAACTATCAGGTGAAGATTCGTGAAAAAAGTAGATGCAAACATGTCCATTGATTAGCAGACAATTAGTATTAGCATTTTCTAGATTCGCTGCCGAGAGTTTAAGCTTATTTTATGTACATTAAATGAAATTTGGATGACAAAGTTATTACTTTTGAATTGTGAATTATGGAAAATAAAATTTAGGTGGTACGTTGGGATATAAAATGGTGGTTGGTAATTTCAAAGCCGTTATTCAGAAGCGCTTCGCGTACCTGACTGCTTAACAAGGCAGCAAGTTCTGCTTCACCTGTTCCTAGTTCTTCATTCAAAGGATCGCCATGAATTGCGTTGGCGTTCACGCCGCGTCTCGTAGAGAAGCCTGCCGTAGGCATCGCTGGATGAGAATAAATCTCCACTAAGTTTGCCTGAATTTGGGGTATCAATGCAAGTAAGTATTCCTCTGTAATGCCACCAGTTTGTAATAAACCGTAAACTCTTTCGGTAAAGCTAATGCCTTGAGATTTTAGCAACCTCTCACCATAGCAGCGTAGTTTACCAAATACTCCTGACCAAACTAGCTTTGTCAGTAGATGACTACGATTAACTCTCAAGGTAATCCCTAACTCCTCACTGGGAAGACGGATTACTTTGATATCAAATTCTGCTGCCAAGTCTACTAAAATACCCAAGACTACTGGATGTACATGCAAATGTAAATGCCCATCCACATGAGAGAGAGGCAAACCAGTAGAACGGTATTTTTCCAACTGGGCGCAAATTTCTTGCCGCAATTCTTGATGGGTTTCCCTGACAAATTGATAGCGCAACCCGGCGTTTAATGGACTGTTGGAAAAGTTACCTTGTTTGTCAACTAAATGGGGAATCTGCTCTGGCGGTAAGACAGAACGTCCACATACCAAGACAAGATGTAGTCCAACCGCCAGGTTTGGATGGGCACTTGCCAAGGTGATAGCCTCTTTTGCCGCATCAGCGCTCACCATCAGGCTGGTACTAGTTAGCACTCCTTGTTTGTGTGCCTTGATAATTGCTTGATTAACTCCTTCAGATAAACCAAAGTCATCACCATTGATGATGGCGAATCGCTGTGCTTGCATAAGTTTTGGATTTTTAAGGTTCCGATAATTGAGTTATTGAGTGACACTGACGGCGAGGTATAAGTCTGAGAGTAGCTAAGGCAATTTTGGCCAGGTTAGGCACCAGTTGCGGTTGGAGTAGTTCTTTGTCAAATACGCCAAGCCGTCTGGTATTTTCTTGCAAGCAAGTAGATAACAATAACTCTGGGGTTAAATTATCTATAAAGTTGCTAGCACCAGTGGCTGTGAAACCCTCTTGTTGTTCTTTGTTGGAACCACTAAAGGCTTTAATCTTATCTTGTAATCCTCTGCTGTAATGTAAAAGAGCATTAATTCCCCGCAACCAATTGCTTTTACCCTCTTGAATTTGCAGGTAAGTGACCCAATTAATAAAGAACATAATATGACGAGCTTCTTCATCCAGAACCGCATCGAAGATATCAAACAATGCTGCTGGGATGTAGCTGATATGATCACGAGCAAGTCCAAACAGACCAAAGGCTAAAAAAGAGTCAAGACATTCACCAAAACCAAAATCAAGGAAAGCCGTTTTGATATTACTGGGAAGTACAGGTTCAGGAGGTGGGGAAATTTGAATATCATACTGATTGATGAGAAATTTAATCAGTCTCCCGTGGCGAACTTCCTCCATACCTTGTAAAGCGATCGCTTCTTTTAATAAAGGGTCGCTAATTTTAGCGGCAAAAGCGTTCACCATAACTCCCGCCTCTTGTTCTGTATTGAGTGCTTCTCTCCAAAAGGGAATGGTTTGCAAGCTTTCGAGAGCGATATTATCTAGATTCGGCCAAGAAAGGCGTTCTGGCTCGTACTCTAAATGACTTTTAAGAAAGCTATGGCAAAAAAGTTCTTTGTGTTCCTTGCTTCCTATTTTCATGGCTGAAGATTTTTTGACTGTTTGATAAGTAGTTGGACAGAATTAATTACACAATGTCATTGCGATCGCAATAACTGCAAATATTTTTGTTCGTTTACTTCTTTGGCTAGGTTACTGTCAATTTCTCCAAAAAACTACTAACAACTAACCAACAATTACTGATTTAGCTTTTGCAGTTGCTTGAGTACGACGCTCTTTTAAGTAAGAGAAAAATTCCCGTCCCTCACGCAGGCGGCGCACTAACATTTGGGGATCGGTGAGCATTTCACCGACAATTGGGATAATCGCTCTAGGACGGAAGTAGAACTTACGATACATTTTCTCAACTGCATCCTCAATCTCAGCACTGGAGAGATTTAGATATTGCAGTGTAGACATTTGAATTCCTGAACTGGCTACTAAAGAATTGTTGCTAAACCAATTATTTTCCTGTGCTTGACGATAAAGTTCTGTTCCGGGATAGGGGGCTGCAATAGAAACCTGAATTGTATGAGGACTAATATCGCAAGCAAAGCGCACCGTTTCTTCGATTGTTTTTTGGGTTTCGTCGGGTAAACCAATGATAAATGTGCCGTGTACGGTAATGCCAAGTTTATGACAATTTTCCATAAACTGACGCGCTACTTCCAGCTTGATTCCTTTTTTAATCCCATCCAAAATTTGCTGATTGCCAGATTCAAATCCGACTAAAAGTAGACGTAAGCCATTATCACGTAGTTGTTTAAGGGTGTCATAGTCGAGATTGGCCCGGGCGTTGCAACTCCAAGTCAGCTTGAGTCGCTGCATGTGTTCGCTAATTGCGATCGCTCGATGTTTGTCAATCGTAAAGGTGTCATCATCAAACATATATTCTCGCACCTTGTCGCCGAAGATTGCTTTAGCCTCTTCCATTTCGCGCCCGACTGCTTCTGGGCTTTTAGTGCGGTATAAATGTCCACCAATTGTTTGCGGCCAAAGACAAAAGGTACATTTTGCCGGACAGCCCCGCCCAGTGTAAAAGGAAATGTATGGATGCAGTAAGTAGCCAATAAAGTATTTGGTAATATCCAAATCACGGTGATAAATCGGCAACACACTGGGCATAGAATCCCAATCGTGAATCAAGGGGCGGTCTTCATTATGACGGATATTACCCTGGCGATCGCGGTAGCTTAGACCTGTGATTTCTTCCCAAGATTTACATAATGCTAATTCTTTGCAGGTATAGTCGAATTCGTGGCGACACACAAAGTCAATGATTGGGTTTTCACTCAGCGTCTGTTCTGGTAATACTGCTACGTGCGCTCCAATCAAGCCAATTTTGACATCAGGGTTTTGAGCTTTGATTGTCTCGGCACACTTGACATCATTCGCCAGCGAGGGCGTGCTGGTGTGCATGATAATTAGCTCGTAATCTTGAGCAATTTCGATCACATCTTCAACTGTTTGATCGTGTGGTGGTGCATCCACAAGCTTGCTACCAGGCACAAGGGCTGCGGGTTGCGCCAGCCATGTAGGATACCAGAAAGAAGTAATCTCACGCTTGGCTTGATATCGGGAACCTGCTCCACCATCAAACCCATTAAAGGAAGGAGGACTGAGAAACAAAGTTTTTTTCACAGGTATATTTCTCATATATAGTTCGGCGGTTCTACTTAACACTTTTTTCAGATAAAATCTAAAAAGCAGCATAGCCGATCCCAATCCTAAATTTTTTGCTAGTCCCTAACTGGCTTGTCTAGAGAATTCCTTCTGAGTGCGTCCGTCCAGTTAGTCACACTTTTGACATAAGATTGCAATATCTCTGTCATTTACAATACCTTCGCCAATTATGAAGTTGTCGTTGTGGTAAACAACTTTACTAATGTTAGAAAATAAAGCTCCAAATCCAGTTCCTGTGCCTTGTTTAGAAGTTGGCTCTTATTTTTATTTGACCAGAGTGGTGGAAGAGGGATAACTCATGCCCAGTACCGACGGTTCAACGCAAACAGACCAGACAGGAGGGCGATCCCCCAACCCCCGGTCGTCGGTTCAGGAACCCGGGTGGGGGCAACATCACTGAACGAAGTGCCGAAGCGAATTTCGTCGAACTCAATCAAGTTTGGGTCTTTGAAGGGGCTGTTGCCGAAGATTCCGATGCGGTTGAAATGAAGGTCGAAAGGCATAATGTAATCAACATCTGGAGTGATGCCACTGGTTGGATCGTCCCCCAATGTTGGGTTGACCCACAACCGCACACGGTCGGGTACCCTAGTGCCGAAGTCAATCCGTGCAGTTAAGAACGCCGTAGATCCTGAGAACGTATCGTCAGTAAAGGTTGGCGACTCTGCACCGGGGTGGTCGATGCCAAAGTTCAGCGGGCGGTCAAGCTGTCCAAAGGGCGCACCGATGAACAGGCGTTCGTTGGTTGTGCTTGCTGCGAATGGACCAGTACCCATGCCGTTGATGTAGTCGTCGTAGAAGAGTGATAATCCGGCATATTTCTCATTCCAGTCTTCCAGCGTGGCAGTTGGGACGCTCATCAGGAACCCAAGCCAAACGGTGGTTCCATCCACGCCGATCCCAGGCTGGGTCTGCGACCCGAAATCGCCCAGGTTCGAGTCGCGGGCTGCGATGGTCGAAACTGCAAATTCTGGGTCGGAGGTGTTGATGAACCGAAACGAGCCGTGTTCCCCAATTTGGTTTATAAGCGCACCTGATCGTCCACTAGTGAGCAGTTGATTGCCCAACCCGTCATTGTAAGACAGGTCAATGGTAGCGAAGTGAGTGGCTGATGGGGACTCATTTTTGTACGGCAGCCAGCCGATTCCACCATCCAGTCCATTGAGGAAAGAGTCCTCAATTGCAGCGGACTCGTAGGCAAAGCCCTCGTAGGCGAAGGTAGATGCCAGCGTTGCAGCCGGAGTGATCCAGGTAGCGGCAAATGATAGTAGAGCAGTGGCGATCGCCACCGAAGACCTTTGAGAATGGATGCTCTCAAGTTTTAATGGATCTGTTCCTTTCTTGATGTTCAAATCTTTTAACAAAATAATAGTCCTTTATGGCCATGATGATATGGTTGGTGATACTCGCATCAAAGCTGTCCAACAAATTTCTGCACCGGAACGTATCAAGGTGATCGATTGAGTTGCGAAGGTTATCAGCGTTTGGTGATCTGGGTTGTTAAGTACATTAAAAGCGTATTTAATCCTGTACGTAGTCTTGTCCTGTCACCAATGCCAATTCTGCTCGCATAAACTCACGCCCTAGATAAGCCGCATGATCCAATCGGCTGACTGGAGAAGGTTTTGTTAACTCAAACAGTTGAATGCAAATTTCTTTTGCCGTTCTTCCTGTAAAGAGAGCAGTTGGTTGTCGTTCCACTTTGACCGTTGCAGGAATGGGCTTTCCGGTTTCTGGATCGACGGCCAATCCTTGCTCATTAACTTCATTAGTAAAATGTTTCGCGCAGATCAAGCCTGCTCCACGATCTAAATAGATAATGAAGTAACCTGCCGGATCGAGTTCTAAAAATCGCTTGGATAATTTGTCATCAATTACTGCGATTGTTTCTATTGTCGATATCATTTTTCAACTCCAAAACAAAAAGTACTGCTCTGCTCTATACGCAAACAGAAGTCTAAGCTTCAAATTTGCTCCTATCAAAGACCGTAGACGTAGGTTGCTTCTCGTAGGGGTAGGTGAACGCACAAATGAATAGTGTAGATAATTGGGCGTTACTGTTGAGTTCAACAATAAGCAAGAGAGCAAAACTTTCAGACTAACCTCTGAGCCTACTTTTACTGCGATTTCACAGTTGCGTTTGCTTCCTCTCGCAAGACTTTCGTCGCTTCCACCATGTTTTTTAAAGCCGGAATCACCTCTGACCATCTCCGAGTTTTCAAACCACAATCTGGATTTACCCAAATTTGTTTTACTGGTAAATTAGCAACTCCAGTCCGCAATTGCTGTAAAATCTGTTCAGTTGTCGGCACAACAGGGCTATGAATGTCATAAACTCCATTACCAACTTGATGTGAGTAGCCACCCTCTGTAATTTCTCGCAAAGTTTGATTGTTGCTGCGACTATTTTCAATCGAAATCACATCAGCATCTAACCGTTCGATATCCTTGATAATGTCACCAAATTCGCAGTAGCACATGTGAGTGTGAATTTGGGTTTGGGGTTGGACTACTGCTGTCGCCAACCGAAATGCATCTACAGCCCAAGAAAGATATTCATTCCAGCGCTCAACCTTCAGAGGTAAACCCTCACGTAGCGCTGGTTCATCTACTTGAATTACCTTTGCACCAGCCGCTTCCAAATCTGCTACCTCATCCCGCAGTGCTAAAGCAATTTGGAAAGCTTGTTCTGACCTGGAAACATCTATCCGAGGGTAAGACCAATTTAAGATAGTTACAGGAGCCGTCAACATCCCTTTTACAGGTTTTTCCGTCAATGATTGTGCGACTTGAAACTCACGTACAGTCATTGGTTCACTGCGAACTACATCACCGTAAATTATTGGTGGACGCACATAACGGCTACCGTAGCTTTGTACCCAACCATTTTCAGTGAAAGCAAAACCTGACAACTGCTGTCCAAAAAATTCCACCATATCGGTGCGTTCAAATTCACCGTGTACTAAAACATCTAACCCTAATTCCTCTTGTAATTTAATGCTTTCGGCAATTTGAGCATCAATAGCAGCTTCATATTCTGACTGATTCAATTCACCTCGTTTATAACGCACTCGGAGTTGGCGAACTTCAGAGGTTTGGGGGAAGGAACCAATTGTGGTTGTTGGGAACAGAGGCAGAGAAATTTGAGAATCCAGCCGCAATCCGTAGGATAATGAGCGCTGAAAATCATCAATCTTCAGAGTTTTTAGTCGTTCTTGAACTGACTGATTGGCTGGACTAAACTCCTCGAATGTACTCCAGGTTGACTCAATAAATTCTTGCTCTGTTTTAGTGTTGTCATCTTTTATTGTTCGAGCCAAGAAAATCACTTCTTGAAGTTTCTGTTCGGCAAAACTCAAGACATTGCGTAGCTGTGATGGTAATCGTTTTTCTCGTTTGGCATCGTAGGGAACGAACTGTAAGGAAGCAGATGGTTGAATATCTAGAGATGTTCCATGTAACGTTTCTAGAATCTCTTGTAATATGGGAATAACTTTCTCTGGACGAACTTGCCAAATATTTCTTGCATCTATAATCCCTACTCCTAGTCGCTTATTTTGTGGGAAACCGTGAGTTTTGATTAACTCTGAGTTGCGTCCGCGTGTCAAATCTAAGCTAATAGCAGCAACTGGTAAATCTATTACCCAGGGGTAGGTTTCACCTAAGTCATCAAAATAAGTAACTAGATGCAAAGATATTCCTACTGCATCTAACGAATTATAGACAGTTTGAAAATGTTCTTTCCAAGAATTAGTATCACCTAAAACAAGTGCTGGCTCATGTATTTGTACTTCCGCTATTCCCAGATTCTTCAGTTCTGTAAGCAGGATAACATAGAGTGGCAAGAGTTTTGATACTGCCTCGTCTATATTTAATTCTAGTCGGCTTAAACGTAGTAGAGTGCATGGCCCCAATACTATAGGAACTGCTTTTTTACCCAATATATTTTGAGCGCGAGATACAGTTTCTATAAAGTCACTGAAATCAGATGGTAATATATCTGTTGCAATTTCTGGGACAAGATAGTGGTAGTTAGTATCGAACCACTTAGTCATTTCCAAAGCTGGAATTCCTTCTTGACCTCGTGCCATTGCAAAGTAGCGTTCTAACCCATTAAATTGTTGAAATCTTTGAGGAATTAGACCAAAGCGAAATATCCAGTCAAGCACATGGTCGTAAAGAGTTGTATCTCCAATACCAATGCGGTCAATTCCGGCTTCTAGTTGGGTTTTCCAGTTAGATTCCTCAACTTGTCGCACTGTTTGCAGTAATGATTCTGCCTCTAGCTTGCCACTCCAAAATGCTTCTAATGCTTTTTTAACTTCTCGATTTTTACCGATACGAGGATAGCCTAATGTTGCTGTTTGAATCTGCATTGCTTTCTGTTCCTTTGAAAATTATTGATTTAGGTACTAAGGACTGGAAATTGGGAATTTTTACCCAGTCATCTAACAACAATTTATATTTAATTTTGCCCACTTATTTAATGGAGGAATCTTTGCTAAAATACCCTTTTTCAAAGGTTCAGGTCGTTCTGACCAAGGCAATAAACCATCAGATTTGGTATAGTATTGACCCGCACATTCCAGTACAGCAGATGCACAACCATCAACTGGTAAATCACCAAACAGATAAGTTGATTTTCCTTCTGCTGCAAAGGCAATGACGCAAAAACGGTTACAAGCACTCATACATTCAATTCCCTGAATGGAGAATTTATTTCGCAATTCCCAATTGAATGCAAGTTGTTGCAGATGCAATAGTAGCTGCTGACCACCACTTTCTCCAATCCGCTTGCCATCTTGCCACACGCTAGCGCAGGTGGTGCAAACAAATAAAGTATGTTGTTTGTTAAGCATTAATTTTGATGTGTGTAGAATTAAGTCCCAAGCGCAGATATTACACAGTCTTGTCAGCATGAATCTAACCTTGCTGACTGTGCAATGTATCTATTGCAAACTATTAGTAATAATTGACCAACAATTCCTTGATGGTACAATCCGCAGGATTTGTCTGTGGAATCAATCCCAAATCTCAAATTGGATGACCAGTATGAGGTAAAATGACACGAAAACAGCCATTATCAAGTAGCTGTTGATGTCCTTTTAAAACAAGACTGCCCACTTTCCACATCAGCGATGATCGTGTTAAATAGCCCAGTAGTACAGACACTTACTGAAAAATACACTTCTAGGCGTAATTTGTACCGCCAATTAACTATTTATCATCTCAAAAGCAAGCCATGATCTGAAGTGTATCTTTGGCGCTATGAAGAAATAAAAGTGATTGATTTTGAAAATATTCATAGTAGCGTTCATCTATACCTCGTAGATTGAAGCAGAAGTTAACTGTTCGGCGGGCATTCTGACTCACAAGGCAAGCCTTGATTACAGCTGCGGTACAGCGCCGGATTCACACCGGACTTTCCCCATTCACTCTAGTGGCTGACCCCCACTAGAACCGACTTGTCAATTTAAACTATATCATTCTAATACAAAATTCAATCACCTATTTTGTTATTGGCAAAAAACCCTGATTCCAGAAAAAACTTACTTACCTTTGCTGTAAATACTGGAGGATACCGCGAACGATCGCCTTAGCCATCCGATTATCATACTCTGGGTTCGCCAGTCTGGGGTTATCTTCAGAACCTGTTACAAAACCAGTTTCTATTAAAATTGCAGGCATAGTATTTTTTCTTAGCACGTAAAATCTAGCTCGTTTTACTCCTCGGTCTTTTAATGTCGGAATGCCTTGAAGAATACTTTTGTGAACCACTTGCGCTAAACGGTAACCCCGGTCGTAATGATAGGTTTCTAAACCATTCGCACTAGGGTTGTTATCAATTGAATTCGCATGAATGCTCACGAATAAGTCTGCATGAGCATGTTCTGCCATAACTACTCTCGGAGCAAGGTCTACAAAATAGTCAGCATCCCTTGTCATGATGACTTTGATACCATTTTGCTCTAAAAGTGAGGCTACCTTTTTACCGATTCTCAGGATGATATCCTTTTCTTGCAGTCCGTTCAGACCAATAGCACCTGTATCTTTTCCCCCATGTCCGGGGTCGATGATTATGACTATTCGTCCTTTGGGAGGACGAGGTATGGGTTGTGAGGTTTCGGATGCAGTCGTCGGTGGAGACTCAGGATCTGGAAATGATGTGGGTAAAGGGGGAAAAACAATTGGAGGTTTTGTTATAGAAGCAGAGGGTGGTGAAACTAAGCCTTGGCGCTGAAATTCTAATGCTAATACTTGAGAACTAATTTGGTTAAGTTGCTTAATTTGCACCCTAGACGCAGGTTGAATATAAATTACTACCGTTTCTCTTTCTTGCTGTTGTAAACGTACCCGCAATACAGGACTATTTGCATTCCAAGTCGGCCCGGTAATATTGCTTGCGAGTTTAGCATTCGGGATAACGATTCGGTAAAAGGCTGTTTGTCTATCCCAGTTACTCGTGACATTTGATAAACTGCGTAGTTTACCGCCGTAGGCATCGCTTCTAATCAGCAATTGTGTACCATTGCTTGCCAGTTCTACAGACTCAATTGTGGAAGGGGGAGTAGGTAATTGGGTAACTGAGTCAGGTTGATTATTGCTTTGTTGTAACTTGGCTACTCCACTACTAGGTAACAGTACTATACCGTCGTTACCACTAACCGTTGCCTGCCAATCAGGACTATTTTTGTCTATCCGTAAGGTCATGCGGACAGTAGGTATTGCAGTTTGTAGTTGAGTAAATTCAATACTATTGACACCGTATCGGTTGATGAACTGCTGCTCTTGCAGATTAGGCGATAGAGTTGCGCCTTTAATATTAATATCTATAACGCTACGATTCTCGCTACGATTTACCTCAATTTGTGAATGATTACTGCCATGAGTGCGGATAAAAAATCCATCTCCTGTGACTTGTAGATTTTCAATAATATTTGTCTGCGATGTCGTTTGTGCAACTTTTCCATCAGTTACCACACTGTAAATTCCACTTGAGGATGATGCCGTCTCTACCCGTTTTGGCGATGGTAACTGTACCACCCATTGATTGCCAGTTCTTGATGTAAATTTTACAAGTTGCGGATCGAGAGTGTAACCTGGATTCAGTTCTACAACTATGCGAGTCTTTTGTTCGTCAAATTGTCCAAGGCGGATAGCACGAATTGCGCCACCTACAGACTGAGTAAAACTAGGTTTTCCTAAAGTAGTTCCAGGTAAATCAATTACTAAACGAGTAGGGTTAAAAATTAACTGTGCCTGGGGTTGTACAGGATCATCAGTTGTAAATTCCAGCTGCTTGGAGACACTATCAAATCGCCAAAATTCTAGTTTTGCAGCAAATGCGGGAGACGTGAGTATAGCAATACTTAATATTGTACTGGGTAGCAGCCAGTGTATTTTCACAGAGTACTCTCCTGTTTCGATTTTATGACATTAAAACAATTTGTATTTACTTCTACTCACACCAGTACTAACCCAACAGAAATACTTTGCTGCTGAGTGTTCATTTAGCTGGGTATTTAAATGCAACTAAACCGCTTTAAATATTACCCACATCCTCTAATTTTGTTTGCTCAAAAAATTACAAAATTTCTGGTATTTTGCATACAACTATCCAAAACATCTAGCAAAAACACTTGAATATTTAATCGAGTTAATTACAGTTGATTCAACTTAATTAAATAAATTTCATCCAAATGCTAGCCATGCTGAGTTGTCGCAAAGCATAGTTGATAGCTGTATATTTTTGCTTTTAATATTGCAAACTTTGTTGTTCGGTAAAATCTACTAACTATGATTTTTGCTAACGCAAATACAAAAAACAATAGATGATATAAGTCTTAACTCTGATTGGAGAAAAATATGTAACATCTGTACCTCGCAGATTTTTTAGGTGTATTAACATCGGCGGGTCTTCTGACTTTGAGAGGATGTTTGAGCACAATCTCATTACAGCTGCGGGACAGCGCCGGATTCACACCGAACTTTCCCCATTTCCTCTAGTGGCTGTTCCCCACTAGAACCGACTAATCGACCCATTATATAGCATAATAATGAAAATAATACAAGATCAAGTTTTAGTTGACAGCCACTCTTATTTTAAGATTTCATGACATTAAAGAAGTCTTGGTTATGACAACCAAGACTTCAAGGGAATTTATTTAATTGAACACGCTTACACAATTGCTTATCCCAAATTACTGAAGAAAGTTGCCCAAAGGGTTCCCGTTACTCCTACAGCAATTAAAAGGTTAGTGAAAAACTTGCCTAATTCAATCTCTTGTCCCAGCGCTTTGTCGTCTTGACCTGCGGTGAAAAACAATGACCAAGCTTGGTTGAGATTGATTTTTTCAAAGTTAGTGAAATCAGGTCGAAAAACAACAGGGCCAATTAAATCTGTTTTAGGGAAATCAAAATCAGTTCTCATAACTCTCCTCGCTTAATGTTTTACAGGTTGATAAAATGAAATTTTTGAATAGTCAAAATTATCTATAAGCTTGTCAGCCACCCAATTACGCCGTGTCCGGTGATTACTTCAAAAGCGATGAGTGAGGCAAAGCCAATCATTGCCAAACGACCATTGAGTTTTTCAGCATACTTGGTAAAGCCAACTCTTGGAGTTTGGTCTACATAAACTTTTGGTTCCACTGCAAAGTTGTTGAGTTGACCAAGTTCGTTCATGGTGAAGCCTTTGCTTGTCATATCTGTTTTCCTTCGTTTAGTTTATGTAACTAAATATAACAATATGTAAATATTTTTTGCAAGTACTTGACATAAGTAAAAATTACGGTAGACCGTACTAAAAAGAGTCGAAGATACCGTATATGCGATCGCCTACAAACAATCAGCCTATTCCCGCCCCTAAACCTTGTAAATTACCTTGTTGAATTTTGAATGTTCTAATTCTCTTAGTATTTCCCCATCTGGATTACCAGCCAGAGAGTATAATGTCTCAGGCATCATCTCGATAATCACTTCCAAAAAAGGCTGTCTGGTAGAAATATCACTAAGTGATTCTATTTCTATCTTTCTACCGTAGACACCATATCTTCCACTCTCAAGGTAAGTTTGCCGAGACTGAGTTTCTCCAGAGAGGAACAACCGCCATAAGTCTGCACTATACACACCTATTGTCAATTGGAGAAGTTCAGTTGTATGCCCGCAAGTTGGTTATTAGTAATACGCTCAAGAAACTCAATGCTGCACTAATGATAAACATAAATGTATATCCCGTAGCACTGGCGATCGCACCGCTAAGAACTGAAGCAGCAATTCCGCCAATGTATACTACTGACACCTGAAATGTATAATCAGTAGCGGCTGTAGCAGGTTCGCATTTATCCATCATGGCACTTAGTAATGCAGTATATGCCATACTTTGGGCTGCATTAACTGTTATACTCACAGCATACAGCACTGGTAAACTACTGATACCAATTGCAGGTATGATATACAAAAGTGTCACCATGCTAGCGGCAAAGCCAAATAGAGCTAGAGAACGTAATCTTCCTAAGTGGGTAATCAAAACTCCTGCAATCAAAGCACTAACAATACGGACATTGTAACTGACAATACCCAACATTAAGCCAATATCTGAGAGCGACAAACCTCTATCAACAAAAAGTGGACGAAGCATTGTACCTGACATCATTTCGCCTCCCATATATAGCAATACTACGAAAAGCCACGGTAATGCTTTGGGACGCGAGAGAAAGTTGATAAAAGGTTGAAAATAAGATTTAAAAAAGTTCGATTTCTGAGATTTCTTACTAACTTGTTCTTGATGCAATAGTACTGGAATTAAAGTCAGTAAAATTACAACTGACATGATGATCAAGCTATACCGCCAGCCGATTCTATCTAGTAGAATCAGCGCTCCACCTCCACCAATAATAGCGCCAAAAACATTTCCCCCAGCTTGAATAGCGTTTCCTAATCCTCTTTCTCGCGGTTCGAGTAAATTTACCGCTAACCCCGCATTTCTCACAAGTGAGAAAAAATCATTGAGTTGAGTAGAACTTAAGGGAAGTTATTTTATACAAGACTGAACTATATTCAAAAACAGAGTATGATATGCCAGTAAAGTTAACTTGAGTTAAGTTTGTCTCTCTCTCTTTAGAGGTAGCCACCTTTGAAATAATAGAAATAAATATTATCTGATGAGATTGAACATCTACATCTGTATTTAATAAACTTTTTTCTCATGAGACAATTGCTACGCTTTTTGAAAGCATGAGAATTGAAGAAAAAATTATGTGTATAACCTGCGGTTGTTCTGACGATGCTGAAGTCAAAATCATCAACACTGAAACAAATGAAGTAGCAGTAATTAACTCCCAAAATGAGCATCATCACCATGCTCATACTTCACCAGAAGATACAGTAATTAGCCATTCTCACAATCATGATTCTGATCATATCCACACCCACACTTTACCAGATGGCACTGTAGTCACCCATTCTCACAGTCATGATTCTATCTCCGAAGCATCTCAGATTCATGCTCAAGTACATAGTACAAATATATCTTTAGAACAAAATATCTTAGCAAAAAATAATTTAATAGCAGCCCAAAATCGGGGATGGTTTAAAGGTCGTAATATCGTTGCTTTAAACCTAATGAGTTCTCCCGGTTCAGGAAAAACAACACTATTAACTCGCACTATTAATGATTTAAAGCATCAGTTGTCTATCAGCGTTATTGAGGGAGATCAAGAAACGATTAATGATGCTAAGAAAATTCAAGAAACAGGCTGTAAAGTAGTACAAATTAACACAGGTGCAGGCGTGCATACTCGTTTCAAATCCCAGCATTTCCGCAGCTACTACCGTATCCTGGGCGAAGTTTTTTGGTACACCACCACCAATCATCACCAATCCAGTGTAGTTGGAAGCTAGTTTGCACTGCGTCAACTCTCGGAAGTCTCGCACCGAGTCAATCGTTAAATGAGATTCTGGAGAATTCCATTGATGATGCACTAAGCCAAATCCAGCCGAACAGTCACTAAAAGCGGGGACAAAAATTGGTACAAGGTGTTGATAAGCAGCTTGCACTAGAGATTGACCATAATTACCCCGGCGTTCTAAATAAACCGCCATCTGCTCAATAAATTCCCGTGAAGAATAGGGACGCTTCTCTAAATTCTCGGCGATTTCGGCGATCGTCATGTCACATACCCGCAGTTGATCTTCATCAATGTATGTGTCATATATGCGGTCTATCCGTTGCTGTCTTAATACCTCATCATCAGCAAAGGGGTCGCCAACATAATGACGATAACCCAACGCTTCAAAGAAATCTTGATCAACAATGTTAGCGCCAGTAGACACGATCGCATCTACCATGTTGTGAGTAATTAAATCGTGGACTACTCCCTTGAGTCCAGCACTAAATAAAGATCCAGCTAAACACAGAATAATCGTGCATTCTTTATCTTGCAGCATTGCATCGTAAATTTTTGCTGCACGTCCCAAATTTCGGGCTTGGAAAGCTGTCTTACCCATTGCTTCCACCAAGCCGACGACATCGAAAGCTTTGATGTCAATTGCTTCGACTGTCTGTTGCAAAAGTTCTTCACGATTCATGGTAGATTGTCCTTTTTATTGAAAATCAAAATCATCCGGTCTGCTTGTGCGACTAAAAGGCAAGTCTTGCCAACGTACTAGGCGCTTCGCAGTGGTCGTACCAGGACAAACCGGGATCTGATTGCCGTCTTTTGTTTAACTTGATGTGCAAATCCCAGATCCTCATGAATTGGGTGAGACGATTGTTCAATTTCGCTACTAAATAGTTCTCAAACACTACAAGCTACCCCGCATAACTCAATTTACGCCAAACTAACAAGTGGTTGTCAAAACTCGCTCAATTTTCTCTAATGCCCAATTTATTTCATCTTGGGAAATAACTAAGGGTGGAGCAAAACGAATAACATTATCTCTAGTCTCTTTGGCTAATAATCCCTCTTTAGCTAAGGCCTTACAAAAACGTCTAGCACCACCAGCTTCAGGGTACAATTCCATGCCAATTAATAAACCTTTACCACGGACTTCCTTGATATACGAACTCGCAATTAATTGTAATTCCTCTATAAAATATTCCCCCAGTTTTAAAGCTTTTTCTGGTAACTCTTCAGAGATAATTACATCAAGTGCTGCAATTCCAATAGCCGCAGCTAAAGGATTTCCACCAAAGGTACTACCATGATCTCCAGGTTGAAATACACCCATTACTTCCTCTGTCGAAATAAAAGCAGAAATGGGATAAAATCCACCAGATAAAGCTTTACCTACAGTTATGCCATCTGGCTGGACATCCTCATATTGATGGGCAAACATTTTCCCTGTTCTTCCCAAGCCAGTTTGGATTTCATCAAAAACCAGTAAGACATTATGACGGCGACAGATTTGTTCAGCTTGCTTTAAAAACCCATGAGGAGGAACAATAATACCTCCCTCACCCTGAATTGGTTCTACCAAAAATGCAGCAGTATTAGGAGTAATTGCTTTTTCTAATGCTTGGGCATCACCAAAAGGGATAACTTTAAACCCAGTAGTTAAAGGCCCAAATCCATCTTGATATTGTTCTTCTGTAGAAAAACTGATTAAACTAATAGTGCGTCCAGAAAAATTATTACTACAAACAATAATTTCTGCTTGATTTTCTGGTATGCCTTTAACTTTATAAGCCCATTTCCGAATTGCTTTGATAGCAGTTTCTACGGCTTCGGCTCCCGAATTCATGGGTAGCACTTTAGGTAAACCAGAAATCTGAGAAAGCTTTTGATAAAATCTGCCCAATTGGTCATTACGAAACGCTCTAGAAGTCAGTGTAATTTCCTGAGCTTGTTTTATCATTGCTTGGAGGATTTTGGGATGACAATGACCTTGATTTAACGCTGAGTAAGCTGAAAGAAAATCGAGGTATTTTTTACCTTCTATATCCCATACCCATACTCCTTCACCTTTAGTAATAACTACATTTAATGGATGGTAATTATCAGCACCATATTGCTGTTCTAGTTCGATGTAATCCTGGGTATTCATAGTATTGAAGTTGGGAATTCCCAGAGTTACGTTTGCTGCTTGCATATTTGCTCCTGATAGTTTTGAGAGGTCGAAATCAAACTAGAAAATATCTGAAAGATTACCAGTCGAATGAGACATTCAACACGTATAAGCCTAAGAACAAAAAATCCAACTTTGTTCTTCGTTTTATAGTTCCCAATTTCAGGGAATATTGACATGAAAGCAAAAACTTTACTCTCAATATTAGTCAGTAATGTCAAAGACAATAGATTTTTTCTAAATATCTAAACTAGCCGGGAATTATTGACCAGCTATTTGCTCATCTTCCAGACACGCAACCTGTGTAGGAAATCTTTTGCCTACTTTTAGTGAAGAAAACCAGTTGCCCACTCTGTCTGAATGTAAAATTTTGCTGGCATAAAAACCGATAGTGTAAAGTGTAACGTTTTCGGTAGTAACTATGTCTTTGTCCGCAAGATGCAGACAAAAAGTTTGATATTTTTATGAAATATCTTTAGTTAGTCAAAAAAAGCTATTTTTTCCACTGTTGTGTCATCTAGACTATCATTAAATTCCCAGTCTTTCAATGCTGGGGAGGGGGATAAGAAAATTGCAGCGCCAAATTAGCACCTGTAGATCGCTCAATTGAAGTAAAATCTGGAGGTTGTACACATACTAAAGTTGAGTAGACACTGAGTTACCCTTGTAATGCAAGCGTTTGCTGCATCTATTTCCAAAGCCAATGGGAGCAATGTTGACATCACTATCTTCAGTACCGCTTCTAAAAACTTGGAAAAGTTTGACGCTCCAGATGTGTTTGATATTACCCGCTCACGCAACGAGCATTTCAAATTTAGTTTGTCCCAACTAGATATTCATTTTCCAGGTTACAAGAGCATTAAACTTTAGCAGTATATTTAGCAACATTGCGATTGTGAACTTCTAATGGAAGTTTTATCGCTCCAAAGTGGGTCTGGGAGGACAAAAAGGGAGAGAATAGTTTTGATATCGAAAACACCCATTTTCGCGCCCAATGCTATGTCTGATACTCCATATTCCCCCAGACGGGCATCCCCAAAAGCAAACGATGATACCGGATTTGATGATGCGGTAGAGTCATTAAAAAAATCTCTAAGAGCCCCAATTGAGCGGTATTTTGCTGCAACGGAGGACGAACGGGATGTCATTGCTTTGATGCTCGCCAATATTCGCGCACCCAGTACCCGGCGCGAATACCAGAAAGATTTGCGGAAATTTTTTGTGGCGATGACTGGTATTGAGCCGAATGTTGATAGCGTGTTGGAGTTTTTGCACCTGACCGAGAAACGGGCGGTGGCGGTGGTGTTGAAATATAAGGCCAAGCTACTGGCTATTGGGTTGAAGGAAGCAACGGTCAACCGTCGCCTCAGCAGCATTAAATCGTTGGTGAAGTTTGCCCGCAAGTTGGGTGTGTGCAGCTACACGCTAGAAGATGTAGAGTTGGAAAAGGTAAAAGCGTATCGAGATACTACCGGGGTGGATGCTCAAAGCATCAACAGTGCAATTGGGCTAATTGAGCGCTCAACTGTTCATGGTCAAAGAGATTATGCGCTGTTGCGGCTGTTGTGGGAAAATCTGCTGCGTCGCGATGAGGTCAGCAAACTAGACGTGAAAGACTTTGACCCCCATGAGTGCAGATTACGGATTTTGGGGAAAGGAAAGGGCACGAATGATGAATGGGTAAAACTATCAATGGCAACGGTGAATGCCATCTGTGATTGGTTGCAAGTCCGGGGTAATATCACCGCTTCATCACCTCTATTTATCGCCCTTGATAACCGTAGCAAAGGGCATCGCCTTACTGGGGACGGCATCCGCAAAATTGTTGTCAATTATTTTGATGCAGCAGGTGTGAAAAAGTTAATGTCACCCCACCGCATTCGCCATAGTGGGATTACAACTCTTTTAGAAGCAACAGAAGGAGATGTGCGAAAGACGCAAAAAGTCAGCCGTCATGTCAAGCTGGATGTGCTTCTCCAGTATGATGATAACCGTAAAAAAGGTCAGTCAGAGATGACAAATTTATTGGCAGATATGATTGACTAGGTGGATGCCTAAGCCAGGAAGTCACCCCCTGATTTGGCTACAAAAGCGATAACAGGCTTTGCTCAAATTGTGCGCCAACAACTCCTGAACAACTCCAACAGTGGCTAACTAACTGTTGCAGACAGTAGTAATCTGACTGCTTTTTGGTAGAGGCGATCGCCTCCGGTCGGTCGGAGACCATCGCAAGAAAGCGGGCGGGTACGCCATCGCACTCATGCGCTCCAAAATGATAGTGTCAAGGTAATTATCAAGATGGATGACGCGCTCACTCGGTCGCGGAGAGTCCCAGTTTACCTAGACATTACCTAGACATGAGCCAAACAGGGAAAAACAAGAAACTGGCATCTTTTAACTGCGACCAAAAGATGTGGGAGCAGTTTATCGCCCGTTGCCGGGAGAAAGGGACGACGGCAACAGCCACGCTGACCCAATTTATCGAACTTTACCTAGATGATCTAGATAACCTTGATGCAATTGGTGGCAATGATTTAGATAAACGCTTGGACTCTAAGATTAAGGCAAGTGTTGAGGAGTACTTGGTTGCTGGTAACAATAGTAACATCAGTCTGACGAATGAAACGATATTAGCTATTTGCTCACGACTTGATAAGCTGGAGTCAGAGTTTTCAAGTGAATCTAATAGTAACCAAACCACAGCAATCCATAATCTCGCCGATTTAGAACAAAAAGTGGAGGGGACGTGTGCCCGAATGACACAGTTGGCTGAGGCAATTATCAAAATTCAAAACTATCTCAACAACCAACCAAGACGGGTTAATAAATCGTACAACAATTCATCCTTCAAAGGGCAAACTCCGCGAATTCAACCATTAACCGAAGAAGGTTTAGCTTCAAGACTTGGTGTAAATGTAGAAACTATACGCGAGCAACGAAATAAGCTGCACCCACCGCTTTTTGTGGCATGGTGCAAGGGCAAGGATAAATCGGGTATGGGGTGGGAATTTAACGAAAATACGGGATTATATCATCCGGCAAGTTAATATTTTTATTATTTTCAAATCTTTTCAAAAGGAACTGTTCAAAGCTTCATTTTACCGTGGCATATTGACGTTTTGAGCCTTAAAAATGATTTGAAAAGCAATATCTCTGCCTGACTGCTTCAACACTTGCAGATAAGCAACAGCATCATCACGTCGGCGAAATCTTGTCACAACAATATTTTCTTGATTGGGAATATCACGGACAATACACCACGGTTTTAATTGCTCAGAATAAGTCATATTCTACCCCTTAAAGATGCTGTAAAATAACCATGCTATGTGCTTTGAAATCGCCAATATTTACCTTAAACGAGGAGGTATACTCAAAGACAGGTCAAATTGATATTGACAATTAAAATTATGTGTGTATTAGATTGATTGGACAGATATATAGCGTTCCGACTGGAATGAAATATTGTGTACTGAGTCTGAAAAGCTTGCCCAACAAAGCTTTTGTTTTAAAAACCTTTCAGTAATCAAACCGGATTGCTATATGTAGAATAGAAATGTTATTGAGATCAAGGCGAATGAATCAGACATAGCAATTGCCAAAGTTGTTCGGGAACTTCTTCAAAATGTTCCAGTAAAAAGTCCATGAATGCCAAATGTCGTAAATCATTAGGCTGAGGATAGCGTCTAAATTTACCTTGCTTAAACCAACCTCTGACCGTAGAATCAGAACGACAGCATATTAAGGCAATTTGTTCATAACTCACATCCCATTTGGCATAAAAATCTTCTGGTTTCATACCAAATTCCCAGTGACTGTAGAGTGAAATTAGATGAATTTCTCTTGCCCCTAAAATCCGGGGATTAGACATTAATACACCTCAAATATGTAAATATTGGAACTCATTTTTTACATCAGGTATTTGTCAGTCACAGAGTTTATAGACACACCAATAAAACCCGCTTAATTGGGTTTTAAACTCTGGATTCACTCTCAATCTGCGTAAGCAGATATAGTTAAAATAGTTCCGCTATTTATAATGGCTAGAATACCGATTCAGGAATAGCCAGAAATAGTGGATAGGGTGCAATACGCTTGGGTTAAGCCTTTTTTCTCCCCCTGCTTCCCCTGCTCAAGAACAGCCCGCCCCAACAGATAAATGTCCTTAACTAAACGGTATTGGGATAGGGCGGGGATAGTGCTTCGAGTCAAAAAAAACGCCCTCTAACCACATTTTTGCACGAGCTATACTGTGAGGAGGGCAGTTGAGTTTTTGACTAATCTTCTCAGAATAGCTTGACTGCGAATTCAACTTCAGTCGTACTCGGCAAGTTGGGGTAGTTCACCAGCTATTTGATATTTTAATATCTATAACAACTGGAATAGGGCTGAGAAACTTTTGGGCAGCAGCAACCATACAATTGTGTAATATATGGCTAACTTGGTCAACTTCAGTCTCTGGACATTCCAGTACAATTTCATCATGTCTTACACAGATGAGTTTTGTTCTGAATTTAGCTAATGGCATTGAAAGTTTTACCATAGCTAATTTGTTGATGTCGGCATTTAAACCTTGTACTGGATGGTTAAATAGCTCTGATAGTCGGGGCTTGTTTACCCATCTCCGTCGTCTGTTTGCTAGTGTACGACTTTCCTTAATGCCTTGGATGTATTTACGTTTGATGTTTTCATGCCACCTAGCTATTCCAGGATAAGCTTCAAAGAATCGTTGACTGAAAGCTTTTGCTTGTTCTAATGTCATTGCTACTCCATATTTTACTTGGGCATAAATTTGGAGTTTGGCAGCACCCATACCGAAAATCAATCCAAAGTTTATTGCTTTTGCTAGTCTGCGGTCTTCTTCAGTCACTTCATTGATATATTTTCCAGTTACTAGAGATGCTGTTAATCGATGTAAGTCAGCCCCCTGGCGATAGACTTGGCACATCTTTGTATCACCACTAAGCCGAGCCATAATTCGTAGTTCTATTTGGGAGTAATCGGCTTTGATAATTTTATAGCCAGGGGCAGCAATGAAGCAGCTACGAGCTGTTTGATCGCGAGGAATATTTTGTAGAGGTGGTTTGCGGCAAGAAAATCTACCGGATTTTGCTCCTAATTGATAATAGTTGGGATGAATTCTCCCAGTTTTGGGGTGGATATGCTGGGGTAGTTTCTCGGTAAAAGTGCCGATAATTTTGGATAGACGGCGGTAATCTAGCAATGCTTGAATTATGGGATACTGTGCAGCTAAAGAAACTAATTTACTTTGATTAGTTGAGTTGATTTTGATACCAATAGCTTGTAGAGCAGCCAAAACTTGCTGAGGTGAATTCGGGTTTACTGCATCTGTCAGTTCTGGCAGCAATGACATTTGAGAGCTAGCAATACGGAGTTGCTTGAGTTGGCTTAAAGCATCTGTTTTTTCAGCTTCTAGTTTTGCACCCAGTATCTGCCATCGAGACAAGTCAAATAGCATCCCGTTAAGTTCCATTTGAGCTACAACAGGCATACACTGAAATTCCAGTCGGGCAATTTTGAGTAACTTTGCCTGCTTTAACTTCTTGAGGAGAATTGGGTAAAGGTCAAGCAATATGGCAGCATCTACGGCAGCATAGTGCAATTGAACCTTGGTAAGAGGTTTGCACCAATCGCTGATTTGTTGAGTTTTATCTAGTTGAAGGTGTAGTAGCTTTTTAACTATATTTTGTAAGGACGAGCTTGTTTTTAATCCTGCGGTTAGAACTTTATAAGCAAGTTGGGTATCAAAGAATTGACTCTTTGGTTGAAGTCCTGCGAGTGTGAGAAATTGCCAGTCGAACTTGGCATTATGTGCAATTTTGACAGCAGAGTTACCAAGTAGTTTTTTGAGCAGTTGGCGATCGCTTTTGGGAATAGCTGGTAAATCTATCAGCACTACTGGATGGTTTGGTGCAGCTATTTGAATCAGTCTAATAGAATCAGTTAGAGGGTTAAGTCCTGTTGTTTCACAATCTATGGCTAAAACTTCTGCCTGAAACAGACCTTGGAGAGCTGAATTAAGAGTTGAAACATTGGAAACAAGAGTATATTGTGGAGTATAAATACTAGAATTATTTGTATTTATTAAGCCTGTATTCATAATGAATTAAATTTGAATTTCTCACCTAGAAGCGATAGCTTGTATATCTAGCAACTTCAAATTAGTTTTATACAAAGATTTGAAAACCTATTAAAGAGAGGTAATACTATCAATATTCCTCTCTTTATATGATTAACTTATTTTACGCTTACCTGTTTTTGCAATGCTAGAATGCTGAATATTCTCTTGAGAAGATGTCAAAGCAGTAGGAGCCAATTCTCTAATAATAGGTGTGACAATTTCTGGTGCCAGTTCTAAACGATGCTTAATCTGTGCTTGCAACCAGGCTAAAGGAACACTTTTACTGTTGACTTTTTGTTTGATAATTAAGTCAGGATTGGATGTTGAAGCTTTTTTTATGGCAGTGGCAATTTTTCTAGCTGTTCGTAAATCAATTTTGTCTACATCAATGCTAACAAAGTTATCTGGTTGAGGTTCTGGTTTTGATGTAATACGGTTAGTTGATTGATTGTGATTTTCCAAGTTGAGAGATTTCTTAATATCACTAGATTCCAGGTGTGATTTTTCAGATGTTGTGTTTTCGATGTTGACTGTAAATTTCTGCCACAGATGGACTATTCCCACAACGAAATCAACGACCATTACAATGGCATATAAGGCTGTAATTCCAATGATGAGATGATTTAAAACTTCTTGAATTTCTTGAGTATTCATGATGACTAACTTGATAATTTATGTTCATCACTCAAGAAGCGATCGCTTCCATTTAACAGAAAAATCCTCAGATGAAAATTTGAATAGACTGAGGATTTCTGGAAAATTCAGAACAAGCTAATTTGCACAGTTGAATTTGATGAAGGTTTAGGAGTTGGAGTGCTTTGGGTCGAGTCTAAGTTAGACTTGGTATTGACATGACGCTTACCCCATCCCTCTTGTGCTGCGTGTTTAACTATGCTGCGTCGAATTGACCTGCTAAGATAGTTGAATTCATTTTTTACCTGATTAAAATGAATGATACGATTATTGCTGGCATTGCTCGCATTGCTCGTATCACCATCACCTATAAATTCATAAAAACTCTTGCAACCCTTTGGTAATTTATCGTATTTGGTTAAAACTTCATTACCTACCCAAAGATAAAGGTCAGCGTAGTCCCTATGCAGAGGTGCTTCGTAAGTTGCAGGCATCATGTAGGTAAGAACTTCTGTGGCTGTGCTGGAAACACCAACCTGATCCTGTTCGTATTCAGTGAAGATAAGTTCCAATCGCTCCTGAATACAAGCAAACTTGAGCCATTGGGGAATCGTATCACTCCAAGGACTGCGATGAATTACCAATGGCCCTGCAAGGTAGCGAACATGGTGTAGGGAAAATTCAGCTATTTCCAAAAGACTTGCTAATAATTCTTTTGGTGTATTTAAACTTGCCAGAATTTGCAGCATTTTTCGGGTGTTGTCTGGCAGTTTGGTACTATTACCATCACTGATTTCTGCCATTACTTCTGGTGGAATCAAATTCATTTGCTCCATTTTTCATCTCGATATGAGCGCATCACCAAAAATAGCCAATCGGCTAAAAAATTAATGTCCAATAGGTGAAGGCTGATACTAGATAAATCTTTTTATGCTGGCATTGATACAGCTTTTTTAGGTAATGCCAATGAATAACGAACCCACAATTAACCAAAATATTGATACTGACGACAGTAGTAATTATCAGTCTGGCAGTGGCTATCAATCTGGAGGTTACGGTGTTGAGCAATTAAGTTCTGGAGATAGTAGTAATCCCTTGCAAGCAGACCAATTTAGGGATGGTTATCAAGAGAATATTTTTGAAATCAATCTTGGGGATACACCTTACACTGAATCGGCTGCTAATCCCAATCCTCAATTACCAGGATATGGCTCTGGTTCAGGTTACAAGTCTAAGAAAAATCAACAGTCAGCAGAAGAGGAGCTAGAGTTATAAGTCATATTTTCACTCTCTTCCTATACTCCATAAGCCAATACGCTTGGGTTAAGCAAATTTATCTGTTAAGGCAGGCAAGGGGAGCAGGGGAGGCAGGGGAAGCAGGGGGAGAGAAAAAGCTTAACTGAACTGTATTGCCCCATAAGCAACAAGTAATTGGGGTTTTGGCGTTGCTGATCAGTGGGATGATTTTTGTCGGGCTTACGTCCCGCTTCTCTACGAGACACTCCGCGTAGCTTGCTTCCCCGGAGGGGTACGCTAACACGCAGAGAGTAAGAGTTTGAGAGATTGAATTTTCATTCCTTCATTCAGCAACGCCGGGTTTTTATTCAATAAATTACTTTGCTTGTTGGGGTATAGTTGCTGTCATTTTTAAACCTGAAATTATGAAGATACCAAAAGCATGGATATCTCTTCTGGTTGTCATTACTTGTATTATTTATAGTATCGCCGCCCAAGCTACAATCAACACATTTAGTGATGGCAATTTACCGACTCGAATTGTAGAAGTTGCAAATCCTCAGTCTCGACTACCTGCTACTAAAGTTTTGCTGCCAGACTGGAGCCGCATTTCTCTGGGCCAACTACCAGGTATCAGTCAATCCGGTGCAATTGATGGCAGTCCCTACAGCCAGACACTAGGTTATGACCTGAGTCGTACTTGGAATGTGGGTATGACTCCTGACCAATATTTGAAGTTAGGAGATATCAGTGAAGCATTGCAGGCAGAGGAGTTTTCTTTGCAGGCGATCCAGGCGATCGCTCTCCGCACACAACCAGAGGCGAACACAGAGATTAACAGTATAGATTTCAACAAAATTGCCTTGAGTGAATTTCCTCTGATTGGGGAGCAGACATTGAGCCATTTAGCTCAGGTTGTTCCAGAATTGGCTAAGACACAAGTAAACAATATTACACCTGTTGCAACCTTACTAAAATCTCACTTAATTGCCGCATCTAATTTAACACTAGCTCAGGTACTAACACAGTATGAAGTTGGGCAAATGAAGCTGGGAGAAATCGACTTGTCAAAGTTTTCTATCTCTTCAATTCCTAACTTAGATGCAGTACAGCTACAACAATTTACAGGTTGGATGAATAGCAATGTTTCGGATATTCCTGGTTTGGGACAAGTACCTTTAGGATTAATGCCTAATCCCATCACTGAAATTGGTAGCTTGGTAATGCGGATTGATGTAGTTTATGGGCCAGCAGAAAACCGCCGTAACAATACGATTTCTGGTTCAGATGTGCAAGGATTTTCTGTGCCTTGTACTGAAAAAGACTGCGCTTATTTAGAATTGGATGATTTGGAAAATGCAGGTCGTAGCGATCGCAGTAAGTTAGAAGGTAAACAGTGGATTTCCGGTAAATACCAAGAAGTCGAGGGCGGGCGGGGTATCCTGAAAGCAGTGAATAACGGTCGGGAACCAACAGGAAGGCTACCGTTGGGTAAAGCTTTTAAGGTGGTGGTAATGGAGCCGGATGAAACTACTGATACGGTAGATACGGCTTTGTTCTTTCGGTTCTGTGCTTGGCGAATGGGTTGTACACCTTATTTTATCGGGCCTGTTCCTTTTTTCAGCTACAAGGTTAACTCCCTGATATTTGTAGGCAATTTGAGCGAACAGAGGACAAATACTGCGTCTCTACCAACTGGAGCGACAAGAGAGCCTAAAGCTAAGACTACCAGCGGTACTGGAGTAAGAGAGAAGATTAATCCATGCACGTTTAGTAATGGTAGTCAATCGATAACAGATCAATCATTCTCCGGTATTGATTTGCGATCGCTCTCAAATGCAATCGCGGAAATTGAGAGCGCTGGTAGCGGGGATTACAAAGCAGTTGGCATACATACCTGTGCGGATGGGGGTTTGAATTGTGGTCGCGCTCTCGGTCGCTACCAGTTCATGAGTTATAACCCCTATGCAGTGCAGTTAATTGCTGCCAAGCCTGGAGGTCAAAAGTTCTTGAATCAAGTGGAGCAAGGGCATCAACCAACAGAGGCTGAACTATTTGAGTTTTTTCCGACCGCCGACCAAGATAGGGCATTTATGGCTGATATGGCTAACAAAATTCAAGTAACACAAGAGCAAATCGATCCGGCTACAGGACAGCCATTTACGGGCGATTCTCCTTCGGAGACGCTTCGCGAACGCCTAATTGAACGAGTGGCTCAAAAGCACTTTGGTGGTGATTATAGCAAAGTTGATGGAAATGGCTCAGATGCCCTCGGTCGTCTCAGTCTCAAAGATTACGGCAAAACCGCTTTAGCTAGTTATCGCAACAGTGATAGCGATAATGGAACGCTGACCTGTTCTCCCAATGTAAATTCTAGCTACATCAGCACTGCTAAAAATACTGAAAATGGGAGGTAGAGTATGACAGATTTATCTAAAACTTCTATTACTTCACCCTATGAGATAAAAGAAATATTTGATAGTGATACCAATTCAAAAATAGACCTTGGGCAAACAGCGGAAGGAAAGGGAGTTTATTCTGACTCCGCCTCCCCTACTCAGTCTCAACCACTGAAGACAACTGCATATCAATTACCAGCACCTTCTATGAGGGTACGCTACTGGGTTCATTGGTTTCGCATTGGTTTGGGCATCTTTTTGTTGCTGTCGATTCTCATGAGCTTAGGGGGCTGTAGCTTAAATGCGGCAACCGTTAGTTGGAACAAAGCTGCTAATGTTGTGCCTGCTACAGTCATTGAACAGGTGATTGTAGAAAATACAGAGTTAAATGCCAAAGCATCTGCTAAAAATATACTGGCTTGGAGTGTGGAAGGAAAAGACGGCAGGTTCGCGGTTTTCAACTTGAATACGCCTGATGTCTGTGGTGCTTTGGGATGTCTGTATACTGGTTACTGGCTCAGAAAGGACAAACCAATTACTCAGGTATTCTTGAGTTACTTGAATCCCAATCTGCCACCAGGTAAGCATTTGTTGTCAGTGGGAGAGAACCGAGGTCAGGCATTACCGTGCATTAAGGTACTGCAAACCGAGCAAGAGCAACTACGTCAATTGAATTTTTGTTTCAATGGCACTGGCTATCAACTTGCTGATAGTCAGCTTTTCACTAATAGTAAAAATTCTCGAAGTTGATAACTCAAAAACAGGGAAAAACTCTGCCATAGTCTTCTTTGCTACGGCAGGGTATTTTCATGTGACATACTCTCATTGACGCTATAGTTGCATTGGACTATTCCTCATCATCATCCAGTTCATCGTCTTCCTCCTCAAAATCATCATCGTCTAACTCAGCTTCCAAATCGTCGGTTTCATCGAGGAAGTCGTCATCGTCAATAAGTTGAATTTTGCGAGGTGGCTTGGCTGCTGGTTTGGATTTACGAACGCTTTGAGTTTTGTTCCTATTTTTATTTGGTGGCAATACTTCCACGTCTACAGATACCGATTCTCCCGGTAAAGCAGGTAGGGATTGAGGTTCATTAAAACCAGCGATCGCATCATGTTGTTGCCAAATTAGGGCTTTAGCTGTGGTTTTACCCAAATACAGTTGCGGCAGATTTTCAACAGTGGGTTTAGTGTAGGCTACAGTTTTGCAACAGTTATGTTTATTCTTACCTTCACCTTCTTTAATTGCTCTAAACTCAATTTCTAGCACACCTAAACTCCGCCATTTATCACTTTTACCACTAAATGGCACTTGGAAATAATCAGCGAAGGTTTTCTCTAATGAGCGGTAAAATTCTTCACGTACTGATTTAAAACTCCAGAGAGCCACATTTTTAAACCGGACAACAACAGGAGTAGTATGTAATGGTTGATTCTTGTCATCAAGAAACATGATTGCGTGTTCAGAACACACATCCATTGTTTTCTTATCAAGACTATGCCTGTAATCGTCATAAAGCCCAACAAATGAACCACCTACTTCTTCAACATCTGATTTATAGCGGATATATTCTGGTGCAAAAGCTAAAACCAGTAACCGACCTTCAGTAATTAATAGTCCGGTAACATCTTCAGTCAAAGTGACAGTAGTTAGATCATCTTCTCCAGGTATTTCAATCCAACCAGCTTTTTCTAACTGGTCTTCTGGAATCAAAAGTCCAGCAGGTTTATCGTTAACGACAATACCATAGGGAAGAATCGGTTTGCGAACTTGGTTATAATTATCATTGAAAAGTTCTGGGTCTATTTCAAATTCGGTTTCTTCAAAGTCATAATCATCAGTTTCAGTTGCTCTGGCTTTGGGAGTTTTAGGTTTGGCAGCAGCAGTTTTACTGGTAGATTGATGGGGGTGTTTAGAGTTGTTTGGAACTTTGGATTTCACCATTGGACTGCATAAATATGATTGTCCAAGGTATGAGGCGTTAGCCTCAAAACTTAGTTGCTCAATTTGCATAAAATCGTAGCGGTTTTAAATGCAGAGAAACGCAGATTTTTTCTGATTTTTATTCGTTGCAGACTTATAAAATACTGTAAGCTAATGCGCCGATGGAAGGAGGTAACTAACAATTTAGAGCAGTGGGTTAAGAAAATATTTCAAATAAATATACTCCCCAAAATAGTATACTAAGACAAGATATAAATGCAATAATTCCACTTTAAACAATAATAAATTTATGTCTAAATTTTTGGGCTAAATGTGTGTATTATAAATGACTAGATTTCCCTACGACCAATTTGCAAAAGAATTTTTAGAGGAGTTGTTGAAGCCTCTAGGAGAGGTAAAAGCACCCCGTGAAGTAAAAGGAGAAGTGCGACAGATTGATGTTTGGTTTGCACCCGTCCTCCCAACTAGAGCAGATGCGCTACCATTGGGATTATTGGGACTATTTGCTGCAACTCCTGCTTTATTTGAACCGTTTCGTAATCCTGCTACGGTGACAGAAATTTGTAACTGTATTTTGAAGTTACTGGAGTTACGAGGCGAGTTACAGCGAGAAGCGAACCGGAATCAGGAGCGGTTGCTAGAGGAAAAGTTACCAAAACTGTGGATTATTACTCCTACAGTGTCTGAATCGATTATTCGTGGCTTTCGGGGGATACTGGATGAAGAGAATTGGGGTTCTGGAGTTTATTTTTTAGCAGACCATCTCAGAACGGCGATTGTAGCAATTCACCAGTTACCACGCACAGAAGAAACACTCTGGTTAAGGCTTTTAGGTAGGGGAAGGGTGCAAGAACAGGCAATTGATGAATTACAAAAACTACCTCGTAGTAATTCTTTACGTTCAATTGCGCTCAGGTTGGTGACTAACTTGAATGCTAATTTACAGAGTAGCGAAAATATAGATGAGGATGACAGGAGGTTAATCATGAAATTATCACCATTATATGTGCAGTGGGAGCAAGAGGCTCAAAAGCAAGGGCAACGTATGATTGTGGAAAATTTACTAACAGTTCGATTTGGTACGCTAGATGAACAATTAGCCACAATTATTCAGCCTATTCTAGAGCTACCTTCACAAGAGTATGCTTCTTTACTGTTGCAGTTATCGAATCTCTCCCGTGAGGATTTATTGGCCAGGTTTAACAGCAACCACTCATAAAGCTGTTATGTATTTGACACTCCTCTAGAAATAGAGTTTCTAACACCTCTAAAAAAATGTCCAAAAGGTCAATACTTTAGCTTTCACTTGGTAGCTAAAATTTCTGCTAAATGCCTACTTAACTGCTATGAACATTTACCAGAAAAATCTACCAGACAACCAGATCGCTGCTAACTCAACATTAATTGAAGTGTCATCCTTTCAAACACCTCTGGCTAGCATTGACTTTGGCAAGTTGTTTCAACAGTATAACAATCCCCAAGGTTGGATGATGGTAGGTGGAATGCTCTTCGTTTTACTGTTGTTGCAAATCAGTGGTACTGGTAAGGGAAAAATCACCACTGGTAAAGTCTCCGGTATCAGCGAGAAACTAGCAGCAACTAACCTAGCACTCAAGCAAATCAAGGAGTGTAAACACAATAAAGTTACCCTGTGGTCTGGTACTCCTCGCTATTGGGTAAAAGGCAAGTGGCGGGGGTTGCTGGCTAACATACAAACTATGCTTGGTGCTGCACCTACAGTTTGGTTTCCCAATGCCGAAAGGGGAACACTGGTAATAGGTGCGCCTGGGTCTGGTAAAACCTACTCAACCATAGACCGGATGTTAGAAAGTGCGATGCAGCAAGGTTTTCCGATTTTACTCTACGACAAGAAGGGCGACCAACTAAGACTTCATGCACCCCTAGCTGCCCGTTATGGTTATAAAGTACGAGTATTTGCCCCCGGTGAATTCTTTAGCGGTGTGATTAATCCTTTGGATTATATGCGTGATGCACGCGATGGGGTAATGGCAGGAGAAATTGGACAAGTGATTAACCGCAATGCTTCCAGTGGTGGTAAAAGTGATGAGTTCTTTGCTAAAGCCGGGGACTTGTTAGCTAAAGCACTTTTACAGTTAGTCAAGGGTTCACCTTACCCAGATATGGCGATGCTTTATGCTGTGCTGCGGTTGCCAAAACTGGTACAGCGTCTTGACCATGCGGTACAGTCCAAAAGGTTGGATGAATGGGTAGCGACTTCGTTTATTCAATTTTTGAGTGCTAAGGATGCAGAGAAGACTATTTCAGGGATTTTGACCACAGCAGCAGGTACTTTCTCATCTTTCATCCAAGCTGATTTGCTGAGGGCATTTATAGGGAAATCGGACATTCCCACTAAGCTTGAAGGTAGAGAGATGGTGGTGTTCAAGCTAGATGATGAACGCCGCAGTGTGGTAGGGCCTCTGCTGGCAGCAGCAATGCACTTGATGATTGTTGGTAATTTGAGCCGTTCCCGCAAAGACCCGTTGATTATTTCTTTGGATGAATTACCATCAATTAAGCTAGACCGCTTACCGCAGTGGATTAATGAATATCGTTCCAATGGTGCCTGCTTTATTCTGGGTATCCAAAGTTTAGAGCAACTTTACGATATTTATGGGGATAAGATGGGAAGTGCGATCGCATCAGCTTGCAGTACCCATGTTTTGTTCAATCCTGGTAACTACAAAACGGCTGAAGATTACTCAAAGCGTTACGGTGAGAAGGAAGTGCTGATTAAAAATCGTACCACTGGGCGATCGCTTGGCGGACAAATGAGCCGTTCAATTAGCTGGAGTGAGAATTTGCAAAAAATGCCTGTAATCAGTGCTGATGAAATTTTGAAATTTCCTCAAGGCAAGTGCGTAATTACCAGTCCTGGTTATAGTTCAGAGGGACAAGCTTCTATTCCTTATCCTTTAATTATTCCCGTGTCCAAAGCCGATGAAAAACGGGCGCATGATAGTGAGGCTCTTTGGGACACACAAGTTAAACCTGCTTTGTCAAGTCAGGTGACAATTCCTGATATTAAAACGCTAACACAAGCATTACATGAACGAATTGAGTCAGCAGCGCGGATGTTGCCTTTACCAGAGGAAGATGTAGCACCTGCACAGGAGTCTAGTACTAGCGAACCTGATGTTTTAGAAAATTTTACTAAACGAGTTTATCAAACACCAGGATTGCAGTAAATTTTGACAATGCTGTTGTTAGCAAAGCTGACTTTTGACGGGATGTGGAAAAAGGAACTGGTTCGCGTATTTATTGAGTGCAATAATGCGAACAGCCGCTGTGGGCGACGGACAATAATTTTACTCGTGGAGTAGCAAAAACTATTTAACTCAATCTTATTGTGAGAGAATTAAATTGAGAATATTCATTTCCTTCGATTGAAATATTTGATTTTCATTAAATAAGCTTTTTCCTAATTTCTCCATCGCAGCACTATTAAATACTACATAGGGAATATTTTGATAATTAGAGTCAATTGGCAAAATATTGTATGCTAAAGCCAGTGTATAAACATACTTAGTCAAAATATCTCTGAAAGATAGATTAGATACTCTTCTCTCATTTTCAAAATAATCTTCAAAAGCTTGGAATGAGATAAATGTCTGTATAGGCAAGGCATAATAACGGTCAGATGAACGTGAAGTTTGACTGAGCTTTTGAGAACGTTCTAACTCACTAAAAAGTGTTCGTGCTAAGTCTATTAAAGAATAAGCAGCACTAGTAATTTGTTTTGGATACTTCCCAGATTTGACCAAAAGCTTAAGTTTTTTGATAAAGTCTTCATTCCGCTCAGGGTCAATAATTTTTTCTAAATCGATATAATTAGTTTCCTTTACCAGCTTTTTTGATAACGGTACAATTAGCAAACTTCCTCTGACATATGTTTGCTCAATCGGTGGGAGACTAAGTAATTTATCAAGACTAGTCTCCATTTGTGATAAAACGTAAAAGCCTATTGAAAAATAGGATACTTCTTGATTTTCAGAGAATGATTTTTTTTGAGAATCAGGAATAATTTCGGTTTTTTGAACAGAAAGCAATTCATATAAAGTATGCTCAATATCTCGTAACAAGCTATCTTCAGGTTGCTTTTTAAACTCCTTACGGATTTCCCTTAATAAAGTAGCCAATGAGCCAATAAAGGTTTCTCCCGCTTGGCTAATTGATTTACCACCAATAGGAATAATAACATATCGCTCTCTGCCTATTTGTCCTGAACCCACAATTCTGGTCATGATAGAGGCTTTGAGAATAATCAGAATATTTAGTACATTCAAGCAAGCCTCTTGCAATGAAAGATTTGCAAGTTTTTCAGATTCATCAGCACTTAAACGGTTTCCGTCCTCATCAAGTTTTTTAGGGTAATATATTGCTTTATCAGATAAGTAAAAAGTCAAATTTTTATCGCCTTTATCTAGTTCACCTCCTCTTCCTCGGTAAATTACTTGTATTATTTCCATTAAGTTTTGCTCAATTTTGAAACCAGGAATTTGTACCAGAATATGTTTAGTGTTAGGAAAAGACAAGCCACGAGATGCTGAAGCAGTCATAAAGACTACTTTTATTTGTTCTTGATTTTGATATCTTTGAATCTCAGCTTCTTCCCTATCTGACAAACTAGCGTGTATTTCCAGATACTCTTGATATAGCCTAAAGCTCGGTCTTTCTTTGGAAATATTGCTAATTAATTGCTTAAGGCTATCCTTATTTTGAATATAAACTATAATTTGACCATCATTTGCTTTCAGTAGCTTCAAAATATCACTTTTTATTTTTTCAGCAACATTAGCATCTAACTTGAAATTGTCATCTGCAACTTTTTCTGAGTTTAATGATTGTATAAACACTTCATAATTAATGGTCAGCTTGTTAGCAGGATAGGAATTTGCATTAATTAGAGTTGCAGGCTTACTTAAAAATTCAAATTCTTCAATTGATAAACATTGACCCATAGAATCTGCAACTTGCCTAACAAATATTTTGTCCCCTTGAACCTGGTTGTTAGCAAGATGACTGTTAACGACATCTTGTATTGTCAGTGATGCGTCAGCAGTAATTACCTTTATATTAAAGCCATATTCAGGATTTAATAAATCATATTCTTCAATAAACTCTAAAATGCCATGCAAAAAAGCTACTCCTTCTTGGGAACCTGTAATTTCGTCAATCATAATGAAAATATTTTTCATACGACTAGCGATTGCTTTCATCCTGTTTTTGATAATTCCAGGTGGCTTGCTTGAGGAATTATAAGCACTGCTAAATATTCTACTGAAATGCTTTAAAGTATTACCGTAGCGAGTTTCCTTAAGTGATTGAATTGACGCAGTAGCAACAATATTGTTAGGTAAATCAGGATTAATAATACAGGTGTGAATCGCTTCACATAAACTTGCTAAAACTCCAACTTGGTTACGTCTCTCCACTTGTATCAAGTTATCTGCATATCTAACCAAATCACTTGAAAGCTCAAATGGATTGTCTTTTAAAGTATTAGCATCTAAGAATTGAACCTGTCCTATTGAATGATTTCCGTGAAGTTTATTGCTATGGTATTCAACAGCATAGCGCCCTTTTGCATAATCAATTATTCTTTTGTTTGTATTAATACAAATGAAATTATCGTCAAATAATTTTAGGTCTGGTTGTTCTCTAAACTTCTCGATAATATCCCTGTTTACCTGAATCCGAGGACTGATATATATCAGGAGCGAACCTTCATTTAGCTGTTCAAGAATTTGCTCTGCAACTGCTGTAGTCTTACCAATTCCGGGATTTCCGGTCAAAAACAGAAATGCTATTCTAGAATCTGCAAGCGCCCGATGTATTAACTCTGCATGAGCATCTCTGAATTTTGTTGCTGTTAGTTGAAGGGATTGCTTTACTGATTCAGGTACAATACCAGCCGTATTAAAGAAGTGTTTTTCCGCCTCAAACACCTCAGTATTGTGAATGTAGTTTATTATATCCTTTTTTACTTCAATTATATCTGTAACGAACCTTCTACCATCCTGAAAGTTTCTAGCCGCGTTGCTTTTAATAACTTGAAGTACTTTGCTGCGGCTCTCATTAATATCTTTGAAACTTTTATCTTTGTAGATTTCGTAACAAGTTTTTAATATTTCCAGGCTATCTTGACCATCTTCTTTTTCTTTAGTGAGGGTAATGCCGTTAATCATCCTGTCACTATACCCAAAACAGTTAAACTTAACTGGGTCAGTGGAGGATATTTTACCTGATGCCAGTAAAAATTTATAAAAGCTCCAGGCGTAACTACAGGCTTGGATAACCTTAACAGCTTCTTTATCTTTCGTCTTGAAAGCAGAAAAGTATTGTACCAATTCCTTGGAGTAAATCTCGTTAAGCTTATTGTCCTTGTCGCTACTGTTACCAGTATCTATACCAAGTCCACAAAAGCTAGATTTGGAGCGCACATAGTTCAACTCAGTACACAATGAATCTTGTAAAGTTTGGATATTATTTAAGTCAGTTACAGAATGAATAGCTGAAGTGGTAAAAGTGGATAGGTCTACAGTCAAGATCCGATATTTACCCAAATACCGAGTTAATAAGAGGGTATCAGCTTTGAGAAATTCACCAGTGTCTTTGTAGCGAATGATATCTACATTTTCAAATCCCTGGCTCTCCAAAATTTCTTTGTAGCAAATTATTTCATCTCTGTCTAAAATACCAAAGGAGTTGTCGCTGTAGAAGTCACACTGAAAATAAAGAATTTCTATTTTGCTTTTATTACGCCAGCCAGTTGCTTCTATATACTCTCGAATAAAGCTATAGCCAGAAGTCCAGCCTTTTTGAATAAACAACTTTACCCAGTCTCCTATAATCTCTTTATGAGATTTATTTATGTAATTCTTGGTAATAGCTTGTTGTATTTTATGTAAATATAAACTACTTAACGGTTTGAGATAAACATCGTCATAGAAATGTTGAAACTTGGAGTGTTGAAAATAAGTTAGGATGCCGATATTAAAGCTTATTTCAAATACCCGACCTAAATTAATGCCTAAATCATCTGCCATAAAGCGCACTCCTGATGCTAGTCAAAAAGGCTAGGTTATTAAATTTGACGTTTCTATTTGAATAGGTGTAAGTAGAGATTGTACCGATACCTTCATCTCCAATTAGCTTACTGTAAGGATTAAGCTTAAATGCTATATTTCGGTTAACTTCGTATCTAGAAAAATGAAATAAAGTAATGTACTGCACAATAGCTTGTTGCAAAGGTGAATTTTTATCCAGAAGACCTGCCATAATATCTCTGGTATCAGCAACATCATAAATATTTAATAAAGTACTGTAACAAACTACACTGTTAAAAAATGTGCGTTGCTTGTCTACAGAACGTCCTGTAAAAAGGTTAAGGAATACTCTAGTTTGTTGGCTTTTATCTTTAGATAACTTTTCTAATTCTTCAGTATCAGGAATGTAAAAAGAATCAACTGTTCCAGGCGTTAAATTGAGGGCAGGATAAGTATCCATAAATATTGGATACAACTTAATATCTGGTTTGCCTTGTTTAAGATACTGGACTACACTCTGAGACATAAAGAATAATGAATCTGGGTCAGATTCCAATTTAGTTATACCCAAGCTTCTACTATATGGAGCTTTGGCTATATATAAAAAATGTTGATACCCTTGCTGGTAAAGCTTGCTAATTTCATCTTTAATAATCTCTGGCTGCGTATATATTTTCGAGTGTGGTTGATTATCAGCAAACGTTTTGATAGTTTCAATTTTTACTGCTGTATCAGATACCTTATTAATGACAATGATTTCACCATAGATATTAGAAATTCTGGCTGTTTTGTCTTTCTCATCCCAAACAGCATCACTTAACCAGCTAGAAACTACTATAATTGTTAGTTTATCCAGTTGAGGTTGATAACCTCCTTTAAACTCAAAAGTTTTGGGGACTAAACCGTACATTGATGACAAAGCATTTTTGACACGAAAATCAAAATCTGCTGGTTTATATTCTCTATCTTGTGTTTTATTATAGTTATAATTTTTAATATTAATTCCTTGAGTATCGGCCAGACAATCTCTGCGTAAAATATGTGCTAATGCTTTAGATAAAGAACTGAGAAATATTTCATCTTCCGTCGTATCTTGAATATCTTTTAAATGCAATCTAACAATTGGGATAAACAGTTTCTCATTGACAGGCTGGCTCTTGAGACTGATTTGCTCTCGACAAATATTGATACACAAGTAAGTTAGTAAAGTAAATACCTGCCTATATATTCTTGCTGCTGGGGATTGACTATTATTAAATATAGTCTCTCTAGCTTGCTTAGGTCTCCAGTAAACAGCAATAAGTTTTTGTGATTCATAATATTTTTCATATATGGGATGGTTTTCCCATTTCTTTGTTTCGGGATTGGAAGTAATAGGGTAAAATACGACTGGTAATACTTTAATTCCTGTAGTGTCATATTTCATTGAAAAATTTTGTTTATCGCTATCTGTGAAATAGCGGACATCATCAAAAGTAAAAGTGACAGCCAGCGAGGTAAGAGATTGCAAATTAACAGTAGGTTGCACCACCTCGATATACCCTAAAGCTTCTCTAGCTTTTGCTTTGGCTTGTAATTGGTTTTCTTGATTTAGATCAATTTTAAAAAAATTACGAGACTTGAGAATTTTTACAGCAGTTTTATTGAGAATAGCTGTGTTAATACATAGTTGAACTGGTTTAGATAAAGGAGGTAATATTTCTTTCTTTTTAAGAAAAGTTTGTAACAGATTTTTTAAAGATGCTAGCTTCTGTCTAACTTGCCAACCATCCTGATTCAATATTAAATTTCTGATGTTGCATAGCACATTTTTTACTTCTTCATCAGAAGTAGCACCTGGTTTCAATTTGTTTAAAACATCTATCTCAAACTTGGGAATAGGGTTATAATCTTTATCAGCTACTTTGCCATCTTCATCAACGGCAAAAATAAAATAGTAGAGACAAGCAATAATTAAAACCTTTGTTTTAAAGTTTTTAGATTTAACTGGATCTTGCAATTGCTCTTGATGCCGCTGACTTGTAGGATCAAGTTCAGTCATATAGTAATCAAGTACAGATTTTTCATCATAAGCATTTACGGAACCATTCAGCTTTAGCCTCAACCCCAAATTAAATTCTTTAATGCCTTTTTCTTTATCTATGCTTTCGCCTATTACTCCTTCGTACTCAGGGACAACAGGCAACTTATCAAAAGCATCTGCTTGAGAAAAAGCTGTTCTAAGACTGGTCGCTGTCTCTAATAAATAACTAACTTCAAAATGTGTATTATCTAAATCGGGTTCGTTAATGTAATCTGATAGCAATCTCAACCGATTAATTAAAGTCTCTAAACATTCAAAACCTTCGGTGTTAGAGTTGTGTATATTAGTTTTCGCACATTCTGCTTTCAAATAATCCAGATAGTCTATTTTGATATCCCGTAAGAGTTTGGGTAGAGATTCTGTATCTACAATTCTTCCAATTTCAGTTACTTCAGAGTTTTTTCGTTGTGATATTTCTGTTAAAAGTTCCGTCACTTCTTGCCAATCATCGCTGTCAGGAGTAGCTATTTTATCTATATAAAGTCTAAGGCTCTCTAACAATTTATTATCAAACTGCGATATGCCTTCAAATCTGACATTTAAATGATGAGCTTTGATGACTGATTCACTACCTTTGCGTCTCTCTTCAGCTAAACTATTCTCAATAGTTAAGCGTTGGGATGTGAAACTATAAGGTTGGTTAAAAGGATAGTTAAATGGTAAAGATGGCTGATTATTAAAATCAGACAATGAGCTACAAATATTTTCTAAGCAAGCTTGGGTTTGATTTTGTCCACAAGCATTATCAAGTTGTTTTCTTAATTCATCTACAATAGCTTGAATTTTAGAGTAAAACTCTGTTTCTGAAATAAAATTGACAGTTGCAGCTTTAACACCTACTTCTTTGTTTAAAGTATTTAGTGGTTGCTGGTTTGAATTAATAGCAATTTCATATGCAAGTTCATAAGCAGATATCCGTAGTTTATTTTTATCTGGAGACAATTTAAAAATTTTCTTGCTCTGAATTAATGGTATGATTTTGTCCAGCAGCGGAATGTAGTTTAATTGTGCTAAGGGATTGGAACTTTCCTCAAAAGTATGTTTTGATGTCATTATTTATGCAAGTATATTTAAGATTAAGTGTTTTAACTCGCGCTTATCCGGTGAATTATAGTATAAATGTATTCAAATGAGCAATTGAGGGCAAAAATAGCGATCTGGCCACCATCTGTCATGCAACTACCAAAAGTATTGCTATACAAGCCTTTCAGAAAAAAATCTTAAATTCTACACTAATATAAGTTTTTGCGCGATCGCACCCTAATGAGGTTGGGCTAGTTGGACAATGATACCAATAAGTGCATCAACATCAACTGGCTTTGTGATGTGCTTTAAGCTGGTGGAGTTCTGCGGCATAGGCTGTCTGTTGCCGTCGTGCCTTTGTAGCGCCAATGGCGGTAAACTAGTTCTACATCTTTTGGTCACAGTTAAAAGATGCCAGCTTCTTGTTATTCCCTGCCAAACTGAGTGGTGCCAAACTGAGCGGTGCCAACTCGGAGAGTGCTATTGAGATGCTCTCCGATGCACTCCTGTAATTCACCTGTAAGTCCTGAATTATTTTAGTCCAATATGATTTGGCCAAACTTCTGTCATAAACTTTTTAAATTCTTCTATAATTAGCGGTAAATCACTATCAATTTCTTGGGTTTGTTGCCCATTTCTAATTGAACGAAAGAGACGACGACCTCGACTATCAAAACCAATTTTATCCGCAACTGCCATAAAGATTGAGTAGTCTTCTGGTATTGGTAAATCTCCGCCTTTGCGCTGAAGAATCAAAAAACTGGTGATAATTCCCAATCCACATTCTACCTGAAAGTTCTCTGTAGGTAACTGAATGGAAGCAATTAGCAAAGCCATGTCTTCTAATAGCCATCGGCGAAAGTGTGCTTGGTTAGATGAAGACAGAATTCCATTAGATACCAAGATACAGACTATTTCACCAGGTTGCAATTGATTTAAACACTGTTCTACAAATAAGCACTCTTGTTCTGCTTGGTTTTTCAACTTGGATGTAATAACGTAGCTTCCATCTCCATGTTTTATCCATTTATAAGCCATCTCAAATCGGGCTAGTTCTGAATTGGAAGCGAGATTAATTTTGCAATAGGGAGGATTGGCAAGTGCTACAGTAGGCAAGGAAATTGGCAGAGGAGGATTACTGACACAATTTTGAAATAGTTGTTGCCATTCAGTAATTTTATTTTTTATCAAAATAAACTTCCTTGCAACATATTTTCTGCTTTAGTATTTTCATATTTGATACCATTAATCAGCAAACTATTATTTAGCTTCGGTTTAGGTGTTGATGCGGGAGTTTCATACTTTAAATTTGGTCGGATAAAAGAAATCCCCTTGCCAGTCAAGGTATCTCCGATGACTAAATCTCCACCCAAACTAGGAATAGGCAATGCCAAGTAGGGAGCATAAAGCATGAAGTTTAAACTTGCTATTTTTATTAGTAATGAATCCCACTCCCAGCCTGTCAAACTGATGGCATAATTGGACATTTCCAATGCTAATCGTCCTGTACCAAGTGCTGGTTCATATATATGAAATGGTGCTATTGCAGCAGAACTTTCAACTGCTGCAATAGCCATTGTCCTGGCTGTCCAAGTAGGAGTAGGATAGAATTTAGCTCTTGATTGTCCGTAACGATTAGCAGCCAACAAATGACCGAAGTAATCGAAGGGACAAGAAATCAAAAGCTTCAGTTCTAGTTCTTGAATAAGACGATTACTCGCACCGTTACATCCCTCTGGCTCATGAGGTAATTTGGCAATACTGGGATGCCCTAGAGCATAAAGTAACCAATCAGTGAAATAGGGAATAAATCTGGAAGGACTGCCGCATCCAGCTTTAGGAATAGATTGCAGACAGCTTGAGAGCATCTGTAAAACTTGAGGATGTCCTAAGTCTAAAAACTCAGTTTGTGGTATTTCTTTAGGCAGTTCTCCAGTTTCCATTGTCCATCGCCATTGCTCCCACCTACCTTGATATTCATCATCTAATTTCAGTAGTTTTGATAATAGCCATCCATGTTCAAAAGTTGATTTGAGTCCCATTGGTGTTATCTGTAATAAACGCCAATGGCAGAGGCATTAGCCTCTTGTATCATGTCCGGTTGAAGACTTATCATTAGGATTGGCACGGAGAGAAGTCGGAGCGCCGGCTTCCGGCGATAGCGTAGCGTTAGCGAGCTTGCGAGCGTTTGGCTTCTCCTGTCGGAGACGCTGCGCGTAGCTTGCTTCTCCGTAGGAGTACGCCAACGCCAACGGCGAACAGAACTTCTCCTGTCGGAGACGCTACGCGTAGCTTGCTTCCCGAAGGGTACGGGAGACGCAAAGACGCGGGGAGTTTTTTTGATAAGTGATTAGGCGGACATGATATTAAATTTTGACTTCTGGAATAGCTTCTAAATTGACCATTGACGATAACTCAGGAATGACTATGTTTGATTGTGATTTGTTATCTGGAGATTGAGTCAGTAGTTTAATTAACCATTTTTCAGTCTGCATCTGATCCTTTTTATTCCAGCGTATATCTAATCTTTGGGCTGGTTTAACAGGATGTAATGCTAAAACTACGAGTTGTATTTGGTTAGGAGTAACTGAGTATTGTCTAGCCGTAGTCCACAACTTTACCCGGTCTTGCCAGCTTAAATATGGATGGCGTATAGCCCATTCATAAAGCCTGGGAATACCTTGTTTAAATGCTATATTTGTTAATACTTGAATAAAGTGCTTATCGTCATTAATTGCAAGAGGTGCGATAATTGCATTATCGACTAATAACTTTTTCCGAGATTTAAAAATTTCCGGTGCAAGTTCCTGTATTTGATCAACCCACTGAGCAATTTGAGGATAGGCATTTAATAAAGGTTCTACAGTCAGTCCTAAAAATAGTTGTCTCATCACCAAAGAGAAGTTATCTGCAACTATAGAGTCAAAGGCAGAGCGATTTGGATGATATTTTTGACTGGGTAATAGGAGTTGTTGCTGTGTTTTAGTAATTTGTTGAATATCGGCAAGATTAATTACTGGCATGGTGGAGAGAATATAACATCTCTCCAATGCAGCGGTAAGCTGCAAATTAATTACTTCGATTAATCATGCTTAAATACAGATATACAGCGTATTGTCAGTTGCAAAAAGTAGAAAATTTAGTTACAAAGTTATGCACCAATCGGGTATTACTGTTGATAGCTGAAGGCTGCTGTAATTAGGCAAGATAGCTAGGGCGATCCGTATGTTTAATAGGAGTAAGTTTTTTGATTGAGATTATTAGAGTTCGTGCTACACCGGAGCAAATTGAACAGATGCTAAAAGAGTTAAAGTTTTATATTAAGGTAGCGGTGGATATTGAGCGTCGGATTCTGGCTGGGGGAGGTGAAATGCACTTTTACTGTGAACAGGCGTTGCTAGAAGATGGCAGTAAGCAGGAGGATATTAGGTCGCATCGTTTCAGACCTGACACACAACAGATAATCTATGAGTCTATGGTTAATCTCCGTCCCCGACAGAATCGTTCAATGGAAATTATCGACGTTAAGATTAGAGAACAGGTTGCCGCAATTATTATGGAGTTTCAAAGGATGAATAGTGGCTTAACTTATGAGCAAGAAACCTTTGTGCAAGATAGTATCCCTGTTAGATTGGGAAAATTGGCAACTAATTTAGCACGGATAAGTCAACTTTTCAGTGACTCTACGCATGAGGATGTGGTCAAAAGCCTGATTAGAGAGACTATGTATTTCCTTGAGTGGATAGCCCCAGATATAGATATTGACAATGCTTTTGAGTTAGCAAATTTAGGAAGGTTTCTCACACGCTGGCTGTTTAACTGGGAACAAGCCTGGAATGACACAGAAGCTAAAAACCAGATTATTCAAGAACTTGGTATTTGGTCAGACAGTGTTTTGCAAATGTCAAAATTACCTGCTGTACAACAATCCTAACTGATAATGACTCAATCCCAACCTCCATTACCACAACCCAAACTCAAAGGAGCTGGTATTACCTCTGACCAATATTTTGAATTTACTCCAGAAAAACTAGAACTGAGCAACGGATATTTGGGTTATGGTGGACAAGACCAACTTGGGTTTCATTTGTCTGTTCTCACCAATATGGGATTGTTGACAGCAGTTCGACATACAAATTTGTCGCTGTGGCTAGAAGCACTCAAAGATGTGGTGAGGGAAAAACTACCGACTGTCAACGCCGAACCAGAAGTAGCCGAAGCAATGCTGAATCGATTTAATCGAGCGATCGCAGACTTGGAGGCAGTGATTGAGTATCTGAGACAATAAAATCTGAATTTGAGCGATGTCTACGACGATGCTTGTGTCAAACATCAGGTGTAGGACTACGCCCTGGAGGAGGCGATCGCATCTAACAACAGTAATCCCATTTGCTTCAATAAAGCAGTGTTACCATCAGGGCAACCATGTTGAATTAGGCACTTGGCACAGCCAGTATCGCAATTGCAATCTAGTGCGATCGCTCTCGCAGCACCAGCAAGTTTTGGCAGATGCTTAAACACAGCTTCAGCCGCACCATTACCACCATCACTGGTATCATAGAAATAGCCTGTGTAATTGTTATTTTCCCCTAACTCCTTCACTACTGTAAAATTCACCTGTTTTGGGTCAACTCTAGCCACCAGCTGCAACGCTCTGATAATTTGATGCCCAAAGCTGTGGATAGCAATTAAGGTACTGGAATATTCCCACAACTGTTGATAGCCTGGTGGAATCGGTTCGCCACTGCGGGTTAAATTGGTTCTAGTTTCCAAGGCATTGTGCTGGAGGTATTCCCGCGCACTTGAGTTAATCGCTACTTTGACCATTGGTGCTGAAAATTGTGTACGGAAAGGCTGCTCAAACTTTTCTTCTGACAGGGTTTTCACAATTACAGCTTTGCGTGTAAGTTTGCTACAAAGCGGACAACGACGTTCTTTAGGTAGCGGCTCTTTGTAGTTAAGACACCGCTTGTTCAAACAAGTCTGCTCATAGATTTGGGTCATTAAACTGTAACCACTAGTAATGTGCTTAACCTCACCAAAACTAAGTTCCAGGGTTAAGTATTCCTGACTGTCATCAACTTCACTGACTTGAGAAAACAGCAATGGTAACTTCACCGGATCTGTCAGCACTGTTAGGCTACTGGTTTCTGATTCCGTAACTGCAACTGTAAACAGTGGGCTATCTGCTGTCTGTTTTAATATTGCTTGCTTGCTGTTCAAGTCGAGGGAGATGCACTGATAAGTCAGCATTTGTCCATTGGCATCTTGTCGTTTGTAGATGGCTTGGGGATGGACTTCCCGGTGAGCAATATCTTCTGAGATTTCCTCTAGTTCTTCCCCAGATTCTGCATCTACTAGTTTGATGGTAGTTTGAGATAAGCCACCCCGAAAGTTAACATCTTTATGGGGATAGCCTTTTGCCCACAGTCCATTACGACCTTTATTTAGATGCCCTTGGGCTAACAGGAGTTTTGCTATCTCGTAAGCTGCTGTGCCAAAGTAGTGCTTGATTTTATTAGTAGGAATACCAGTTTCTGCGGCTGCACACATCAAATGTTTAGCAGCAAAGATGGGATATTCGTCATTAAAGAACACTTCCTCAGCTTCTGGCGATACCAGCATTTCTGGATGTTCTGCTACATAGCAGTCTATGGGATTGAGAGCATTGGGAAGCAGCACTGTCAGTCCAGACTGAGAACGTCCGGCGCGGCCACTGCGTTGCTGGTATGCCATTTTGGAACCAGGCCAGCCACGCAAAATGCAACATTCTAACTCTGGTAGGTCAATTCCGGCTTCTAATGCTTCTGTGGCAATAATCCACTTGAGCGTGCCAGACTGGAGTTGGTCAACTACTTCTGCGCGGCGCTCAGAGGTTATGCCACTGTAGAATGCGGCTACTTGGTTTGATTTGAGTAATTCTGTTAGTTCCCGCACGCTGCGACGGGAGTTACAAAAGGCGATACCTGATTTACCTTGATTGAGTAAAAATTGAATTATCCGAGCGGTATCACCAGTCAGATTGTAACTGGGCTGAGTGATAATTATTTGTCTAGATGGTGAAGCGGCTCCACTTTTACGAATCCAAATTAGGGGTTTGGGGTTGAGTTTAGTGGGTTTTAAGCCGGAGATTTTCAGAGCCAGTTGTTTAGGATTACCACAAGTGGCACTCAGGAAGATAAATTGCAGTTTCTTGGAGTCACCATTGTAATGATCTACTGCTAGTTTAATACGACGAATCAGCCAGGACATATTTGCGCCATAGCTACCTGAGAGGGTGTGAGCTTCGTCAATTAATATGTAGCGCAATCGCTGATAAAAGTTTGCCCAATGCGCGGATTTCCAGGCTTGCTTGAGTTGAAAGTGGATTAATTCTGGTGTGACACCTAAAATATGCGGTTCACTCTTGAGGATTTGTTCTCGTTTTTCTGATTTGACATCTCCAGTGATCATTGCCAGTATAGGTCTGGATTGTGTTGGTATGGTAGAGAGTAGTTCAGAGATTTTATGGAACTGGTCTAGCGCCAATGCTCGTAGTCCATAAAATGCTAATGCTCGATGTTCTTCATTTATACAACCTTCCAGAATGGCGGGGTATGTGCTGAGAGTTTTGCCACTGGCTGTGGGAGAGGTGAGGATTAAACTTTTACCTTGTCTAATTGCTTGTAAGGCTTGAAGTTGGTGAGAGTAAAGTTGGGTGATTCCTAATGAGTGAAGTGCTTTAATTAATTTATTTGGCAGGTCATTAGGGATATTTTTCAGATTAGGTTCTTTGGCAGGGATAGTTTGCTGCCAGAGTAAATCTTCACCTAGAAATTCAGCAATATCTGTTGGTTCAGTAGGATGGTTATTTGAGTTGGAATTTTCTGTAAGGGGTGTACGAGGTGGTGTCCAAAAGCTTTGTAGTAAGGCACTATAATTGGGCGTGTTCATGGCGGTGTTTTTCGCTCATTGCCCTAAAAAATCCCCCATTGGGGGAGTGATATTGAATTAGGATAAGTAATAGGGGGTCTGAGGCACATTTTCTCGTTTCCACTGTGCTCCATAAATCTTAGTTCGACGGTCAACTTGTTTAACGGCAGATTCAATCGAACTTTCTTTGTTCAGCTTGATAGTATTCGTAGTTGATAAGGCGTAGGCGTACCCCGCCGTAGGCATCGCTATGTTTTTCGAGATAACGACAAAAGTTTTGCGCTTGCTTACTCTTACAATCAGCAAATAGAGTTTTAGCAGCCTCAACTTAACCCCCTATTTACCAGATTTATCCTCTATCGAATTGTGTTAGTTAAAACTCAAACAGTGTTTACTTACTGCATTCATATTATGTGAAGAAAGCTCAGGGCGAGGCTATTTCTATCTCTTTCTAGTGGCTCAGAAGCTTAATTGGTTCCCAATCTTATCACATCAATTTCTTTATGTTGTCCACACTTCAGATCAATTGTTATCGCTCTTCCATCACTCTAAGCAGAGGAAAATAAGAAATCCTCAAAATATGAGGTGTCCGGAATAGCGCCTCGCATTCGATTCATCAATGCAATTAGTGTCAGAAACCCAATCGATAAATGCGAAACGGGAAAGACTCTGAGCCAAGGTTTTAGTAAATTAAAGAATATCAAAGGTTGAATGACTAAGCGTAAATTGTTGAGTAAATTCTTCCAGCCTTTACCAAAGTCCCACCAATCATGTTCGCTGAACTTTGCTACAACGGGATCTGTGGGTTTGTTTACTCCAAGTTGGGATTGATTGTTCAAAACTTGAGAGTGAAGACTTACCATGAAATAAGCACTCATGATGATTTCCCACCATTTTTGTATTTGGGAATAGTCAGTGACTCGAAAATCAGCCCAACCTAATTCGTTTTTACTTTGTTTAAGCCCATATTCGACCCAGTTTCTTAAACCATATAAATTCCCTACTTCTTTATATTTAATACCAGGAACAAGGGTCATGATGAACCAAGTCGAATTTTGCGGTAAAGTTTCTGGATCTGTGGTAACTTGCCAGTATTGAACGGTACGGCGCTTGCCAAATACTATCTCTCGAATATACCTTTTTTCTTGCTGACCATCTGAGAATACACGGTTATAGGGTCGCCAACGGTTATATCTAACTTTCTGACCCTGCGGTAGCCAGACTCCATGATTACTCCGGATCGCTACTACAAAGTTTAGTTCTAATTGGCACAATACACTAATAAAGTTACTTTCGCTTTCACCATATAAACTATCTGCTAATACCAGTTTAAATTTAAACCCCATTTTTCGGAGGTTTCTAATCATAACAGCCGCAATTTCTGGCTTGGTGTGATAAACATCTGATTCTAATAACCTTTGCTTTGGCTTATAAACTTCAAACATCAGAGGGAATGTCATACCCTCAAATAATCCATAGGCTGTAACTGCAACTATTCCGTTTTCGATTTTACCTAAATTACCTATATACTGTCTTTTGACGTAATCTGTCGTCGAGCCTTTCTTTTTATCTCCTGTCTCATCAATAATCAATGTAATTTCTCTTCCAGCTAATACTTGTAAAATTAGCTTTAATCTCGCTTCTCTTAATTTCCCAATTTCCCAAGGTGATTCTGTTAAAAAATGCAATAACCCTTGTTCGTTACTTAATCCTACTACCCGCGCTATTTCTGGTAGGGTTTTGCGTTTAATGTCTGAAATCATTCCTACATGCAGATATTTAAATGCTTCAAAACTTCTGACTTCTGGGAATAGCTTTCTATACCATTCACAGTAATCATCGACAAATTTTATAGTTTCCGCAGGCTCTCTTCCCCAAAACATAGCCCAGCAAAGAGTTTACAGCACTTTACCCTATTATTCTCTCATAAGAGTGATGAAAGAGCGTTATACCAATCCGCGTTCTAAAGTGTAAAATTGGTAAAATAGATATAAGTTAAAATAATTACTTTCATCATGGCAAGGGTCAGCAGGGTTGAGCCACATCTAACGTTAGAACAAATCAAACAAAAAATAGCCACCTGCGATCATCCTCGCAGACAACAGAAGTGGTTAATTGTCTACAATGCTCTAGTGGAACCACGACCAGCAAGTGCGATCGCTTTGCATACGGGAACAACAGTCAGAACAGTACATGAGGTGATTTCAAACTATAACCGTTTGGCAGCAGCAGCGATTGAGACTTCCGGAAAAGGAGGTAGACACAACAGTTACCTCAGTAAAGAAGAGGAAACTGCATTTCTAGAGCAATTTGTAGATGCAGCACAGACAGGTAAGATAACGACAATTACACAGATTCATCAAGCATTTGAAAAACAAGTAGGTCGGGAAGTTGATTCCAGTACCATCTACCGATTATTAGAGCGTCATGGTTGGCGTAAATTAACACCTCGCCCCTATCACCCCAAAGGCGATCGCCTGCAACAAGAGGCTTTTAAAAAAACTTTCCTGATTTGGTTAAACAAGCCCTCTCTAGCCGAGAACAGGACGATACTCGTCCGGTACTCCTGTTAGCAGCCGATCAAGGAAGATTTGGGCGAATTGGTCAAGTAATGAGAGCTTGGAGTCCTGCTAGAGTACTTAAGAGTGTTGGTCAACAAATAGTGAGAGAATATACTTATGCTTATGTTGCAGTTGCACCATCATTGGGAGAAATGGCAGCATTGGTATTACCTTGTGCGAATACGGATATGATGAGTTTATTTCTCGAGCATGTTGCACAAGTCTTTGCTGCGTTTTTCGTAATTATACAAGTAGACCAAGCTTCATATCATACATCAAGTGATTTAGTTATTCCTGAAAATATTCGATTAATTCCCCAACCACCTCGTAGTGCAGAGTTAAATCCTGTGGAGCATATCTGGGAGGAAGTGCGTGAAAAGCATTTCTACAATCGAGTGTTTGATTCAATGCATGATGTCATTGATACACTTTGTCAAGGACTTAGAGAATTAATGGATATGCCTGAAAGATTACGTTCACTTACGAATTTTCCACATTTGAGAATTACGTTTTAGAACGCGGATTGGTATTAGAACACCAATGTATTAAACCTTTTTTCAAAAAGAAGTGACTTCGACAATCTACTGTACGCCAAACGGAAGGATGTAAACTAACTGTGCCGTCTAGGTCTTCTGTTAAGTGCCACCTTGGAGAACCTTCTGGCATTAAACTCATGTGTAAAGTTGTACCACAGCCACAGGGGCAGCACATTGCAGCGTACCAAAGATACTCACCTTCACCAGCAATGTAAACACATCTAGAATGCAGTTCATCGGGTAAATCCATTACCCACACAGTTCGTAGTGGCAGTGGTTGTCTTAACAGCCATAGTTTTAGTATTCGATAGGCATAATAAAACCATTTCATACAAAAATAACCTCTGTATCACTTAACTCAGGATTGTCTAATAGAGGAATCACATCACCCCTCCCTACGTGCTTCACTAAAGTTGGACAAGGAGTTGCCATTGGCTCAGTGTATAGTTGCATTTGACTAAAACTGAACATCAAGGAACCATATTGTGAATTAGGTTCCTCTCGGTAAGGATGCAGTCTTGCTAAGAATTCCAACACTGCAAACGATGCAATGTTCATGTTGATGCTAATAACAGCAGGTCGTTCATCTGGTGGTAATCCAGCAATATATTTGTCACGACGTAGTTGCTCATACTCCTCCGGATTAGTTCGCTTTAACCCAGCCGCCCGAACTTGCTCTAGTGTGAACATACCTCGACTCCAAAGGCTTTGCCCTGGTTGAAGATATTGGATACCGCCACAGGATTGATCAATACCACCTTTGCCATCAGCCTCCAACTTTACACCCAAATCGAAGTAAGGCAGCAAGTAAAACGTTGCTAGACGATTTAAGAGCCAACGACCATCGATCGTGTCTACACAACCAAAAACAACGTCACAATCTGCGAGCGATCGCACGGTTTCAGAATTGAATAAGCTGGTAGAAAATATCTCAACTTGAGTTCCTAAACCCATCAATTCAAGATTTCGTCGCGCCATCTCCACTTTTAATATTTTCGTTTGGGCATCAATCATCCAGGCAGGAATACGGTTTAAATTCTTTTCCTCAACATAATCAGGGTCAACTAACACTAATGCACCTACACCATACCGTCCAAGTTGTTCTACAACCCAACTCCCCGTGCCAGAGCAACCAACAATACCGATTTTTAGACATTTAAGCTTGGCATATGTGTCTTCACCAAAAGTTTGTGCTGTTCGCTTGGCAAATTCCGGTACAATTTGTAAATCTGTATTAGGGTAATAGAACTTCAAATCTTCCCCGACAACTTTAACAACTTCGAGTGATTCAAACATTCCGTCTGGAGATACAATGCGTCCAATAATCTGTCCATTGGGCAACATAATTGCGCTGGCGTGGGGGTAATCATCCTCCATCCAGCCATAGATGGAAGGAAATAGTTCACGGTCAGATTCATCATCTACTTCAGAGTGCCAAGGGTAATTTTGCGGATGCCCATGAATTTTAAGAATTGCCATTCCCCGTCTTGACGCCTCCCCTAGTAATGGAATCAATAGATCTGTTGACCAAGAAACGCGATTAGCTTCTCGAACTGAACAAACTTCGTAAGGAACAAGAATAACCTTGTAGACAAGCAGACGATGGCTAGTAGCTCCAGCACGACGACCACAAAGAGCGATGGCAACTGCTTCTTTGCCGTCAGAAGGCAGAACGTGTGCCTTAATTTCTGCGTGCTGATCAGCAGTCATAGTCACAGAGTATTTCATCGGTTCACCTTAATTTAGTTCACGTTCCAGCCAATGTTCAACCAACCCTAAATGCGTACCAATATAATCTTCACCAGGCATCCAGGGGTTAGCAGGTGTACGATGTCTTGACCAACGTTGCCAAATTTTGCTATCAAAAGTGTCATTACGGATTGCTGCGATCGCTTGTCCATTACTTGACACCAGAGCGGGATAGAAATACACCATGTCAAGCTGGGTATCAGGATAGCCCGTTTCAATCCGAAGATTTAAGTCAACTGTGCGGACGTTATATCCATCTGGTACTGGAAAATTATAGAGAATGACACGTCGGTTGCTAGGCTCAACAACTGTTTCCCACAGTAAACCAGAGGCATTAAGATATTCTTCATCTACTTCAGGCAGGCGAAACTGACGACGGGCAGTATAGCCTTCGGTCTGGTCAAGCGGTAGTGTTTGGAAACGCTCAACACCTGGCGTAGCTAGATTGACCGTTTCTTCTAACCCAACTCGCTTCGTTTGTCCACCTCGAAACTTCTGGTCAATACGGAACCGCTCTGGTGGGGTCTTACTTGCTAACTCTAGCAGTTCACGTCCTGTCATCATTGAACGGGTTACAGTATAGAATTGCTTACCAATCCTAATTCTGTAACCACGACATTGTGTAGGAGGTATCTTTCCTGATTTAGCAAACTCCTCTAGATCAATAATTTCATCTACAAAGGGCTGTTCACCATCTACCTTAATCATGCTGACCTTCTTATTGGATACTTCGTTTATTTAAATGTGTTTACAAAATAGTTTACAAAACAGAATTTTGTAAACTAGTATAATTACGGATAAATTATGATAGGTAAAAGATTAAAGCTAGCAAGACAAGGAAGTGGCTTGTCATTACGAGAACTAGAATCAAAAATTGAAAACTTAGTTTCAGCCCAGGCAATCGGAAAGTACGAGCGGGACGAGATGATGCCGAACTCGACGACACTAATAGCTCTTGCTAAAGCATTAGGGGTTTCTGAGACATATTTACTGGGACAAAGTGAGCTAGAACTCGAAGGTTTAGAATTTAGGAAGAAAAAAATTACCAGTAAGAAAGAGGAGACTCACGTTGTAGCGGCGGTTCTGAGCCATGTTGAGCGATATCTAGAAATTGAAGAGATTATTTATGCTCCAACTACTGAATGGGACTCACCTCGTGAAGCTCCATTTCCTGTAAATTCACTGAAAGATGCCGAGTTTGTGGCTGAACGCCTGCGTGTTTACTGGCAATTAGGGACTGATCCAATTCTTAATTTGGCTGAATTTCTTGAATCTCAAGGCATTAAAATTTTGTCTCTATCCCTAAACAATAACGTCTCAGGATTAACCTGCTGGGTAAAACGCCGTAACCGTAAGCAGGTGCCGGTGATTGTGATTAATGCAGATGATAATGGTGAACGGCAACGCTTTACACTAATGCATGAACTTGGGCATATGGTGCTGATTACTTCGCCCAACCTTGATGTAGAGAAAGTCGCTCATAGAGTTGCAAGTGCATTTCTCATGCCCGCCTCAATTTTATGGCTTGAAATTGGCAAGCGCCGTAGTCGCTTAACAATTGCAGAGCTTGCTCAGTTAAAGCAATTACTGGGAGTTAGTATGCAGGCATTAACTTATCGATGTAAAGATTTAGAAATTATTGATAATTCCACTTTTCAAAGTTTGTTTGCTGAATTTGGGCGAAGAGGGTGGCGGACTCCTCCTTATGAACCATTTCCAGTACCTAAAGAAGAACCACACCGCTTTGAACGACTTTGTTTTAGGGCTTTATCAGAAAATGCTATCTCTGAAGCTAAAGCAGCAGAACTGCTAGGTCTACCAGTGTGTGATTTGATAGCCAGGATGGATTCTGCTCAAGCAGAATCTATTCCAAATAGAGATACACGCTAGGTAGTTTTTAGTCAATTATATTAATACAATTGTTATAAAAATATGCCGTATTTGTAAATTGAAGAGTTTAATATGTAATTTTTCTCTTTTTAAAATACTCATTATCTTAACTACAATGTGATGCAGTTGTTGGTATCAAATCCGTCAATATTGATAGCACTAGAGCGAGTGGGGTTTCTCGAACCACTGTTCAACTTACCTATCGAAGTCAATGTCACCGATCTTCTTTACGAGCGTGAATTAAAAGACTATGACGGACAAAAGCTACTAAAGCTAGGTTTACAAATTCAATCACTTGATCCAGAAATGGCAACCTTTGCGATGCAATACTGTCGGAGTAATACAACCCTATGTCAGGACGAAGGTTATGCGTTTGCCTTAGCTCAAAAGTCTGAATACATTCTTTTAATAATTAATCCTGAGTTGGCAAGATTAGCTGAAATAGAACGTATCCAATATTACCCACTGAGCTTGCTATTTGAGTTAATGCTTGATCGTCAAGTAATTAGCCAGGACTTTCTCCAACAGGGATTGTCCAATATAACTGCAATGACTCGTTGTCATTTGTTAAGGAAGGAAGCAGAAGATTGTTTATCTAAAATAATTTGACGGAAATACCCAAAAATATCGCTCTTGGAACTACAGCCAAGCTTGCCGACCTTTACTATCTTATCCGTAAATAAAAAGGTCGATATTTAACTATTTTTTTAGACAAATAGTTACCTTCTGTCAAATTGCTAGAGTAGATCAGGCTGTAATTAGAATGGCTCTAATAGCCAATGTTAGGGATTTTAAAGATGCTATTCATCCACAGCTGTATTTAATCTATTAGATGCGATTATTAGCAGTAATCCTGAATATTTTCCTATTATTACTCCGCGAATTCTAACTCCTGAGCAATCGATTTAGGAATTAAAAAATTATATTTGACTTACTTAAACAACTAATTTTGGATTTTAGACTGGAATCAAATATACAATCCAAAATCCAAACTTCTCAGTCAACTTTATGTTGATTAAGTTAACTTGAATAACCTGCTAACACTAAGAATTGTTGGTAGTAAATCTTTAGCCTCAACACCTCTCTTGATAGACATCTCTAAATCCAGCACCATAGTCACTGCTTTAGCTAAAGCGTTGATGCTTGTATTTGCTACCTCAATACGCAAGTAGTAAATGCGATTAAGATTGCTGATATTGCACAGTTGAGCTAATTCACTATCTTTCTTAACCCCAGAAACAATTGCAGACTTAACCCACAGCCAAGTTCTAAACTGCGTTAGGAGAGTAGCAACAATCACCATTAATGGTTCCGAGCGTGACAGTAAATCATCCAGCAGGTGTAAAACTTGATTGCTTTCTCCTTGACGAATAGCAGATGCCAGTTGTAGGCTATTCTGAGTCTGACATGGCACTAACTCTTTTACTTCTGCAAGCTCCAGTTGTCTGCCATTACCATAAATATACAGTTTGCGTAACTCAGTAGCTGCACGGCTCATGTCGTTACCAATTGCTTCTGCTAGATATTCCACTGCACCCTTTGACAGCACCAGCTTGATTTTTTTAGCCTGAGTAGCGATCGCTTTTTCAATTAAATCAGTACGCCAAGGTGGTATCAATGGAAACTCCAACAACTTGGCATACTTGACAATATGTTTGTAAATCTTCAGCCGCTTATCTACAGTGGTGGCGACAAACACCAGAATTGTGAATTCAGGCACTTGAACAAGCTGCTGCAAAGTTGACAACTCAGTATCACCCCACTGCTTGAGGTGGCAATTTTCCACAATCACCAGTTTTTTACCACCAGTCAAGGAACGAGTGCGAGCTACGCTGATGGCTCTGTCAAGGTGATCGGCTGGAAATCGGTGATAGCAAAGTGTGAGCCATTGAGCATCAATCTCTGCTTTGTATTGGTTTAGCTGTTCCTGAATAGCGTGTTGGTCGTCACCTGTTAACAATACAATCATGCTTTTACCCTCCCGTTACTGCTCTTGTTGGCAGTTTTAATTAACACAGTCATTGGTTGTTGACTTTGGGTAGCTCGTTGCAGCATTTTAGCGATCGCTTCTTTACTACTCTCAAACTTATTGAGATAAGCTGGTGTAACCTCTAAAATCGCCTTGTCACCTTGCAATTTAACGAGATGAGCATGAGCCAACAGCTTTTGATTGCTGGGTTTAGCTGTATCCATCACAGAAAGCCAAATTTGAGCCAGGTTAGCAGTATTAGCTGCAACTGCTGGTAACAATTTGCCATCATGCCCTTTGTCATCTACAGGTTTAGCAGTTAGCGTCTTGCTTGCACTGACAGGCAATAAACTGGGTATCAGGTTCAGTAAGCAAACTTCTAGCCACACAGCAGCATTTACTGTGTACCGCAGATAGTTTTCTGCTTTTTGTAACTCTGCTAGAGACAAGTTAAGCGTCTCGAAATTCCAGTGATTTGCTAAAACCTTGAGTTGAGCATAGCTAACACAACCAGTTAGCAAGGATTGCTTTTTGGGTGCAGACTTGATAATCAATAAATCTCGGTATGTTTGCAGTAAGTTGGAGAGAATCAATTTGGGCGTTTTACCAGAATCTACTAAAACTCTTGCTACTTGCAACAAGTTAAAGGTGTTGTTGGTGGAAATTGCCTGTAAAATTGACATTAATTCTGTTTCTGTAACACCACCAGCAATTTCCATGACATGATTGGCAGTGATATCTTCATCTAAAAGACTCACCTGACCCAGTAATTGCAGTGCATCTCTGAGTCCACCATCGCTGAGTCGTGCGATCGCTGTCAGTGCCTCATCATCAATAGAGATAGATTCTGCATCTGCTACAATACGCAGGTGCTGCACAATTGCCCGAACAGACAAAGTGCGGAAATTAAACACCTGACAACGGCTGACAATGGTAGGTAACACCTTGTGCAATTCTGTTGTGCAGAGAATGAAAACAACATGAGGTGGTGGTTCTTCAATACACTTAAGTAAGGCATTGAAGGCGTTACTGGTTAGACAATGGCACTCATCGAGAATAAAAATTCGGTAACGTCCTGCAACAGGTGCTAAGGTACTGCGCTCAATTAAAGCACGGGCATCATCTACACCATTATTAGAAGCAGCATCAATTTCACTAACATCTAGGCTATTACTGGTTTCAATTGAACGGCAGGATTGACAAATACCACAAGGTTGGTCAGTTGGTTTTTTAGTGTTGAGGCAATTGAGGGATTTAGCAAATATCCGAGCAGTTGAAGTTTTACCTGTGCCTCTAGAACCTGTGAATAAATAAGCTGGTGCAATTTGCAGGTATTTGACAGCATTAGTCAGAGCAGTTTTGATGTAGGGCTGTCCAACTAATTCGGCTATTGTTTGGGGTCGATATTTTTGATGTAGGGCGACTGTAGACATAGCATTAATTAACCTTAATTTGTCGCCCTTACCCCTGTTAAGGGGGTGTAATTTTGACTCCAAAATAGGCTGATTTGCTCAATTACAGTAATATTTACCGATACCAGAAGTTGAGTATGCCTAATTATTTAAACGTTGAAAAAGGTGGAGAAGTTTATGGGATTTACAACCGATCTATAGCCATTTTAAAATTCATCTCCTTGGCTCATAAAACGCTAATTTTCTCTTTTTTACCTGCCTCCTTAAGCAGTAGCGAATTCTGTTAAACCTCGTTTACTGGGATGATGGAAACCCAAAACAATATCGCCTTGGGGTATTCCGGCTGATAGCAAATCATCAACAACACATAAATTAGTTGCATCTTCTTCCACCCAAACTTTGCCGTTTTTAATGCAGAGATAGATGATAATATACTGTATCTGCTTTTTGTCATCCCAGCCAAATCGAAACCAAAGATATTGATCTCTTGTTTCATCAAAAGCCAAGCGATCGCTTACTTCAACTTCCGTAGTTTCTCTAACTTGAGTATTAGTAATTTCGTAATACTCAGTCAATATCTTCTTGATAGCATCGCGATATTGTTCTAGCTTATCCATTGCTGAATTTCCTCCTTTTCTGTATTTACGACTATTAACAGAAGATGATTTTCATTGATGACTGCTTGTACAGATTTACGTTGAAAAAAGTTTTCATAGACAACATCATCAACAGCTAAATAAAGCTTATATTCTGGCTCCGTAAGTTGAATTAGTTTGCGATAGACTATGTATTGTCCCAAGGCATTATGAAAATCATACATCAGCGATTTGCCCACAAAACTCTTGATTTCTACAACAATTTTCTGTCCTTGGCGTTCTGCGGCGATTGGTTTTTCTGCTGCTAAGTCGGCGTAGAGTTCAGCATCCTCATATTTGATAAAGTAGGGATCATCTGTGATAGTCCAACCGTCTTTTATCAATGCGTTCTTGACTTCATTATGGTATATGTCTTTTGCTGGCATGGTGGAACTATTGAGTAATACTCTGATTGTAAAGTGTTTACCATATTGGGTGACACACTTTTCTATCTTTCCTTCTTGCTCCCTGCGCCCTGCTTTGCTTCATTTTTTCTTGATAAAACTGGATAAGTTTGGTATTTTGGCGGCAAATAGTCGGATATGTACCGCCAAAATGCACATAATTTAGTCAAAATCGAGGATTTTATACCAATTCTCCAAAATTTAGCAACAGATGTAAACGAGGAAAGTCTTGCTGCATCTAAGTTTATTAATTGCGTTAGCGCAGCGTTAGCGAGTCCGCGAGCGTCATTGCGAATTGCGAATTGGTATTAGTTCATGTTGTCCAGTTTTGTCCAGAGTTCGTCAAACCTCTGTCTCAAATAAACACCTCTTGTATTTAAAACACCCTACAAAACTTCAAGATTACGGTTAATATTTATTAAGCATTTAGAGTGTATAGTGGCAATAAGAATTGACGCATGGACATTTGCAGTTCTGGATTTGGTCTATCTCCATAAGGAACCAACATGGCAGGATGATCTGATTGTTGCAAGTGCATTTTGATAGCGGAACTAGGAATTGCTTTGGCTGCTTCTACTAAATACTTGAGGTTAAACTGGATATTCAATGACATTTCTGATGGTAGATGAGCAGCAATAACTTGATCGCCTTTGCCAAACTCTCGTTCAATTGATAATCGTAACTGCTGCAAACTTCCATCAAACTGTAAATAAATACCTTTCTCTTTTTTATCTGTTAACACAGCTAACCGTTCCAGTGCTTTGACTAAGAATGCTTTTTCTATGATTACTTCTCGGTCAAAGCTAAATCTTGCCAATAGCTGTTCGCAGTCAGGGTAAGCTCCTTCCAGACATTGACATCTGAGGATAATATCTTGCCAAGCAAAACCCAAGCGATTACTTTGGGCATCATACAACAGATTAATGAATTCGACAGAATCATCCAAGTTACGCGCTAGTTCCTTGAGGACTCGACCGGGAATAGTAAATTGTATCTCTGAAGATTCTACTTGTTTACGCGGTTTTCTACCAATTCCTTGAGTTGAAAGTTCAGTGGTTGCGACTCGATGCCCATCAGTACCAATAAACTTTAACTTCTCCTGTGTAAGTTGGATATGAACTCCGGTCAAGATATATTTATTTTCATCAGTGCTAATAGCATAAATCACACCTTTAAAACCATCTTTGAAAACTGTTGTTGGCAGAGGAATGGGAGTAGCATCAATTGTAGAACTAGGTGGAAATTCTTCAGCACTAATGCCTCTAATTTCATATTTTCCATCAGCATCAGATAAACCCAGAGAGCAGATTTTGGTTTGCTTATCCTCATCAGTAAGCTGTATAAGCTGAGTTTGGCTACTGAGGTTAATATTACCATTAGGGCAATGCTTAACTATCTCAAATAGCATTTCCACTGGTACAGTAATTTCACCCTTGAGCAACACCTGGGCTTCAAAACTTGCCTGAATTGTTAATGCTAAATCAGTAACAGTTAAATGTATCTGTTGTGTTTCGATATCTGCAATGATTAGAGCATTAGCAAGAATAGGATGGGTAGGTTTAGCTGGGGTAGCACAACTAACTAAAGAGAGTGCATCGTGAAATTTAGTTTGTGAGCAGATTATCTCCATTCCTGATTCTATAATTGGTTGAGAGTTTAAATCTGATTTGGCAGAACGTTTATTAGTACGCTTATTTGAGATAGGTTCAGTTGAAGTACCAGCATCTGGAGATATAGGTTTTTTCTTTTTACCTGTAGATATTTCTGGGATATTTGCTGATACTTCATTTTCGCCTTTAGGAGTAGCTACACTTGTTGGTTTTGTATGCTTTGCAGGCTTTACCCTTTGTTTTGATGCTGTTTGAGTCATGAGGATTTATTTCTGGTTGCGACATTGTTAGAAAGGTGACTGCGATAGCAGAAAAGAAAGGCTGTGAAGCTTTGAATCAGATGCTTTTACCCTGTGAGATATACAGAACTTTACTGATATATCCCATTGAACGGCTCTCAGCTAAGTCTTGATTTTAACCAGAGGCGGAACATCTCTGGCTCCGCTCCTGAATTATTACGTTCTATAAATTCCTCCAAAAGTTCTTCCCAATGGTTTTTAAACTGATAACTTTGCTATGATTACCAGATTCTTCTGCAATGTTATCAGCCAGTACAGAATCAGTTTCCAACAAAGAGTTCAGCAGTGATAGTTGATGATCAACATCTGCCACATTGCGGTATATTAGAGACGGTTCTATTTTCATTCCTAAAGGTGTAGGAACAATTTTTAAATATTGGTTTAATGTCTCTAGATAATTTCTATTGGCAAATTGTCTTTGTGCTACATAAGGGCGTAATATCTCTAGTAATTGAATAGCTCTTTTGATTTCTAGAGAATCAGAAGTACTATCAATTTGAGGTTGGCTTTCTCGATAGCCTTTCATTTTCTTCTCAGCAACGAGATTGTAGAATTTAGAAACTGCTTGTTGAGCATTCCCAAAAGAGTGAACTTTTTGCTGAGATTTGTAACCTACTCTACCCCACTCAACAGTTAGATTGCCTTGCTCAACTTTTGCACTCCAGAATTTGTTACTGTTCTGAACCGCATCTACGAATATTAAGTAAATTTCCATATTTTTGACGTGATTTAGAGTAGAGTATTGCCGTGTCAAATGAATATCTCAACAACAGATGTTCATTTGACAAAAGCTTCAAATCATTACTAATTAGGCATCACCAAATTAGTAAAAATTCAACGTGGAGTAGTTTATTTAATTTTGGCATTCCCGCTTTGGGTGGCCGTAGGCATCGCCAACGAGACGCGGTTAGCGATCGCTAACCGCAGACATCAGTTCTTGGTCTTAGAAGAAGCGCGTTTATCTAATTAGTGCGGAACCTTGAAGTACGAAGACCTTTCTTAGACACCTGCACAGGGCTGGAAGCTGGTCGGGCAATCTTTGACCAAGACTGCATCCGCTCAACAGCAGCAGCATCTTGAACAGCTAAAGGGGTGATGTTTTGCTGACAATTTTCTAAATCAGCCAGTGTGATTTGCTGAGGTCTTCCCTCATCGAAAGCTAGTAGAGCTGCTTCTGATGCCAGGGTTTCTAACTCAGCACCACTAAACTTGTCAGTAGCAGCAGCGATCGCCTCTAAATATTCCTGCGGAACTTCTATACCAAATCGTTCTAAGTGAATTTTGAGAATCTGGCAACGTTCCAACTCAGTAGGCAGGTCAACGAAGAAATTCTCGTCAAACCGCCCTTTCCTCTTGAACTCAATAGGCAGCGCTGTAGGGTCATTACAAGTTGCCACTACAAACACCCCTGCCGTACATTCAGACATGAAAGTGAGGATATTTCCTAGAATCCTTTGTGAGACTCCAGAGGTATCGCCATTAGCTGAAAGTGCTTTCTCAACCTCATCAATCCACAAGATACAGGGTGCAATAGCTTCAGCAGTCTTGAGTGCGCGGCGGACATTGCCCTCAGATTCTCCCACCAGGCTAGCAAGCATCGAGGCAATGTCTAATTGCAGCAGTGGAAGATTGAGTATGGTTGCAATGTTTTTCGCCACTATCGATTTACCTGTCCCTGGTGGCCCTGCTAGTAGCACTCCTTTAGGCTGGGGTAGATTGAGCGATCGCGCTTCTTGGGAAAATAATCGGCTGCGGCGTTGTAACCAATCGCGCAACAGGTCTAGTCCACCAAACGGTATGGTCGCCGGTTTACCCAATTCAATACCCATTTGAGCCAGTAAGCGGGTTTTGTATTCGACAACTAAGGGAATGACTGTAGCATCAATTACTATACCTTTAGAAGTTAATCGCTCCTTAACAGTGAGCCGGAGAAAGTCGCTGATTTCCTCCAAGGTTAGCCCTAAAGCTGCCCTTGCCAAGGTTTCTTTATCTTCAGTGGTTAGAGATACTATGAATTGTACCTCTTGCTCACTGGCAGATTCTTGTAAGTACAGTAAATATGATTCTAGGTGGTCTTGAATTTGCTCAATGCTGGGCAAAGGAACTTCACAGCAAGGAATTAGTCTTAGCAGGGATTCGTGCAGTTGAATGTTTTGACCTAAAAACACAATTCGCTTTTCAGTCGGTTTGAGGCGATGGTACAAGTTTTTTACTCTGGTGAGGATTTCCCAACTCAATTGCAGGGAGTTTTTACCCACAAAAGGGTGAACATCTCCCAGGATAAAAACTCCATTACTGCCAAAATTATTGATGTACTCGAACACATATATTAAAGGGTCTATGTTAGGAGGCTTTTTATACGTCTCGACTGATTTGAACACCAGTCCACCGTCGTCAGCAATCAGACATTGCTCCAAGCCGGAAACTCCCAAATTCCAGAAGTACACAGGACTATTAAGTTTGTCCATCACTTCAGTAGTTAACCACTGAATGATAGTGGCTTCTTCGGGGGACAGAACATCTATTGCCACGATGGGTATTTGAGAGTCAATGGTGGTAATCAGGTTTGATAGTTTCATTGTTGTGAATTTTGATCGGGTACGGGAGAAAGTTTTTCGTGAGTGGTAACAAGATGCACGACTACTTCGTAAACTTCAGCATCGCCGTTAAATACTTCAGCAACTCCAGAAGAATTTGGATGAGCAATGGCGGAAATTAGGGCATTGACTAAAGCGCACAGTCCCTCCGCATTTCCTTTGATAATTACTGGTTGCCGCGCTCCTTTTGAGGGGTAAATATGCAGCATTGGATAATCTTCAGGTAGTTCGCTCATAGAAAAATTGTGCAGGGGGATTTTCCTCGTCCCCCCATCGAATGTTTATTGGTGGAATGACACGAAGACAAGGAAGAATTATTAAAGTCCCCTATCTTTTTTGTCTTCCCACTTTCCCTTGTCATCATTTATTGGGTTGCATAAATGCAGGATGATTTATCTCACGCTCCAGATGCAGAGAGAATAAGGAGTTTTAAATTTCAATACGTAAAATTTCATCCCAGAATTCAGCAATGCCCATTTATTGGTACAACTGTTGTTGATGAGTAATCGTGCTACGAAGCTGTTGCTGAGATTCTGGTTTGTAAGTGCGTAGTTTACCGCCGTAGGCATCGCCCTGTACCACACCCAAAGCTTCCTCAAAGGGTTGGGTTGCTTCTAGACATGACAAACCCTCAAATCCCTCGGCTTCTATTTTCACTTCGCCTGTAACAGTGTCAAAATGTATCAATATTGCCCGTTCCATAAGTTACCTCCGTACTTGTTGAGTTTGCTGATGTGCTGAAAATGCAAGACGCAGGGTATGTACCTGACCGTTGGTTTCTTCTGTAATGCTGCATTCTCCCAGATGTTCTTGTAACTGGGCTGCTTTAGCGCGAACCATGTTCTTACCGTAGGCTTCCATGAGGGTGTGAGAAAAGAAGTTTTCTCCTAGTCGAGGTACAGTTTCATAGGCATCATGAATGAGTTGATACACTCCTGCCTCTCGATCCCACTTAAACCCGATATCTGCGCGGACACTTAAACTACGACCAGGGACAACAATCTCAGCACTTTTCCCTTGGGAGTCGCTGTAATAACCTCTCAGCGATTGTGGTTTTTCATAAACTTGGACGGTAAGCTGCAAATTTTGTAGAGCTTGTACTAAGCATTCACGGTTAGTTAGTTTTGTAGTGACAGTTGAAAAGTGTGACATTTCCTACCTCTAAATACTGTGGATTGGTAAATTAATGGGAACAGTGGTGATAGACAAGGAAGCAAAAAGTTCCTACCTATCACTTCCCCTCTTAGTTCCGTAGCAAGCTTGGGAAGTGTGGGCGTATTGTTTTGCTCTACAACGCCATTTGACGTCAGTCGCCTCAAGTCAAGCCACTGCGTTGGACGGGTTTCCCGGCTTGAAGCAAGTGGCGTGGGAAACCCGCCCGCAGCGCTGGCTCCTTTATGCCGAGAAACCCGTCCACCCTTCGGGTTCAGCAGTCCCCAGACGCTCGTTCGCTCTTAGCGTTGCCCCTTGGGCGAGGACTCGCTAACGCTGCGCTATCGACGGGAACCGCCAAGATGGGGGCTGCTTCACCGCAATGGCTCCCCCACACCTCGTTTTCGATCAAGGACGATACAGACACATTCTTGATTGTTTTTAAGGGCGAAGTTTGAGAGACATCGCTGTGGCTCTGGTTAAACCCATGCCCTCATCACTTGCTAATCGTTGGAGATGGCGTTGTTCATCCAGAAGCTTGAAGCAAATTTCATCCATTTTTTCCTGTAACTGAGAACGCCCTTGTGAATCCAGCTTTTTGGCATCCACAGAAACGTTTTCGAGAATATTCTCTAGATGAGTCATCATTTGTCCAAGACTGCTACCGGCTTCAAAGCTGGCGTTAGCCAAAAGCATTTGGACTTTCTTAAAATGACGTTCCATCTTTCTCTTGAAGTTGACTGGCTTGCGTCCTGGTTCCCAATTGCTCAAATCTTCGAGCAACTGGGCTGCTAGTTGTTCACCGAGAGCGTTAGCGAAGCTCACCGAAGGTATCGCTGATTCCCTCAGTGTTTGTTCTAAATTTCTGTCATACTGTTCGATAAATCGAGTTATTTGCCCTAAGCATTCAGCTTGTTTCTCTGACAATTGTTCACTGATGGCGGGAATAATGACAGGACGACCAATTACTACTTGTAAATAGTCCTCTAGTTCCTCTAAACAGGGAAAAGCTTTGGCTAAGTTCTGCTTAACTTCTTGTTGTTGTTCTACAGATAATTGCCAAGCATTGAGTGAAAGAAATTTGTCAATACGTTCTTGATAGTCTGTGTACCCCTTTTCATACTCTTCTTTAAGTTGAGTGCGTAAAACAGGTGCAATATTATCTCGAATTCCGATTAGTTGATTCCAGACCAAGGGCGCTAAGTCTATAGGACAAATCCAATCACCATTGTCATAATTCATCCATTCTTGGACTGAAGCAATTTCTTGCCTTAGTTGGTTTGCTGCTTCGTCCAAAGCTTTGAAAACTTTGATGCCCTTTCAACCAACTTCTGAGGTTGTAACCTTCACTAAGTCAGATTCTTGTTCATCTTGAGAATATTTGAGAACATCTGTCCATTTTGGAGCATTACTTTTGGTTGTCTTCTTTAACTGAATCTTGAAACGGATGCGAGTTTTATTCAAATTAGAGATGTTATATCTTTCAACAACAGCATCTTTTAGAAATGTTTCGCTTGAATTGCTAATCACTGCTGGTACCACATTTACTAGGAATGATAATGTTTTCTCCTTCAGTAAAATAAAGCGAAAGCTTTACCTTATAGCCACTAAATTTGGCTATGATTTTTGTGATTTCAACCATAACCTTGCCACAAGTGCGTTGCAGTTTCGCTAAAGAAATCTCATCTTTGATATCTACAAGATGTTGTGCGATCGCCTACGGCGGGCGCTTTGCGCCATCGCAACAATCCTGATGAAGATGTCCAAAAGTGGCAAACTGCGATCACACAAGAGCGATAAATGGAATGTGGAAGATTGATTTCAGTGACCTGCCCCAGACGAAGGGTTGTGCTTGCGACGCTTAGTTTCATAAAATGCTGCTTCCGCCGCTTTTTGATCCGCTGCCTTCGTGTAGCGACGAAAGCTCTGCACAGACTTGTGCCGCGTCAAAGTCATCACATGATACGGGTTCATGCCATCAAGTACTAAATTCGTCGCGTAGGTATGCCGGAACTGATGCGCGTGGAATGGAATGCCCGTCTGCTGTCTCAACTGTGTGACGAGTTTATCGATCGTGTCATAGCCAATTCGCGCTCCGGCATTGCGCCGTGAATGCGACACAAACAGCGGACGCTCCGGCTGCAACACTTCTCCTTGACCCTTGCGCCAGGCTAAGTAAGCCTCAATCTTTCGCTGCCCATCCTCATCTAATGGCACCACGCCTTTACTGTCCGCTTTATCCTGATGCACATGGAGCCGGACTCCATCAAAATCCTCAATGTTCAGCAGCGTTGCCGCTTCTGCTCGAATGCCGTGTTGCAGCACCGCGATCAGCGCTAAATTGCGCTCCCTCAACCGCGTTTCGGCAGCGGCAGCTAAAATTCGCTCCACCTGCTCATCGCTTAAATTCCCAGCTTCCGGTTCCACTCCTTTGGGCAACTGCACTTCGAGGGTTGGGTCGCGATCGACATAGCCACAACGCCATAGCCAGCCATAAAACGCCTTAAGTGTCCCCAGAATGCGCCTGACGGTTGCATTCGACAACACTTGTTTTCCGTCTTCAACTCGTAACAAATGCGCTTTGAACTGTGCCACCTGGCGCGGTGTCACGGTTGCCCACGCTAGATCAATCCAGCGCAAAAAATGCTGCAAATCCTGGCAATAAGCTTTTTGGGTTTTGGAGGAGAGCGATCGTGCCTGCAAATACTCCTTAACTCTTACCATTCGCATTTCGGTTGGCTGGGTTGGCTTTTGGAGTTCGATTGAATCGTTGCGATCAATTTGAATCAGGACGGGCGTGGGAATGCTTTTGCGGTGCCGCATAGTACATTTGTTCAAAGCAGGATATTCGAGATAACTAATCTTCTCTCGAATAAGACGAGTCTAAGACAAAATAGGCAATTGTGCTAGAATCGACGAAAGCAAAATTAAAAACGCCTGCTGCATTTGCGTTTGTGCGTTTGCAGTTTTTTGAGGAGAGGATGCAGGATAAAAATTGCAATTTACTTCAGATTCTGGCTTTGTCCTGATGATTTAAAATCCTATGGCTCAATCGTCATCCCGTTCCGTATCGAGACGTTCAATCCCCCTCAAATGTCAAAAGTGCGCCATGCTCGATGCCGCTCAAGCACAAGTCTTGCATGGAGCTGAGGGCGATAATTGCTGGAATCCGAAGGTGTGCTACAGTCGTCGCTCGTATGCTCGTCATCATGATCGGAAAAATCAACAGCGCAACCGCCAGCGCCAAGAAACAGTTGTTGAACTGCCATTGGTTGAGATCGAAGCGTTCACAGATTTGCATTACGCCGTGTTAGTGGTGTACCGTCAAGCCGGAGCAGAATCGATCGTTCATGCTATTTCTGCACAGGTGTGGCAGGGGCAGACTCAGATTGGGATCGTGCAACCAATTCATTGCGTTGGCATGGTGCCTGGTCAAATCCATCAATATATGAGAAAGCTGCTCGAACTGCTGGAGGGTAAATACGGTATTAAAAAATTTGCTGCTTTAGAACGGCTTGACCCTCAACTGTGTCCGATTCGTCCTTGCATCTATCATCTACAGGTGAGTCATGCAGCAGGTTGAATGGCTAGCCCTTCAGGTGTGGGATGTTCTCAAGCAGGCTGCAACCGAACCCGAAGATGCAGATTTGGCGCTACTGTGGCAAGAAGTTGAGGCAGCGATCGTGGATTTGGATTGTTCGAGTCAACTGAGCGTGGTAGGGGAAGCGATCGCACAAATTACCGATGTGTTTGAAGCGCGCTCGCAATTGACGTTCGAGGAGATCCAAGCAACGACGAGCCATGATGGTCCAGTTATGCCGTCAGATGCCTTTGATCGCTATGTGCGGCAAACAATGCAAATTGACTTTGAGCAGTACATCGAGCCGTTAATTAATTTACCGCGTAAAGCACCCCAATTCAGTGACGTTGACGATACACAATCAATTGTTGCTCCAGTCGATCGACACGCCTTAATCGATGCGTTGGTAAAGACAGAACTCATTGACCGAGAAGTGGCATATCAACAAGCGATCGCCGCTTCGCACGAAGAGGATGTTTCCCAGTGGGGGGCAGCGATCGCGACGTGGTTAAATCAGCACGATCGGGCGGTACCATTGCTAAAGCTACAGCAATCGCTTTCGATGCCGCTGGTGCATGTCTGGCTAGGGTTACTGCTGAATGGATTCGTGCTCGAACAACGCGGAGAATTTTATCAAACCAAGCATGTTTGGGTTTTGCGATAATGTCAGACTAAAATCACTCGACACTCAGGCTGTTTTGGCTCTCTACATTCAGCCTTAAGAGCGATTTCTAACTCAAATCAAAAATAATTCTTCAATTTGATAGTCAGCTTCAGGGCTTAAATCTCTAATTACCCAAATGCGATCGCTGAATTTTGTCAGATTTTTCTCATTATGCTTTCCAATTAGAATGGAGAAAATATTCGTTTCCAGGTGCTGTTTGTGAGTTTTAAGTTTTTCTAGAACGTCTTGGCGCATATCACATAGAGCATCTGTAATCAAAACAATATCTGCTTTGTGCAAGCTCTTGGTGTTGTCTAGGCATTTAATAGCTTCTGTCAAAGCTGGTTCCCAATTTGTACCCCCACCACTGTAAAAACTCAGCATCGAGTCCAGAAATTTCCGGTAATCATGATGTTTTGGTGGAAAATCATCTGTCTGCCGAACCCTAGTATCAAAATGGATGACACGGAAGTGGCGCTTATCCTTGTGAGCAATTTGCAAGAGAACTGCTGTTACTGCTTTGGCCCACGTATCAGGGAGTCCCGCCATTGAGCCAGAAGAATCCAGGCACACAATCAATGGGCCTTTGGACTTTTTCTCCTTACCTACAATTTTGTACTGAAGTAAAGAATGCTCATAGTACCCTTTGGCGAATAAAGGAAACAGTTCTGGTTGTGCGAGTTTCTGAAGTTCCAAAGGCAGGAGTCGAGTTAAATTATTCCCCAGTTCAATAGTGCTGAGTTCGCCAAAAGCATCTTCTGTTTTGGTACGGCGCTTCTTGTCTGCAATATCCTTCAACGAGCCTGACAGCTTTGCAATCAGCTTGAGTTTTTCATTGGTCGCAATTCTACTAGCAAGCTCCATCTTCTCAACAGAGGAAACGGTCTGCTCTGTTCCCTCTTCTACCCCCCAGCTTAAACCCATCATTTCTAGCCATTGGGAGACTTGTGATAATTTCTCCTCAGTTTCTGCTACAGCGGCTCTTATCGTTTGCCGGATTTCTGAGGAGTCCAAGCCTTGAGCATAATACTGGGCATCTTGCACCGCTGATTTACCCAACAAACGTAGTGCTGCCACCACTTCATCTGTATCGTTCCCGACTGAGCCAATCAGGTCGTTGAGTTCTTTTTTCTCCTGTTTGTTCATAGTAGACATCTGCTGGAGAATTTTTGCTGGAGAGCCGGAAGAATTTTTAAGACGCTTGATGAAGTCTCTTAATTTTTGTGGGTCTTGTAACTTATACCTGGGTTGAGGCAATCGGTCTAACACTGTTTTGCAAAATTCCATTGTCGCTATTCCAGAGGCCAGTTGATTGCCCTCGCACTGCCGTACCAAATCAAGAAATCCGATTATTTCTGAAAATTCATCATGGAGTTTTTCTGCCCAAGCACTCTCTGGAGGTGATGGGTCTAGTTTGTCCGGTGCAGGTTCGTAGTATAGTCGATGAAATATTTCAACTGTAAAACTCGGAAATCCTGGCAGTCTCGCGCCAAGAGAAAACAATTCATCAGCATGAAAAGTAATCGCAAACTCCCTCCAGAACAGCCGGGAGAGACTGCTGACTTCATAAACAAACGGTGGAAACTCTTCGGGAATCATATTTCATATTCTAATTAGAATCTCAATTATGAGTAAACTTTTTCTTTGTATTTGGCGACCTCTAACATCAAATCTTCCCTGATGTCTGTCAGCATTCGCTTCGCTCTACGAACATTCTTACCTTGGTTCTGGGAAAGCAACTTCTCAATTTGACGAGAGACATCCTCTAAGTGTTTGGCAGCACTATCTGCGGTTTCAATGAGATTTTTCTCCGTGTCATTACGAGGACGGAGGTCGTATTCTTTAGCAGCAAGTTGTACTTTTTTGACTTCTTCTTTGGCTGCGTCGTACCAGTTTACTGCCTGCTGATTGACATCAGGGATAATCTGATTCAAAATCTGTGCTATCTTTTGCCGCTCCTTGGGTTCTTTCTTCCATACACAGTCGGGGAGTAAATCATGGAACGACTCGATATACACTTCAGCGTCGCCCTGGACATAGGCGTGTGCTTGCAAAAGCTTCACCAACTGCTGGAGTTTGCGATCGCTGATATCGAAGCCTTCTCGTTCCAGTGCAGACTGGCATTGAAGCAGCGATTCCACAACAGGGTTAGGAAAAAGTACTGTTTGCGCTTGTGCTTGTAAGTGCTTAATTTCTTCCAAGGTTAGCCGAGTAGAAACAGCGAGTTTAACGTTGTTTCTGGCACGATAAATAAGTTCTCGCCGGGAAGCGGTCTTTTTAACGTAAGATACCCAAGGACGATACACGAAACGGTCAACGAATGCCCGTAGTTCTTCGTCTTCGGGTACATCGTTGGCGGCCCCACACAAGAATAGCAGTGGTACTGGTTGTGGCTCTGGATTCTCGAAAACCCGCTCGTTGAGCAGTCGCAGAAGAGCATTCAATGTGGTTGCATTACAGCGGAAGATTTCATCTAAAAAAGCAATATGCGCTTCTGGTAGACGGTTTTTGGTGTTACGGATGAGTGAGTCCTGCTGCTGTAAGGCAACTAGGGACGGCTGCCCCAACAGTTCCTCCGGTGGTTGGGCACGTTGCAGTAAGCGGTCAAAAAAATTGGCTGCTTCTATCGCTCTGCACAATTCCTGAAGCATCCAGGATTTGGCACACCCTGGTGGCCCAAATAACACTGCATTGCTATTGGTCAAGAGTACTGCCAATACACCATCGATAACAGTGCTACGTTCCAAAAAGATTTTGTTCAATTCCTGACGCAACTGCCCAAGCCGTTCTTCACAATTTGAAGCAGTTTTATCGTTTTTTACAGTAGTTGGGGTAGTTTTCGTCATTTTCGTATTCCAACTAGAATATGAAATTTCTATTTAAATTAAAATCCAGCGTCTAAATCGTAAGGTGTTGTTGTTTTTCTGTTTGCAAAACCGTTTATTGGCTGTTTGAGTTCACTGTCTTCATCATTCTCCGAAAGGTTGTTAATAGCTTCCTTCAATTCTTCGGTTGGTCTTTCTTCAAGACCTATTTGTTTGCGAACAGCGTTTTCTGCCTGTTCCCACTTCTGTTTCAATGATTTACTGCGGATGCGTAACAAAGCATCCATAGCCGCCAGTTTGCCCTTGAGCTTGTGGAACTCCTCTGGTGACGGAGAATCAGCCAGAGTCTCTAGTTGTTTTAGCAGTTCTGTATAATCAGCATCGAAGGCTAAAGCTTTGGTCAGTTGAGCGATGCCAGCACTCTGCGATTCTTGCTTTACCCGCTCCTTGAGCATCATCCTAAAATCGTCCATCAGGACTTGAATCTCTTGCAAGTTCTGTTTGTCGTTTTGGAATAAGTGTTGAATCAGCGCCGCTTTTTGTATTATTGGCTCAAGACTGGAATCGTACTGCGTCAAGGTTTCCAGGCGTTGCTGTAAGGTCTGCCATTTTTGGATTGTGCGAAGAGTAGGTTCTTCTTGACTGCAAGTCATACTTGACAACAGTTCTGCTAATTTTCCGTAGGCTTCGTCTCGGCTTCTGGTCTGGGCATCGTAAAGGGTAGAAAGTAGGGTTTGTTCGAGGGTTTCTTGTGAACGACGCATCAGCGCTAGTTTCGACTGTTCTATTTTTAATGCTTCTTCTGCTAGGAGTTGCTGGGCTTGTGTGACTTGTGCCTGGGCATCCTCAATTAAGGAAGGAATCTTGATTGGGCCTTCCACCACAACCTGTAAGCATTGTTCTACATCTTCTTGAGTGGGATAAGCATCGGCATAGTAAGTTAGCGCCGCTTCGAGCGCTTTGGGTTCTAAATGGGCTTGTGTTAGCACCTGATGCGCCCAAGATAAGAATGCCGTGAACTCCTCTTCATGGGCAGCTACAATTTCTTGCCGTAGTTGTTGTGCTTCTTGCTGCATCAGATCAATTGCTTCGAGAGCATCTGGTAGCGAGGCTTCGTGAACGAGGCGAAAGGGTTCACTCAACACGGTGTAACGGTTGTAAATAATCTTCTGCCGTGCCTGAAGTTTATGGGCGGCATCTTTTAATCGTTGCGAAGTGTTGGCGCGATACCCACCTAAAGCTTGATCTTCTAACAGGTGCATGACTTCAGGATTAATGCCTAAGTGCAATCCTGACAAACGCAATGTTTGTACACCCACTTTAACTGTTAGTCTCAGTAAGTAAACTGGCTTTTCTTTGAGCTTGTTCCATTGTCGCTGTTTTTTGCTCAACGTCTGACTGGCTGATGATGCTTGTTGTCTGTTGGTGAGCCTTTCGGCGACAAGCTTTGAGATTAAATCTAGTTGTGGATTTTGATTATTCATATTCTAGTTAGAACATGGTTTTTGTATTCTAACTAGAATATGAAAGTTTTACAAGAGCTTCATTGGTATCTGATTATATTTAAGTCAAAAGGAAGCTCCAAAATCCAAAAGATGAAGAAATTATTGAGGATGACATTAGCAGTGTCTGGTGTCGATCATAAAAGTCATTGCATTTGATCCCACCAGATTTTCTCTGTTGTGTAGTGTTTGTCAACTTGCTCCTTCAAGAGGGCGATCGCTGTCGGGATATCGGGGTAAGGATGGCGTTGTGCAAGTACCATTAGATCCGGGCGTGCAGCCGCTTGCTGTCCTGGCACATACAGTTCGGCAAGGTAGCACTTGCGGCTATTATCGTACCACACGTCGATAATACAGTCTTTATATTCCTCAGAGTGCTTTAAATCCTCTTTGAGTAAATCAATCATACTTTGCTCTCTCTTGCATTGCATGGTATCCATCGCCCATCAATATTATTGTCTGAAATTCAACCTACATGTGCGATTCTTCGGTCAATCGCTTGACTCTGATTATTAAACAACTCATCAATCTTGTGCGCGTTAAAAACCAAAGTTCCTCGCTCGTCGCGGAAGGTGCGATCGCTTGAGTAAAATTTACTATAAATCTTCTAAAGATAATCTTTTAAAGGGCAAGCAGAAAATGAGGAGAAAGTAAGCAGTCAGACTGCTGTCTTATTGCCGCGATCGCTCCTAATCAGGCATACCATTAAGTAGATTAAGTAGTTGGACAAAATTAAATTCATTCAATTCCCAAAAAATGAGCATAGCCAATGCTACTGCGCTGACAGAAAAAATGGCATCGGTTTTTAGTAAAATAGAAGACCCTCGTGTAAAAACAACTCGCGTTCATTTATTAGCAGATATTCTAATCATCGCAATCTTATCAGTAATCGCAGGAGCAAAAGGATGGGAGGACATGGAACATTATGGATTGAGTAAATATGAATGGTTAGAATAATTTTTAGCTTTACCTTAAGGCATACCAAATGCAGATACATTTCGATGAGTTTTTGAGCGGATTAACCTAAAAAGATTTTGTTCGGCGTGTCACCACCTTGACGGTACAAATCTCAGTAACATCGTCATCGGTTTTCGTGTTGGGTGTAGGAACCCCGACTTCTCTATAAATCGGGGTTCTCATTGTTCACGAATGATTAATCTGAATTTTGTGTCGAGATTCCTATACACCATTGTCACCGGATAACTAATATCCGTTGTCTAGCCCGTGAGCTAGAAACATAGTACAAACGATTAAACTCTCTAATCTTGGCCAGTACTGCCTTACTGTCATCTCCTCGTTCTGGATAAAGTCGCTTACTCAAATCTTGACCATCAATACCCGCTTCTAAGAAAGTGCTACCTTGGCTATTGTGAACAGTTAATGCAAAGCAGTTTCTGATGTTGGCAAACTGTTCTAAATGTTTGTAGTACTGCTTCCACAGAAAGGGATTACGCTTGGCACTTTTGAGTAAGCGTTTGGTTTCTTGGTCAAATTGTTTTTGCTCATCTTCATGCAAAACGTAGATTTGACGCACAATCCCTTCATCTGTCTCTACCTTTAATCTCCAAGTATCATAGTTGTTGTAACGATCGCCAAAAACATCTAAAACAGTAAACTCTGTAGATGTAGAAAGAATTGTAGTTTTACCATCAGGAGCCATCACAGGATCTCTGGTGATTAATCTCTCTCCAGCAATAAAGCGATTGATATTTTCACCATATAAATGTGTGCGAATCTGCTGATTGTAAAAGTCAACTTGAGCATTAGTCCAGGATAAAATTCGGAAACAATCTGGGTTTTGAGCAAATTCTCTCTTCATCTTTTTGCAGGCATAACGCAGCATAGTTTGACGTTTAACCATCAACGCCCCATTACTTTTATCAGGCAGATACTTGGCATAAGGCTCAAAAGGAAACTTGCTCTTGGTGACTGCATAGCGAGAAGCGGTGACAAACTCTAACAAAGGGCTGCCAGTTCCTTGACGCACAACTTGAGTCAAAACTGCTTTATCTGGCACTTGAAAACTAGGAGATTTTCCTTCATTAATTGGATTTAACTGTGCTGGGTCGCCCATGAGAATAATTTTGATTTTTGTCCAGGTGGATGATTGGTTAGCAACATCCTCAATCCAACGCCAGAGTTGTTTGCCAATCATAGAACATTCATCAATAAAGACAACATCAAATAGATTGATGTAAGAAGGCCCAGTTTGGTCAAGTACTTTCTCTTTACCTCTAGTTACCATACCCAGTCCTAACAACTGGTGAATGGTGAAGAATTCTACCCCAGTTACGCCATTTTCTGCCGCCATGCGTTGCAGCACGCCTACAGCTTTATTAGTGGGTGCAGTCAGTACAACTCGCTTACCTGTAGCGACAAGAACTTTAACTAGTTGGAAAACAATAGTTGACTTGCCAGTTCCGGCATAGCCGACCAGCAGAAATAAAGCAGCCATCACGGTTGGCTGTATAAATGTCCACATTGATAATAAAGCTTTTTGCTGCTGCTGGGTGAGTTGAAATGGAAAAGAACCTGTTGCAGCGAAAGTAGGAAGTGTTTGGATCATCATCGCTTCGCTAATTCCATTAATTGATCCACTCAATGCAGCGATAGCTGTTGGTTTTGCTTCTCTGAAAAACAACACTCCTTCTGGTTTGATGAATATGTTTCCATATCCATTCGGCATCATTAGCAATCAATATATTGAAAGTTTTTTAACATTCAGATGATTTAGTTAAATCTGGAGTTGCATATATATTTCCATGAAGGTAAACATCCCCAATCTTAAAATTATTGCTACTCGGAAATCCTACTTTAATTCTTATGATTACAAATTTTCGCGCATGTCACCATACATTAGACCTCACTACGCATTAACACGTATTTAAATATACTAGTTATTTTATTACACTGAAAATAGTTTTTAGCATAGGCGTGGCCTGCCGTAGACATTGCTCGTTTTTTATCCGGTCTCACTTTGGAGCGTTGCTCCCATCTCTATGTTGTTGATCAAACAAAAATACCTGCCTTATAGGATTGCATTTTTCAGCGTGGGAGTAACCTTGCTAGTCAAGTTGGGACTAGAGCATCTAACTGGAATCACAAGTTCTTTCAGCTTGTGGCTGATTGCTATCTCTATAAGTACTTGGTACGGTAGCATCATTTCAGGATTGACATCAGTGTTTTTGACTGCTTTAGCTAGTCATTACTTTTTTACAGACCCATCTTCTAATCTCAATAATCTGGAATTTGTATTATTTGTTATCGAGGGTCTATTAATCAGTGCGCTAACTGCTAACTTCCAGTCAAGCAAACAACAGTCAGATTCTGATAAAACAGAAGCCCAAATCAATCTAAAAGATTTATTACAGAGTCGGCGTTCACTCCATCAAGGTGAAGAACTATACCGAACATTAACCCAGAATCTACCCAATGGAGTAGTTTTTCTCTTTGATCGAGATATGCGCTTTATGGGTGCTGAGGGTACAGAACTACAAATTTTTGGTTTACCAAAAGAGGAGTTCCAAGGTAAAACGCTGCAAGAAACTGTTATCCCTGAGATTTACGAGCTGATAGAACCAGTTTACCGTAACACCTTACAAGGTACTCCAATGTGTATTGAAATCCCTTATAACAATCAAGTTTATTTAATACAAACTTTTCCAGTCAAAGATGAAAATAGCAAAATTCTGACGGGCTTGGCAATCTTCCAAAATGTCACGAACCGCAAACAAGCAGAAGCAAAAATTATCAAGTTAAACCAAGCTTTAAATCGACGAGTTAAAGAACTACAAACTTTGTTAGAGGTGATTCCAACTGGCATTGGCATTGCAGAAGATCCAGAATGCCAAACTATTCGAGCTAATCCGGCTCTTGCTAAACTGCTGGGCATACCTGTTGACGCAAATGCCTCTCTCAGCGCTCCTAATGATGAGCGTCCAACTAACTTTAAAGTTTACCAGTCAGGCAGAGAATTAGCTCCAGAAGAACTGGCTATGCAATATGTTACCACTCATGGTGTGGAAATACTGGATTCGGAGATTGAGGTGGTTCGTAATGATGGTGTGAGAATTAACCTGTCGCAGTATGCTACCCCTTTATTTGATGAAGATGGAAATGTGCAGGGGTGTGTAAGTATATTTTTAGATATTACCCAGCGCAACCAGGCAGAAAAAAAACTGCAAGCGGCTAGAGATCAGTTACAGACTGTACTGGAGGCTGTACCTGGAATTGTATCTTGGGTCAGTTCCGATTTGTGCTATCTAGGTGTCAACAAGCACTTAGCTGATAGTTTTAATTTGCCTCCGGAAGCTTTTGTCGGTCAGGATATTGGTTTTTTAGCTAGTGGTAATGGGTTTCGTGAGTTCGTGCAAAATTTCTTTGCTGGAGAGCAATCTGAAGCACTATATGAGTTGAAATCCATAAGCGCAGATCGTAGTTATTTAATTGTGGCTCAAAAATATGATCGGAACAGAGCCGCATTTTTAATCGGCATTGATATCACCGAACAAAAGCGTGTAGAGGAAGAACTGAGACAAAAGACTGAGGAATTGGCAGAAATCAATCGAGTAAAGGATGAATTCGTCGCTGTCTTGTCTCATGAGTTACGTACTCCCATACATAATCTCCACGGCTGGGCGCAACTATTGCTAACTGAATCTGAGATGGATGAAGCACTGAAAATTGAGGGACTGGAAACCATCGAGCGGAATGCCCGTCTACAAGTTCGCTTAATTGACGATTTATTGGATCTGGCTAGGATGCAGAAGGGCGAGATGAATTTGGAAATCGAACCTGTTGATCTAGCAAGTGTAATTCGGTCAGCAGCAGATACTATTCGATTGTCAGCCGAAACAAAGGGCATTCAAATTAAGTTACATCTTGATGCTGCTGTATCCAACGTTTTAGGTGATGCCATTCGTTTACAACAGGTGGTTTGGAATTTGCTTTCAAATGCAATCAAGTTTAGTTCCAAGAATGAAAGTGTAGAGGTGAGGTTGGAACAAGTTGAATCTCAAGCTCAGATTACTGTTATTGATCGAGGGAGGGGCATAGAAGCAGAATTTATACCATTCGTCTTTGAGCGGTTTAGTCAGCGTGATGCTTCCACTACTCGTTCTGCTGGTGGATTAGGGTTAGGACTTGCGATCGCTCTAACAATTGTAGAACTTCACAATGGCAATATCACAGCAGCCAGTGCAGGATTCGGCAAGGGTTCGACATTCACGGTGAGATTACCTATCGTTAAAATGACAGGGCAGTTAAGCAATGATGAATTAGTACTAGGAGAATTGCTGCACGGCAATAAGGAAATTGCCCAATTGCAGAATTTGTGCATTCTGGTTGTGGATGACGATGCAGATGCTCGGATGTTAATGCAGACTGTTCTCAAAAGCACCGGGGCAGATGTATTAGTGGCAGCATCAGTAAAAGAAGCATTGGCACTTTTAGAACAGCAATCGCCTGCTCTACTGATTAGTGATATCAGTATGCCAGATGAGGATGGCTTTACCTTGATTCGTCAGGTTCGCTCCCGCAGTATAGAGCAAGGGGGACAAATTCCAGCGATCGCTCTCACTGCTTTTGCTGAAGCCAAAAATGAGCAACGTATTTTAAAAGCAGGGTTTCAACTTTTTATTACCAAGCCAATTGAGCCAATGGAACTCGTGGAAAAGATAATTGAGGTGTTAAAAACTTGATCACTAGTACCTTTAGCGTTGCTGTCCTAGTCTGAGCAGACGGTCGTTTAAGGCGATTCTTCCTAATTCAGAAATAACCTCAACTGGAACACCAACAGATGTAGCTGCTTCTGGGATTGTGACTCTGCTATTTCGTAACAGAGATAAAACTTGCTGCACTTTAGGAACAACTGGATCGCTTTTGTTAGTATAACCCCGATTAATAGCAATTCTCAGCCCGGTTTCAATATCATCTACTCTAGCTCTACGATTTTTATCTATTAATAGTGTCTGCTGTCCAGCGATTGCACTACTTTCAGAAGCTGCTTTGCGTCTTAGCGCAGTGCCCTTGGCGATGCCTTCTCTACGAGAGGCTCCGCCAAGGGCAAGAGAGGCTCCGCCAAGGGCAACGTCTTCTGGTGCGTCCGCTACACGTAGCTTGCTTCCTCTTGGAGGTACGACGAACGTATTCGCAATCTGAATCCCTACATACTCAGTGTTTCTACGCACTGGGACAATATCGAAGTTATAGAGTCGCTTTTGTCCTGCTTGGTCTACAGTTTGTACAAGTAAGTTAGTAATGGCAGTGGTGGTAGCCCCTGGAAACTTTAACGGTTGGATTGCCCTCAGAAAGATGGTTGTAGCGCGTCCGCTTTTTAAATCTGTATCTGTGGTGTAGACCAGTCGTGAAGGGTCTGCTACCAAAATGTAGGCGATCGCCTCGTCGGTTTGAGTGAAGCTAATGGGCGTAGCACGTCCTGGAGTAACTTGAACCTGAATTCTATTGCTTGTAGCCATATCCCGTTCAATCAAGCGATATGCAGGAGTTTGTGCTTGTGCATATACAACAGGTATCGTGACTCCAAACAGTATTGTGGTGCTAGTAATAACAAGAGTGGCAAATAGTTTCATACCAATTTTTAATTTTGGACTAGAAGTTTTGACTTATAGGCTGTTCCAGTAATCTCAAATATTAAGTTGTAGAACGTTCAGTTTGTATCTATTCAATAGCCAGGATGCTGTATATGAATTGATTCCAATTTGTTTGAATTTTAAGCATTGGTGAATCAGGGGATGATTTCGTCCAATTTGTCAGGAATTTTCAATGGTTTCAACCGCCAATTCATCCCGCATTTATGCAACGCCGAATTTGAAATTGCTGACTACCCGCACCAAATTGGTATCATCGTTCAACTTTCAAAAAACTATTGACGACAACGGAGACTTCTGTACCTTCAGGTAAAAACTGGATATTTGGACGTTCTAGTAATTCTTGCACTGCTTGGTCAGAGCGTCTAGAAAGACGTTCACTGACTGGACTAAAAAAGCCTTCTAGCGCCGCCGCCCAAATCTGAGGATTAGAGTTACTAGTAATAGTACTTTGATTAAAAGTGCCACTAGAAACAACAGTGCTAGATTGAGTGCGGGGCTGATTCACTATGCTTCCCACCTTACCCAAACTACTGAGTAATCCAACTAATAAATCTTGTTGGGCAATATCTGTCCCCACATCATTCAGCTTTTTAGCAATTAACGGTTGTTGTCCTCGACCGCGAATTAACAGAGTCTCAGCGGGAATAGTTTCTTGTTTGACTGTGCCTTGGGAGTCAGGGTAAACAAGCGCGATCGCACTTGCAGATACTAAGTTATTCTTTTTACCTACTGCCACTGTTTTAGTAACGAAAACAGTACCAGCCGGGAGTGCCACCGTGCCATCTGTGGCTGTGAGAGGTTTGGTTAATTCAATAGCAAAGCGATCGCTCTTATTATTGCCTCCCTGATCCCAAATCATCGGCATGATAATTCTACCTGGAGCAGATGTACCCAGTGCTACCTCTTTAGTTTCATTGACATTGAGATTGGTTGTAGCTACAGGGGTGCGATTGAGGATACCTACCATTCCTGGAGTCAAGTTATCAGTTTTACTGTCAGTGCTTTTGGAGCCAATTAAAACTGTTTGAATACCAGGGTCTTCAGGAGTGGAAATGGATGTCCTAGCTGTTGGTTTCGAGCCTGTTGGAGTTTGAGTGTTCACAGCAACTTCTGACTGAGTTTCAGCTGCTTTAGAGTTACCGATTTGCGACTGTCCCAGGCTAGCTAATTGATTCCACTGCTGGAAAGGATCGACATTACTTTCAGGCTGTCGTATTGGTGTTGAAGCTTGATAACTTACAGGATTTGGAGAAATATACCGCACTACTGGGGGCGCAGGTTGAGAAATTCTTACAGGAGTTATTGGTGTTATGCGTGATGCAGGAGTTGTGCGCGGTGAAAAAGTCTCTTGAGGTTGAGATGGCTTTGGTTTAGGTTTATTTTGTAGGGTTGGACTTGGGGATTTAGCTGCAACAGGTTCCACTTTGAGTTGTTGCTGTTGGTCTTGAAAGGCTAATCTACTTTTTAGTTCGGCAGATTCATCTAAAACTGGTTCGCCTTTTGGAGATGTAGTAGGGGTTTGGATTACTTGTTTGACAGGAGGTTTCGGTTGGAGAAATCCAAACCAGATCAGTGCTACAGAGCCAATAACGATTCCCACTAAGGCAACTACTGAACCTAGTCGAACACTAGGTTTTTCTGCTAACGGTCGCTCTACTGCTCCTTCTGCATCTTGTTTCAAGCGATATTCTTCGGAAATGAGGTGATTTGCAGTAGGGTTATAACCTGCCAACAACTGCTCCTCTTCAGGGCTGATATCATCATCAGCAACCAAAGTGGCTTGGTTAGAGCGATGATTGCCGTTAGTACTGTTGAATTCCGGCGAAGAATCACCAGAGTTTTGATTTAGGTAGTCAAATTCATGGTTTTGATTTGAATTGCTCATAATTCTACCTTTTTCCTTTAGCGTCGTTGCTGAGAATTGAACTCAACCATCTTGGTAATTTGCAGTCCAGATGATCGCACTTCATAAATTTTCTGTTCTACCAGGGAGGCATCTTTACCTAAAGGAGATCGGAGAATCTCCACTGCTTGGACGGTAAATGTGCGGTTAAAAGGAATACGCTCATCTCTACCAGTAGTGCGGTCAACTAAGATGCGGGTAGCAATCATGTCTATTTCCCATTCCCCAGGTCGTACTGCTCTCGGTTCTGACAAATAGGAAATAATAGTGGTGCTACGTAGCTGACCTGAAAAGAAGCTAGTAGGAACTAATTCGGCTATCTTCGGTAGAGAAGCTTTGGCAAATTCCGGTTCTAGCAGCAGGGAAGCAAACCAAGTATTTGTAGGAATGCGCCCATTTCTACCAACTTGAATGCCTTGGTCTGGTTGATTAATGCCAGTGAGTTTGTCATCCCAGTTAAATGTTAGGGTTGTCCAGTCACTAACTAGCTTTTGAATTACAGCTGGATAGCGCCAGTTGCGGTCTTGCTCAGAAATGTAGATTGTCTCGCCATTTACCAACTGGGCAAAAGTCGTCTTGCGATCGGCGATTTTATTGACCCTGAAAGCGGTGAATAGAGTCAACAAAAATATTAGACCGTTAAATGCAGTTAGGCAGATAAAGCAAACAGCTAGAAGGTTTTTGGCTTCTGGAAGTAATGGAGCTTGAAGTCGTTTAATTTGCAGAGTCATACCAAATTGGCATAAGTAGTATTGTTTGAAAATCCACCGAACAGTCTTGTGTTAAAGGTTTTTAATTAGTCTTGGAAAGTTATGATGCCTAGCTTGAAAATAGGGACTAGAGACTAGGGACTGGGGGCTGGGAACGAGGGTAGGTTAATTTTCATGCCCTTATTGTGTGATTCATCAGATGATTGTTTAGCTTGAAAATAGGGAATAGGGGAATAAGGATTTTCATCCATTGATTGTGGGATTTTCCCGTGATTGACTGTCTTGAAAAGTGACGCTCCTCCGTCGCTCTAAGCGTACCCCTACTCTTAAGCAAGCTAGCGTCTCGTAGAGAAGTTATGCCGCAGGCTTTACGCTGCGCTAACGGAGAGGCGGAAGTCGGCGCACCCTGCGGGATTTTGCTACAAACTTTCCGCAAAATCCAAAATCTAAAATCCAAAATTGGTATTACCCCCTACGGAGTAGAGCAATACTGGTTGCAGTTCCAATGGCACTGCTAAAAATATCGATTAAGCCTTTGACATTGGCAGAAATGCCGTTATAGATTGCCATTCCCCCACCTCCAGCTATCAATACCGCCAAAACTGGTGCAAAGATGCTCAGGAAACATAAAAATGCGACATCAGATGCTAATTCAGCACCAGATTTCACAAGCACGACAGCTGCTAAACCTACTAAAATGTTGTAACCAAGTTGAACACCAAACAAGGAAATAAACCCTGTTAGCCACGCCCAAATAGGACGACCTTGTAATGGCAGCAAAGATAAACCAACTGCGATCGGTGCAAATAATGCTGTCAGCAGTAGAGCAGCTTCCAGAATATTTACAAAGCCCCATTGCAGGGCATACAGGATAAAGCGAATAATGGGGATGGCAGTATCTCGAAACACACTACCTGGATCATTCGCAAACTGAACAGCAGTACCGATTTGACCGGGCAAAGTTCTATTCCAGAGAAAACTAGCAAAATCTCGTAGTGGTTGGAGTGGAGATTTAGCTTCCTCTTCAGCTTTGGTAACAATTGCCTGTGCCTGGGCTTGCTTTGAGTTCCAGCATTCAACTAACTCTGTACCGACTTTTCCTTGACATTCGCTATAGAGGTTTTCTAGCTGCTGTCTAGCGATACTGCTAATTGCCACATTGGTAATAGCATCTCGAAATGTTAGTTCACCAACTTGAAGCTGAAGAACGTTTTGCACTTGGTTGTAAGCGAAGCCTCGGATAACAGTAATTGTCTTCGCCAGCATATTGCCGTTGGCACCCAAGAAAATCATAATCACGATGGGCCAAACAAAGATTGATGCAAGTTCTGACCATGATTGCTTTTCAATGATTTCTTTGCCAGTAGTCAACGCCACAAATAAGATGCTGGCGGCTCCCAAGGTGATGCCCAATTTAATCAAGCCAATCCATAATGCCGAACCGAGCGGATCTAAAGTAACTAGCCAGACAGTATTCCACGACTCAACTGTGGCGCGAGAAAGTTCTAAAGAACTGGAGATAATTTCTAGGGCATCGGATTCTCCGCCTGTTACTGGAAATGATTGAGCAATAATGTGGATCATGAGTGTCGAAAGCGTTAGCGATCGCAGCTAAAATTGACAGGACTTACGGATAAGAAATAAGTTCGCGGATCATCCCATTGGCGCAGCCTCTCGTAGAGAAGGGAAGACACGAAGAAATGGAAGGTTTTGCGTAAGTTGTAATTGATTTACAATGTCTAATTAATTACTTAGAGCTAGTACAGTACGGCATAAATAAACCAACCATAGCCCTACTCTTAAAACTTGCTACAAAATAGCTAAAAAGGTTGATTGATCAGCTTTTTGACTTTTGACTTCACGGCGGTACTAGCTCTAAGATTCCAATTGCTAGCTACTGCTTGTCAGAACCAAGAGTAATGCCACCAGGCATGATCAATAACCCTGCCTGTTGAGTGGCAGCATTACCTGCGGCAACACTCTTACGGCGATCAGCAGTATTGATGGCTGAAAGTTCCTTGGCTGTTTGAGCGGTTAAGGTGTTACTTAATGCCCTGTCAATGCGTGCTTGCTGGGCTTCAATAAGCATCCGCTCGTTGACGCGACTGCTAAGGGCAGTCTGTTGGGATAGGTTTTGCAAAATCTGTTGGGTGACATCTAAACCTTGGGATTCCTCACCCAAGCTGACGTTTTCTTGAGTATCTTGTTGAGTAGCTTGCTTAATTTGAGCCATCTGACTTTGGGCTGTTTGACTCAAAGTAGCCTGATTAGCGATCTCTGTGGCAACTGTTCTAGTAGCATATTTACTAAGGTCTTCACGGATACCATAAGAGCTTTGACCATTGGTTTTGTTCTCCAAAGTTTCAGACAGCACGGCACCAGGGTCGTTGTTGGCAGAACCGTTCATGATTCTTGCCAAAACTTTGTTTAAATCTGGAATTTGAATTGCACCCAAGGTAGAATTGAGCAGATTGCCAAGAGGATTAAATAGGTCATTTTGAGCGAAATTTTTGACATCTCCCACAAAATCATTGATTTGAGATGCTGTGTCTGAGGTGAAAATACTACCAGTAGTTTTGTTACTAACAGCAGCAGCTACTGGATCTCGACCGTTGTCTTGAGTGCGAGCAAGGGCTGGACTGGCGATAGAACCAAGTTCCAAAATTAAAATCAGTGCTATCAATCTGATAAAGGTAAGTTTAGATTTCATGATTCACCTTCCTTAATGCAGTTTTTAGATATATCAACTTGCAATCAGGCTACTTTCAGCCTGTTGGCCATCGTTATTCTCTGGGCGATCGCCTTCTTGTTGCATAGATGCTCCGCCAAAGCGGAGCCTGTCTTCAGGACTTACGGCGGGGCGTAGCCAATCGCGCAATGCTGGAGTTTGATGTATCTCTTGACCAATATGCTTAAACCCTTTGTTTTCCTTCAAAGCAGGAATGTAAGCATCAGTAAACGCTCTCAGTCCTAACAGATTGCCTTTAGCGGTATCTGGATACTGAGCCATCACCCGTTCTCGTGCTTCCCGTTCATCCTGATTATTGGCAACACTAGCCAACATCATTTCTCCAGGGTAAAAGCGGGTACGCCAGAATCTACCACCTGTTTCTACTAGCCAACAAGAATAAAGGTCGCTGGTACGGGGCAAAAATGCTTCAGTTGCATTCTGGCTGATAATATTGACGGGATAGCCCAGATACTGTTGGAAAGAAGCAATACCGCTACTGGTAATACGTCCGGTAATCCGGTAGGTCATGTTCTGCATAATTTGAGCGCCTGTTGAACACTCGCAAATGGTATCCGGGTCTTGGGACAGCAGTAGAACAGCAATGCCTTCTTTCCTTCCCGTGGCACAGGTTTCGCCTATAATCTGGGCAAAGCCATCTTTACGTAACAATACGGAAAGCTCATCGCCAATAAACAAACTCTTGGGATGGGATAAGGCATTACGGATACAGGCACTATGGGCGTTAATTGCCATCAAGTAAGCATCCTGTTCGTTACTCAATCCACTGAGGGCAAAGAATTTAATCGCCGGTAACGGGGAAAAAGTGCTGGGACGAGCGATCGCTTTTCCCAACCTAGATGCTAGTAAAGCACTAACCTGATTCTGGATTTGGTTGAGTGCCTGTCGGTCAATTTCTTCAAACGACCTGAGATTAAGGCGTTCTCTAGTGCAGAACTTGACGAAATCTGGTAGCGTGGGTATCTGCTGCCATTCTGGTGAAAGCCAGCCCATCTCAAAGGCTCGGTTGTAACGAGTAATAATTTCTGAGTCTTTTAAAAATACGTCCAAAGCTTTGACTAGCAAGGCATCAACCCGTTGAGCTAGATGAGGATTTTTGACTTTACCCATTGCGATCGCTGTTAATGCTTTGCGAATAAAGTCCTTCCAAGATTCCATGCGCCGTTCCCGTTCTGACTTGTCGAAGCGTCGCAAATCTGGCGGTTCCAGTAGGTTACTGCTGCCACTGGAAATATCGTAATATGCTCCTTGCTCGCCTAAAAGCTCAATCGCCGTTTTGAAAGTGCTGTTACCACTAGCAGAGATATCCATACCAACAACGGGAATATTGTTCGCTAATGCCTCTAGAGCAAAGCGCCATCCCAAAACGCTCTTTCCTGAGCCGGAAGTACCTGTAATTAGAGCGCGTCCAATCTGCTGGTGAAATAAATCCACATAAATAGGCTTGCCACCACGACTGGTAAGGAATTCTACACCTTGTTTATCGATGTCCTTGGGAACAGTTAGGGGCATGATTCCAGCCACAGTATGGGTATCTAAAGTTATTCTACGTTCGCTGAGATTACCTCCGTGCAACAACCATTTGCAGGTAATCGGTAGAGTTTGCAGCCAAATTTCCCAAGCAATATTACGCTCTCGAATTACTTTGGCAGTCTCAAAGCTGTTAGCCAATAAGTTGCAAGCGTGGGTTAACTCTTGGGCACTGTGACGATAAACTAGAAATACAGGCGCACAGTGCAACGCTTTCGTGCCTTCATAAAGTCGTCGTTGGGCTTCAAAGGATTCCTCCTGTTTTATTTCCGCTCCAACGTCCCGTCCTTGTCCTTTGGTAATGGCTAAAGTGCGGGCTGTTTTGGATTGTTTTGCCTGACGCGCTAGGTTGTCTTGGATGAAGAAGTCATTGCTGCGGCTAATTTCAATCCAAGCTTCTGTATCGTGGACGTAGCTGGAAGCAAGGATTTTCCAGACCCACTTTAGCTGGTCTTGGGCATTAGACCAACCAACGGGAGGATCTGTTACAACCATGACTCCACAAACCTTGCTTTTACCAGTCAGGTAAACTCGGTCATTATCTCCCCGATGTTCGGGACAAGCGGAACGTCCCTGTTGTCCTTCAATCAGTAATGTACAGATGTGCTTGTCGGTAGTTAGGGTTTCTGTTAACTCCAGTCCCGTCTCAGTCTCTTTCAATGTAATGACTTGGGGAATAGGAGGTGCTGCACCCTCATTAAATCGATTCCAAAGCCACTGCCACAAATCTGTAGCACTGCAAGGTGTTACTTCTAAGCCAATTTTGGTATTGAGCAGCAATTCCCACTGGATAAATCCTTGCTGAAACCCTTGCAGTAAGAGCTTTTTGAAAAACTCTTCTTGGTAAATGCGTTTGTTCCCTGTAATTTGTTCAACAGCCCAAGAGCCAAATTTTCTACATTTTTCAATCAGTCCACCCACAAAATCCTTGTGCTGTGAACCAGCTTCATCATCGCTCGTCCAAGTACAGAAGGCGATTTGGCTCCAGATTTGGCGAGAACCTGCTTCCTTGAGTTGTTCCACCCGCAATTGCTCGTTGCGAAGCAGCACAGAAACTGGTTTCAAGTGGCAATCGTCTGCTAAGGCAGTTAGTGGGGTTTGGCGTTTCTGGGGTACTTCCTTGGCAGAGCCCGTCCGTAGGGGATACGACTCGGTATCATCACTATAACAGCCTGTACAAAAGGTAATTTTTTCACCAGGGGGTAGTTCTTTCAAACCCTCTTCGATAGAGCGGGTAAATTCGCTGACCTCATTTTCATGTAGTATGTCATGCAGTCCAGCGATGCGAAACCCAAACACGAGTTGATACTGAGAGTTGCCTTTATCTAATAAGAGGGCAGCCACTTGACGATCATCCTTCTTAATTTCTGCAATACAGCAGATGTTTACCTCATTTTGGAAGGGCATGAACTTACTTTTGCCTTTATATTGATTCGGTACAATCAGTGGCTTGAATCGAATTTGCACTTGCGAGTCTGCGTAACGCCGACGTACCCAAGCGGGTCGATATTCAGGAATTGGTGAGATGTAAATACTGTTACTATTGCACCACTCTGTTCCCGGTGGATTACGCCATCGATCTAAAAACTGATGGGGCTGTTTGCCTGTGAGAATCCACCAACTAATAATTAGCCAGAATGAGGTGGCAAAGAACCAACCCATACCCAAACTGAGTAAACCATTGGTTAGAACATAGCAAACTACAATGATGGCAATCCAAGGAAGTAGCTGTTCAGCCGGAATTGGTCCAATGCTGGCTTGCTTGCCTAGAATCCGATTGACTTTGATGAATTCTCGATTGTCTTGTGCCATATTTGTGTAATTCTCTGGTGCTGCATTAGTAGTCAGTCAACCAAGAAGTGATAAGTGAGGGGGGAGCAACGCGTTATGGTAAAGAGAGCAGGGGAGGCAGGGGAGGCTTCGGGAGCAGGGGAAGCAAAACAATGAATAAAGAAGCCATCAAAGATCATAAAGATTTGGGAATTTATAAAATTGCCTTTGAAGCAGCAATGAAAATTTTTGAGTTATCAAAGAAGTTCCCTGTCGAGGAGAGATATTCGTTAACTGATCAAATTCGTAGATCATCACGTTCTGTTTGTGCTAATTTAGCTGAAGCATGGAGAAAACGGCGTTATGAAGCAGCTTTTATCGCTAAATTAAATGATTCTGAGGCAGAAGCTGCCGAAACTCAAACCTGGATTGAATTTGCTGTCAAATGCAACTACATGAATGTAGAAGTAGGACGAGAAATTTATGCAAATTACAACCAAGTTTTATCTGGTCTGGTGAATATGATTAATAATCCATCACCTTGGTTGAGAAATCACTAATCCCCCCCTGCTCCCCCTGCGTCCCCTGCATCCCTGCTCCCAGTGAGGGTTTACCTGATGGCTGATGTTGTTCCTGTGCCATTACCGACAAATATGAAAGTGATGACATCAATGGCAATTACGATGGAGAACGCTAGACCAACTTGAGTAACAATCGGTCGCCAGTCGTTACCTTGCTGTGCTTGGTTATAGGCAAATAGAGAAGCAGCAGCAACCAGCAGCAAGAATGCACCTCGAATGAGGTTGAATGTCAAACCAACAACGTTTGTATCCAAAGTGCTAGTGGAACCGCTTCCTGCTTGGGAACTTTGTTGAGCTAGATTGTTGAAGAAGCTTTCCAACCCGCTTAAGAAAATAGCTTGGGCTGGAGTTGTAAAGGTATCGAGTAAAGCGGTAACAGTTATAATGGCGGCAACAATATGCCAGAAACGAATTTTTCTACCTAAATACTTTTCTAGAATTGGTACTGTCCGAATTACGTACCCAATACTCAAGAAAACGATGGTGGCACATCCCAAAATAGTGACGAATATGGGTTTGGTAGCTAATAAATAAATTCCAATCGCAAGACATAGTAAAATGAAAAGTAAGTCTGTGCGGTTAATTTTCAGGTTTCTCAAGTTGGTTGAAAATTTACGATATGGCAGCAGTTTTAACTGAGAAATGTGAGATTTTGTGTTGTTCATTTTTCTCTTCTCGGTAGAATTAAAGAAGTCGCAAGTACAGTTTTGTAACGGGGATTTAGAAAGAGCCACAAAACTTGCGGCTTGTTGAAGCCGGGGACTTAAACCCGCCGAAGTTTGTTAAACTTGCATTTCTGGTTTGCTGGCTTTTGTTTGAGTTTGTTTCTGGCGTTGCCTTGCAGTATCTTTATCAGTCTGGGCTTGGGTAGAGCGAGTTGATTGCTGATTGTCCAGTAGCGTTTCTATCTCACGCAGGGGGATGCTACACTGCAAAATCTCCGGGGGTTGCCCTGGTACTAAAACGGCATCAAGTACTTGTTCATCGTTACGATTAGGGTTAAATCCTTGAAGTAGCCGTGTACCATTGGGCAGTTTCACGACTTCAAATTCGTACTTGACTTTGCCCTTTTCAGTCCAAGTGAATGTCGGTTCATCGTTACTGTTAAATCGGTTAGGTAGTTGTTCTTGAAATTTTTGAATTAATGCTTGGGTGCTGGCTTTGAGGGCGTATTCTTCTTTCGACTGTGGCAGTTTGCAGATGCCCGTTTTTTCATCAGGGCTGAGATTGTCTTGTGCGATCGCCCACTGTCCCTGAGTGCGAGTACCAGCAAAGAGTGTTTCACCTTGGGTATTTTCTAAAGCGATCGCTACCTGTTTGTCTTGTGCTTCTACCCATAAAGTTTTGTTACTGGAAACGGCGATACCTGCTTGGGGTGATTGGTCAAATAATTCACCAGCAACTTTAGCAAACCCCACTAAAGCATCGGCACAAGCAGCTTGTTGTTGCTGTGCTTGGCGTTTCGTCAGATGTTCTAAAATGTCAACGTCTGCTGGTGGCTGGTTAGCAGAGTTAGGTTGAACAATATCTGCATCAGTTTCTGACTCGACAACAGTAGAATTATTCTGTGGTGCTGCCATCTGTTTTTCCAATCGGCTAACTACCATTTCTAAACGGTCAAGTCGCTTGGAGAGAACTTTCAGGTAGGCTTCAATTTGGTCAAGCTGTTCGCTGACGCTGGTATCCTTATTTAATTCAAATGTTTGAGATTGGTATTTGGGGTCTAGTTTGTCACCAAGATTATCTACTTTAGAGCCGATTTTGGTAGCAGCTACAGCCAGTGGATTATCTGTGACTGATTCTTCAGATACAGTTTGAAAATCTTGAGACTTTTGAGACTCCGATGAGTCCGGCTTTGCTTCTTGCAAGCGACTGGCTATGTTATCTACGCGGTCATTCTGCTGTTGCAGTTCTTTGAGAATTCGTTCCAGCCGCTTTTCATCAGCCTCGGCTGCTAGCTGTTCCAAAACTCCTTGTCCCACCGCAATTCCCAGAGATGCCAGTTGACCTGTTAATCCTGCTAAATTCACCCCATTTATTTCTCGCCCATTGGTGGCAGCTGTGGCACTTAAACGCGAAGCTTCGTCCAGAGGTTCTCTGGATTTGGAGTTTTTAGCAGCAGTTTTATTGGTATTAACTCTGTTCTGAGTTTTAGAGGATGTTTTAGGCTCAGAATTACTTTGGGTTTTAGTTGAAGTTTTGGCTTGAGTTTTAGTTTGGGCTGCGCTCACACGACTAACAGATGGTTCGTCTTCTTCAGCTAAGTCATTTAAGTCGTCTAGTTTAGTGTTTAAATCATCATTTAATAGGTCGTCTAGTTCGTCGTTTATATCATCTTTTTCTTCATCTAAATCGAGTAGGTCATCTTCTAATTCATCATCAAGATCGTCTAGTTCTGTTTCAGCAAAACCGCAAATTTCTGCAATGTTAGAAGGGGTGAAGTAGTTTTCATCTTTGCTGGTAATTCCTTCGAGGTTTTTAATCAGGTACTTGCCACTGGTTCTGTGGTTGGGATCGCTGGTGAGGTAGAAGCGATAGCCTCTAATCTCGTCATCATCCCCACCTCCAACGCAGAGTTCTACTGTGATGGGGGCTTTACCTGATTCCTGGCTGTAATTTTCTACATAGGCTTTAAAGTCTTCGTGGGACTGGATAGAATCATCCTGAATTGAGGATGCGATCGCTTTATCCAATGTGTTTTCAATATGGCGGAGTTTGCGGCGATCTGTCAGGTTTTCCCATGAGCGATTTTGAGAATTTTGTCTTTGCTTAGGTTTGGTCAGTGTTTTGGTAGCCATAGGTACTCAAAGCTGATTGCCTTAGCAATTAACCTAACAAGACTTTATCTAGAAACAGCTAGACCAAATGGCGATTTATAAATTATCCAGTTGGCTAATAGGCTCTGGGCATAAGGGGAAATTCTAGTACAACTCTCCTATTGCCATAGCGAACTGAGAATGAATAGACTAGTGGTAGTCATATATATTACTATAATTAATGGAAGTTTTTCAGCATTTTAAAGATAATCTTGTTTTAAATTCTGAGCAAATATTACTGAAGGAAGTTAAAGGTCAAAAAATTTCTCCCAGAGATACTGCTCAATTTATCAGTCATTTAAATTTGTTACTCACCTACTTCTGTCGTCACCCACAGAGAATTATTAAAGAAATAGAAAACCTAAAGGAAGATGGTTTAAGAGCGATAATTTCCAATTTACATAAACTTGCTAATGGCAACGAAAAAGTTTGGCATGGCAATATAGGTGAGGCCATCGCTACTGCTTATGTTTTAAGTTGTACAAATTATAGGGTTCCAGTTTTCAAGCTTAGACTCTCTCCTAATAGAAAAATGTCTATGCATGGAGACGATTTATTAGGTTTTGAATTTACTAAAGAGGGCAATCCAAAAGCATTACTTGTCCTGGAAGCAAAAAATTATCAATCTACTCCTAGTCAGGCAGTAAAAAAAGCAACAGAAGACTTACTAGCAGTAAAAAATACTTCCCCGACTCTCTTCGATTTTATTATTAATCAACTCTATGAAAGAAATGACTATAATAAAGCTAGGTTGATAGAAAATTTTCTAAATGAATATAATTATATTTATGTCACTGAATATATTGCTTTTGTAATTACCGAAGAAAAGTTTTGGAAAGATACTCATTTTCAAGCAGTATGTAATCATCCTGCAACACCTCTAAAAATCATTCCTTTTTTAATACCTAACTGGAAAATACATCAGGAAAGTCTAGCCCATTACTCTCAGGTCATGAATAGTAATCAGGAGTTAATTACACCTGTAGTTGAGGGAAAAGATGTTATAGAAGAAGTTAGCCGTCTTTTAGATAATCTAGTTTTTAAAAATCATCAAAGCCAGCTTGCATCTGCGGCATTATCTTCAGATTTAAAAATTATTGGTAGAGAAAAAATTAAATATGAATTCGAGCAATTCAAGTTAGAGAATGCAGCTAAATATTTAACATATTCGGCTTTTAGAGTGATGCAAGAATTCCCCTCTCAATCTGAAGATATTTTAAAAGAGGCAGCAACCCTATATGAGAGACTGGCAATTTGGAAACTTGAAAATAACAATATAGAGGGGGCAATTAAGCATATAATTGATGGAGCTATTTTATATAGTATTGCAGGATACAATGCTAACGCCAAAGTTTTAATGGAAAAAATTATTAATCGAGAAGATATACCTCTTCATATCGTCCAAGATAATTCTTACATATTTTTAAGTTATTTTATTTCAGGGAAGTTAGCAAAACTACAGGATGCCTTAGCAAAATTTTTCTTTGAATTTAAAAATGATACAGCATCTTCTGTGTCTGCAACAGAAGAAGAATGGATGGAATTAGTTACAGATAAAATTACTATTACTGGCACTTGGTTAATTGCTAGATCATTTGCGAACACACTACAGTTTTTAAGGACAGGAGAAGATTCTCTTTTAGAAAAAATTGAATATTACTTTAAAGCTGCTGCCAATCAGTTCACAATCATTAGTGATTATAGTTCTTATAACTTGGCAAATTCTCTAAGTATTTACTTTAACAAGTTAAGAGAAAGCTATACTCAAAAAATAATCGTATCCAATTTAGAAAAAATAGATAATGACTGGAAAATTTACCTACGTTTAATTAGTACACTTGGTAGATTTCCAATGATGACTTTATGGAAATCTCAAAAAAAAGCATTAAGTGAAGGAATACTAGGAGATAAATCATTAATAATATCAATGCCCACAAGCGCAGGTAAAACTAAAACCGTAGAATTAGCTATTTATAAATCACTCAAAGATAACCCAGATAAAATTTGTATTTACGTAGTTCCTTCCAGGGCTTTAGCGTCAGAAGTTGAAGAGAGTCTCTCAAAGAGTTTATCAAAATTAGGTATTGGAGTATCTATTTTGTATGGAGGATATGAATTTAGTCCTTTTGAAGAAGATATTATTCAAGATAATCAAGTATTTGTTCTAACTCCTGAAAAATTAGACCTGATCATTAGAAACAATGAAAAATTTAAAAATAAACTATCTTTAATAATAATTGATGAAGTACACGATGCTGCTTCTGCTAACAAAAGAAGCTTCCGAGCGGAGTTAATTTTTAGTAGATTATTTTATATTGCTGAGAAAAACCAAGTAAGAATTATTTGCTTATCTGCGGTAATAGACAATCCTTCTGATTTTGCTAAATGGATATCCGGTGATGAAAATAATAAAATTGAAATTGAATGGAGACCTACTAACCAAAGATTTGGTTTGTTTGAGTGGCATAGTTTTTCTAAAAATCTACTTAGTGCTAGAGTAAAATATCAGCCTTTGGATAATAAATACCCGTCTGAAGATTTTTATGTTCCATTACGTTTCAAGTGGAATAAGCAAGAATTTAGTGATACCAGAAAAATTGCAGTCGTATCCAAATTAGCAAGTTATTATTCGCAAACTGGGCCTACACTTGTATTTACTACTACAAAAGAACTGGTTGAATCAATATCAGATAAGTTACTAGATTTTAATAATTTATTAAACTCATCCGAAATCAATTCTTCAGCTTTATCAAATCGAGAAAAATTAGCAAGAGCCTGTGAAGCTATCCTTGGTTCTGGTCACAAGTTAGCTAGAGCTATTAGAGCAGGTTTTGGCTATCATCATGGTGAATTACCTCGAAGTGTAAGAAGAATTGTTGAAAATGGTGTAAAAAATAATATTCTTTTACTAATAATATGTACTACAACACTGTCTCAAGGAGTTAATCTCCCTATAAAAAATGTAATTGTTCATTCCTCTCCTTACAATAAGTTATCAACCTCTCAAATCTGTAACGCAATTGGAAGAGCAGGTCGAGCAGGTTTTGAAACTGAAGGTCACATAATTTTTTGTAATTCAGATGATATGCAAAAGTTTTTAAACGAAAATAGAAGGGAAAAAGCCCAAAGTTTTATTTTATCCGGTATGAAAACACTTATTGATTTCAGATTATCTTCTCTTGAAACTGTCGATAATTTTCTTGAAGAATGGGCATTATGTTCTACATCTCAGTTTAGAAAAGAAGGAGGTGATTATAGTGAATGGGGGACAATAAAGAAAAATAATGCAAATAAGAACAAAGAGGAAATTTTATCTACTTTGGATTCTCAATTGTTAGCATGGCTATTTGAAACAGTTGTCGATGAAGTTTCAGATGAAGTAATAACTAATATCTTTAATAAAATGTTATTTTCTGTTCAAAATCTTGATACCTTCCAGGTAATAAAATGTTTTAAAGCAGGAATTAAGAATCGAATAATAGCAGTCAAAAATAAAATAATTGAAATTCCGAAGAGAAAGCTATTTAATACTACAGGATTATCTATTAATAGTAATGAAATTATCAGTGTGTATGCTCAAAAGTTGAGAGATACAATTAATGACTACATGGATATTGAGACACTACCTGTTAATTTTTGGAAGGAAACATTTAATATCTTTCAAACTATCCCTGAGTTATCCGACTTGGGGAAGGATAAAAACAAGGTTAAAATATTATTAGATTGGATACAAGGAAAAACTTATAAAGAAATAGCAGACATCTATTTCGACAGCAATATTGAAAAAGCTGTAAAAAGAATTGAGAGTATGGTTTATACTCTACCTTGGGGTCTGAATTCACTAATTCAACATTTAAGGTTTTACTTGGGCGATAATAATTTACCCCCAATTTTTATAAATCTAGTATCTTTTGCTTCTAATGGTGTATCGAATCTTGCTGCTGTCTATGCTATTAACTTAGGGATACATGATAGAGAAATTGCTATTTTAATAGGTGAAGCATACCGTACTTACAATAAAACTCTAGAGTTCAAACTTTTTAAAGAATGGATACTGGAATTAAATTTAGAAGAGTGGAATAGCTTTTTCACCGAAACAAATATTGATAATTACAGAATTTTTGATTGTTTCAATAAAGTACAGTCTAAACAAATCTTACTTAGTAATCAAAAAGAAATATTAGAGTTTTCTGTTATTGGTAATGATTTAACTAATAATATAAAAATTGACCAATTAATTATTGTGAAATATGAAAATGAATTTTATTTAAGCACGTATAACTATGAATCAAATTGGAAATTAATGGGAAAAAATCTTGAAAGGCTGGCTCAAATAGATAGGCAGATGAACGATTTTGCGGTTGATAATATTAATTACGAAAGGCAACTTGTTACTATTAGGATATATTAAATTCTATCTTTATTACAGTTGACTAGATGAATGAATATCTGGGCTTAATATTACAGGCTAACCGTGAGGAATTATTGTCGCGGTTTCAAAGGTAATCGTAAGTTGATAAAAGTGATTGTGCTATTTGACACATTTAGATAATCTTCTTCGTCACTTCAGTTGAACTCTATATCCTGACTGCTAATATGGTGTCCATTATGTGATAAATCATGTTTTTTATGAAGTAATCGCTCTCTCTCTAAAATCATCGCTTCTAGCTCACTGGCACGTTCTTCTGAAAGTGGAAATATCTCCTCACCCGTCTGTAGATTACCTCGACAAATCGTCCGCTTACCTTCATTTCGCACAATAAAATCACCACTGGGTTGCACATAAGCAGTCCAATGGCTACCAATCTTAAACTGCTTAATTTCATTACTTGCAGGTTGATTGGCTTGTCGCTGTTCGTAGGTAGTAGCGATCGCCCCTACTAAATTATCAAACATTTCTTGACGCCAGAGTTCACGGTGAATGGATCGGAATTGCCCAGCAGTATCTAACTTTGGTTCTGATTCCGGTAATGGAACTTCTGGCAGATTGATTGACTCAGGATTCACCTTGAGGATAATACTAGAGCCATCTGGTTGCAAAGTAGCGGCAAATGTCGCACCAATCGGCAGTTTCGGACTGTCAGGAGCAAAAGTGCCTAAATTCTTGCCATCAATCTGTAATATCGGTGTACCGTTGTAACGATAAAACTCTGGATGAGATTCGGGTAACTCAAAAACTGCCACTTCCAGAGTAACGCTGCGCTTTTTCCATTGCTTACTAGCAAAGTTTTCATTGGCGAAGTGATTGTATTTGATACCCAACACTTTAATTTCATCAAACTGAAAATCCTGAAGCTGCTGACATACTTCCTCTGTAAACAGGTTATATGCCAAAGCACCAACACCTGAATCCTGACGTGATGTTGCCCAACTATGATCTGCTGGCGGGATAATTCTCAAATCCTTGGGGATATTAAGTTCATCTAAATCGTTAATATTTTCGCCAAATTTAGCTGCTAATTTATCAACTACTTTGGGGGATAAGTCTTTCAAAGCAAATTCAATCAGAGGTAATTGAGGATGAATCGTGGCATCAAATTTAATTCCCTTTTGTTCTAAAGATTCTTTCCATTTAATAGCACCTGCACCAAAAGGAACACTCAAAACATAAATATCCTGTGGTAATGCAACACTTGGCAGTTCATAATCGTGCTGAAATGAAAACGTAATTTCCATCTGTTCTGCCAGCTTTAAACAGTCTTTGCGATGCCGATCTAATTCTGGACGGGTGTGTTGTGTGTGCCACAGTGCTGCGGCACCTTCTGTGCGAGACGCTACGCATTGGCGGAGCTTGTCCGCACGACGACTTACAAACCGCTCCTCTGGGGTGGGGAATAATTCATCAATTTCCGCCCGATAGCTTTCGTAGAGCTTTCCTAGTTCCTGATTAAAGGCTTCCCTGTCATCTCCCACCCGTTCCTTAATTTCGTCTCTAGCTTGCTGAAACCTTGTTTTCAGTTCTTCTGCCCATTCCAAGGCATCTACAGATAGCGTCTCTTTAGGAAACAGGTAGCGAAACTCATGCCTATCTCTGCTACGAATGCGTGTTGGTTCCCACAAAGGATTGACTACAACTCTTGCAATAACGTTAATTGAGCCAGGAGCATCCGCAGGCATGGCAAAGGAGCGATAAAGCCGTTCATCTTTCTTAAAGTCAAAGAAGTAACTGGGGTGAGACTCTGACCATTTTTTGGCATCGGCGAGTAAATTTTCCCCGCTTATTTCTTTGATATCTTCCAATCTTTCTGCACTTTTGGGCGAATCTACCTCAACCTGAAGTGCCTGAAATAGACGGTTTAGTAGCTTCCTTTGTCGTCTGCCAAATCGCTCCACATTCTCACCATCTTTGGGCATCGATGACTGTACACGCCCAATGTTTGTTGCTACCAGCCCTACTTTATTTTGACTGCTGGCAGCAGCAATCTCTGGTAAATTTTTGTATTTTAAGTTGCCTTCTTCATCTGTAATTTCCGTATACGCCAGCTTAGGACGTTGTTTAATTGGCTCAAATCGTCCCGGTTCCCCTGCGCGGAGAGTTTCTTGAGCAATATTAGGTAGTTTACTGGCAGAACTGACCATTAATTGGTCGCCGTCAAAATCGGCTTGGTGATATTCCTCGGCATCCTTGGGGTGAATCCAAACTACGTTGCGAGTTTTCCTCAATTCTGGGTCGTGAATGTTACTGTAGAGGCGGATGTTGTCTGAGTTGACGATGGGGTAACGGGTGAGAATGACATCTCCTTCCGGTAGATGGGGTACACAGATTGTGCCACGAGTTAGGCGATCGCATGGCATTGCCATACCCGAATTATGGTTGTATCCTCCCTTAATCGCTAGGTCACGCCATTGATTGGCTATGTAATCGGTAGCAAACTTGCGGAATTTGGGTGTTTCAATCAATTGACCATATTTATCGCTACGTAATAGGGAAATCCAGCGAGATTCCTGCGCTTGATTGTTAGCATTAACCTCAATTTCGTTAAAAGCTTCTTCTGACTGCTCTTGCTGCGATCGCTGTTGTTTGTCATATTGTTGGATGATATATTTTGCCAACACCAAGGGATTGCGCTGCAACTCGGCAAGTCCTTTAGCTTTTTCTTCGGTGGGTTTGCTCAAATCTTGTTTGATTGCTTCTTCTGAGTACCAAATGGTAAACTGCCAACTATTATCGTAGCTGGTAGCTTTGGCGTTACCTCGATTACCGATTACCGCTTGGGGAAACTCATAGTCACCGCAGGGTATTAAGTTTTTGAGTTCTGACTTTTTAATGCCTTTAATTGAGGAACGATCCATAATAATGTCGTAGCCTTTAGCATCAGTCAAATTCGCATCGGGTAGGAAAGTACCTTTGGACAAGAAGCTGGTTTTTGGGCACTGAGAATTATCTGGTTCAGCCCAATTACTCCTCCAGGCAAACCGAAATTGGAATGGACAATTGCCTTTTCCTCCTAATTGTTTAGCAAGTTGGGGCGAAATCTTGCCGTGACAATCTCCTGTTTTATAATGAGCATACTGTGGGTCTTCAAAGTCCACAATTTTCACTCGCAGCCCTGTAAAAGTTTCTGAGCCTTTGTAGCAATTACTAACTAGTAAAGAACCATAGCGACAGGCAGTATCTGGTTCTGTAGCGAATAAGCGTCTAATTTTTTTATGCAGTGAACCATCAGCAAAGTAATAACTATTGCCAGAACTGAAAGCTAACTTGCGTCGGATTCCATCCTGAAAGGTTCTTTGTCTTAAATGGTTGGGATCTGGATTTTTACTGTCAATTTTAACCAGTAGTAGAGATTGTAAATCTTCTGCTTCAAACATCTGTTCGAGCAGAGAATTTTTAATGATTTCTGGTTCAGATAAATATCTCCCCTTACCATTGTTATACGACCCATCAAAGATAGGTATGCTCAAACCAGAACCTTCTAAGACTCTAGTGGTTAAATCCATTACCAATAATCTATTAGACAGCTTATCTAGCAAGCATGAGACTCCAATATTCACCTTGGCACGAAATTACACTCGATAAAATCATCCAAGTGGACAATTTACTGATCTCATGGCAGGCGGTATTTTATACGGTATTAGCTCTGCTAGCAGACTTCCAAGAAAGTTAAATAGCTGAACAGCGCTTTTAATCGTATTATCATTTTCCTATTGTATTACTTAAACTACAAAATTTTGAAACTGCCACTAGATTTTATGAATAAAAGAATTCAACGACTAGAAGATGGTTTATTAGTAATGCTTTATGACGATGACCCAGATTCACCAGGAGATGAGTTGATCACTCCTTCTGATGATATATCTCAAGATGAGCATTACCCCGAATATGCTCATCTGAAATCTGGTGAAAGCATAATAATTAAGGAAAATCCTATCAAACCTACATCAGGTTCTTATTATCCAAGTGTATATGAAGATTTAGATGAATTTCTCAATAGCGATCCTGGGGCAATTGATCGACTAGGTGATGAAAGTTCAACTACTCGTGGTTGGCATCCACCTGAACCAGATGAATCTTGGTAAAACTTACCTTAAGAGGCACGCATCAATAAGTTACTTTTTTGAATAACTGAAAGCCTTGATTATCAGTTTTTTTGATAAACTAGGTAAGTTATTTCGGTACGAATTGTGAAGCTCGATTTCCCAAATCTTTTATGCTGATAACATTTCTGAATAACCTGTTTGCACAGGTAAATAAACTGTGAAGATACTGCCTTTCCCAACAGTCGATGAAACAGAAATATTTCCCTGATGGGCTTCAACAATTTGACGGGACAAATATAATCCTAAACCGTTACCCCGACGTTGATGCTTACCCTGTCGAAAGCGATCAAATAAGAGTAATTGTTCTTCTGGATTCATGCCAATACCTGTATCCTCTACTTCAATCGTTACCCCTTGAACAGTGGAATTGAGGCGAACTTCTATTGACCCAGCATCACTGAAGCGAATGGCGTTACCAACTAAGTTAGCCAGCAGTCGGCGTAGTTCCAGGCGATCGCCTCTAACCCTAGCTAAAGAAGCTTCAGTACCCTTTGTCAAAACAGCTTTGAGAGTTAACTGTTTAACATCAGCCAAAGGCATTAGTTCTTGCACTACCTGCTGACATAATTCCCATAGGTCAACCACAAAGAAATCCAAAGTTTTGCCTCCAGCTTCATACTGGTAAACTTCTAACAAGGTATCGACCATTGACAACAAAGTTTGGTTACTCTGAGCCATTTGTTTTAAAGATTCACGCATTGCTGATAAAGTATTGCCAAAAACACCTCTTTGCAGCAACTTTAGGAATTGGTCAGCAGCTATCAACGGAGTTCGGAGGTCGTGAGTGAGACGGGTCACAAAATCTTCCCGTCGCTGACTGAGGAATAGTTGTTCATCCATACTGTGTTTCAGTCTCAGCAAAGCCCGCACCCTGGCCAGTAATTCCTTCTTATCTACCGGCTTGCGAATAAATTCATCTGCACCTGCATCTAAACCTTTGACGACACTTGATTTTTCAGAACCTGTCACCAGCAAAATTGGGATAAAAGGTAAGTTTGAGTTGTGCTTAATTTGCCGGGTAACTTCGTAGCCATCCATCTCCGGCATCACTACATCAAGCAGTACCAAATCGGGAGGAGATTCAGCAATTTTTACCAATGCTTCAACACCACTGTCGGCTATGATCACGTTGTATCCCTTCAGCTTTAAAGTGACTTGCAGCAAGCGGAGGCTGTCAGCTGAGTCATCAACCAGCAGAATTTTTTGGTTTCTTTGTTCTGAAGTTATATTCCAAGATAAAGTGTTCATAAAACGCCTTTGATAAACCTAATTTCTTTTGAGTATAAAAAAAGAGTAATAAAGCTAAATTTCGTTGTCAAAAGTGTATTTTCAAGCGCCATGCTAACTACTACGCAGCGATGAAAATTCATCAGATTTTTCTAAAACTCAAGGCATTGGTCAATATAATTACTAATTCGTAATACTCGCCTCCAACGAGAAGCAAGCTACGTAATTGGTAATTAAGAAACTGGTTATAGTCTCCCATTTCTACAGGTCACAACCTTATGATTGAGGTCTAAATTCCCATTCATAACGTAATTACTAATTCGTAATTACGAATTGTTAATCTGGCTATGTTATGTGTAAGAGCCAGGGTTCTCGCTTAGAAATAAGCTACATCCTCCTCTAAGTGTGATGTGGACACAAGTCAGAATAAACTGTATTGGTTTCAGTTTAACTTCAGTGCTTTTATATTTTTTTATACTTTGGGAAGATTTTTTCAGAGAATTTTCAGATTAAACGATGTCCATTTTGAACATTGGAGCTTTTTCAACAGCTAGTTGAGATATGTAGCCCTTGATATATGAACTTTTCAGCCAATACTGTAAAAACTACTGGTTTCAACCTAGATAAGGTTTAATAACATTGAAATGCCGCTTTGCATCTCAATAGCCACATTTTGGCTAAATAGCTAAAATTTTTCGTCCAATGGAGTAATCCTTTCCTTGAAACCATATTCGACAGTTAAAAAAGTATAGTTACCAAGCTGCTGAGGTAAATGATGGTAGATATTCGAGTAGCAATTATTGAAGACCATAGCTTAACGCGGATTGGAATGCGTAGTTCTCTCAAGGAGCAAGAAGGTATTCAAGTCGTGGGTGATGAAGCTACAGCCTCCAATGGGTTGAAACTGCTCCAAAGTACAAAACCAGACATAGCAATCATCGATATTGGCTTGCCGGATAGAGACGGAATATGGCTGGTGCAGCAGTTTCGGGAATCTTTAGTGTCGGAAACAGCAGCACAGACTAAAGTAATGATGCTTACTTCGTTTGCCAAAGAGCAGATGGTACTGGCAGCGTTTGCAGCTGGGGCAGACTCTTATTGTGTGAAAACAATTAAGTTCGAGTTGTTGTTGGAAGCACTGCATATCACCCATGAAGGTCAGTCTTGGATTGATCCAGCGATCGCTCGTATTGTTCTCAAGCATACTCGTCAATCTACTGCGGCTGTGGTGAAACCAAAACCAAATGCTACTCATACGGTAACGATCTCTGCAATTGACCCAGAGCAAGCAAGCATTCTGGAAGCAGATCCACTGACAAATCGGGAAATGCAAGTCTTGGAGTTAATTGTCCAAGGCTATAGCAATAACGAGATTGCCCAGAAACTCTATCTCAGCCTGGGAAGTGTCAAAGTATATGTGCGTGGGGTTTTGAACAAGCTTTGTGCAAGCGATCGCACCCAAGCAGCTGTATTAGCGTTGCGGGCTGGTTTGCTCAATTGAAGTCACTGTACAGTTGCTTCTGTACAGTGCTTGGTTATTAACTTGAGAGGCGAGCGATGTCTACGACGGTCACTGACTTGTACTGAGCGCAGTCGAAGTAGCTTTATCGTACTCCTACGGTGAAGCAAGCTAGCAAGAGCGTCTCGTAGAGAAGTGTGGGCTACGCCTATGTACAGAAGTGACTCAGGAGAATCGCTTGCATAATACTGACTTGCGTTGTATATAGAGATTTTCCGCTACCACTCTCTAAGTCAAAATAAGTAGCAAATCGCCGTAGTTTTCCCGTCGTCAATTGCAACAAATAATCAAAAGCTTCCGCAGCAACTCGCTGGTTAATGCTCAAGGACTGGCTATTGAGCAAGGCCATTTGTTCACAGGACAAGTTGTTGTCTGCCAACTCTTCTGGTTGTGGAAGCAGTAGGTCGGGTTGCTGTACAGTTGGCGCAGGTAAGCGAAAGCAACCCAAAGCCTCGAAATCATAGTCATTGGGGTTAGTAGACAGATGGGAACCTAACAGTACCTGACCACTACGTTTGGAGTTACCGCAATCCAAATGCCAAATGTGAGGCACAGGGCGATGAGTATTGTGCTGGAGTGCTTGGGCAATTGACTCTCTGGCTTTGGCATTATCTACGCAAGCAGTGACAACAATCAGGGTATTGTAACTGGGGACAATCCATTCGGGTTGGAAAGGTTGAGCGATCGCTGTAACTTCCATCTTCCAAGCCAGGGAGTAGCGCAGTGCCAACGTTTTGGCTTTGTTGAGTCCGATTTCTGCATCACAGAAGCACTGGCGTAAAACGTTAGCTGACTCAACATGATCCGGGTCAACAAAGTAGAGTTTCACCTGTTTACCTTGCTGAGAAAGAACTCTACCTAACCGAACCAAAGAAGGAGCCAACCAAGAACCAGTACCGCCACACCCAACTAGCCACAGTTCTATCTTCGAGTAGTTGATAGTCACGACAGGAGAAGCATTTGCCAAATCAAGATTTAGCTCCATAGTACAATTGGTTAAATTGATACAGTTATCGGTGAGGGAACAGGCATTTGCTAAAGTGAAATTCACCTCCATAGCTTCTCCATCACATTTACAGGAGGTACATCGGTACTGTAAAATTTACAGCCAGATGACAGTGAGACATCAACCATAAAAAAGTCTGGGTCAATGTCAAACACTGCTCTAGCAGGTACATCCCAACAGTGGCGAAACAGTCCAACCCGGATTTTAATCTCTGGTTTCAGGGTATTAACTCTACCTAGTACCCCATAGATGCGAAAGCCAGATTCGTCAGCATTATCGGTGGTAGAGAAAAAGGCAGGTAAGGAACCGTGGGAATGGATGTCTACAGCCGCTTTCTGGTGGGAAGAGTCACTGCCATAATGAGTTGGCTGGCAGCTAGTGGGAGTTTGAATTTGCTCTGGGACTTGTAAATCCCAGCCTGAATCAGTACAGTGGAGGTGAAAGAGAATTTCATGAAATTGATTGCCAGCTTGATAACTCGACCACCATATTTCCAGTAGTAGCGGTTTGGGAATTAAGGGAGTGACTTTGAGATAAGGTGTTAGCTGAGGTAGCCCTTTGATAGTTTGGGAACACAAGCAAATAGGCATTAATACCTCTATGCCAGGACGAATGGCTCTAGCAAAGATGCCATTTCCGGCATAAAGGTACTCTAGTCCACTGCTGGTGTGTGTAGGCAGAGATGAAGTTATGACAATTTTGTAACCAATAATGCCTTCAAGCAATGGGTTCATCGAGGATTTCCTGCACAAGCATAGCGACACTTTTCTGATTGCCGATAGGCACAAGGTCAGATACAGGATAGGTTGCGCGTCTACATCTTTTGTGCAGTTTTAGAAGTTGCTGGCGAACATCCTTGCGGTATTTTTGTGATTTACTTATTGTTAAGTGGTTAGTGAAAATACTGCAAATAAACAAATTCCAAGCATGGTTAATTGATAGACCATTAGCAGCAGGTGGTTCGTTCACTCCCCAACACACCTGTCCAGAACTGTAGACATTGGGTAGTGGCATATGAAAGGCTGGTGCTTGAGGAGTAAACTCCTGTTCTTGAATTGCCCAAACCCAATATTTTAATCCCTTGCCCACAAACACCATTGCAGGTAGCGGAACGGTTAAAGAACCAAGTTCATCGCAATTGATCGTATGAGTGGCTGGTGGAATGAATTTTACCAAGTATGTGTCTGTACTGCCCGTACCCCAACGCACAATTCCTGGTTCCATCCAACCAGTATCAATTGGTTCATTGCTGAAAGCAGTTCTTAGGGCTGCGGGTGAGATACATTTGTAAATATGAGCATCGGCAATTTCTTTGTCTCGGTGGTGGAAGATGTAAATGCCATCCAAAAACAGCAATTCTGCTTGAATTACTGGAGATTTTCGGGGAGGGTCTGCCAAAATTGCTCGTAGAATCTCGCTGGATAAAATTGCCGTGGATGTAACGTCGGTTAACGTGGTTTCAATGCTTGTTTCCATAGTTTTAGTAGGATTTGAGCATGAGGTTTTAAGTCTGCTTCTAGCCAATCAATTAGGTCGGCTGCACAGTTCAGCATTCGGTTTGCTTGCTGCCATTTTTTAGTGAGCAAATCAATAGATGCTTTTGACCAAGGTAAAGAGGTGCAGTCAGGTTGGTAGTAATAATTGTCTGGGTACTCGTCTAGCCAGATGTTTTTGGTTTGATGATCTAGGAGCCTTAAAGCTAGAGGCAGAAATTTTAAAGGGGTATTTGATTGATAGCACTGCCATTTCAGTTCTTTTTGGTCAATTTCATCTGGGTGGTCGATGTCACTGTATGTAATTCCGTAAATTGCAAATTCACTATCAAACCACTCACTGCCTTCTGGGTTAATGTCATCAAGCCAACGGCGACCATCATGGCTAAAGGGTAAAAGTAGCTGCCAACCATCTTTGAGATGTTCAATTTCTCCATCCATTGTCCAGTCAATACCCATTGTGGTAATAGGAATACCGTGCAATCTTTGTTCGTAGGCTGTTTCTACAGTCCAGTGAGATAACGGAAACAGACGGGTGTAAATCAGTACAATGAATTCTATTTCTCTGAGGCTATGGCAATCTGCATCTGTGGGTGGGTAAATAGTAGCTTGGCTGGCTGCCCATTCGGTGGGAAAGTAATGCTGATACAGTGCTAGTAAGGAGTAGATATTGAGTTGCTTTTCCAGATAATCGAGTGATTCTGTGGCATCTAAGGTAAATTGGCACTGACAAAGACTGTAAATTGCCTCTGCCATGCTGATGGGTACGAGGTCAGACATACTTAGTGAAACTCGTTATTATGGGGGTTGGAATTTAAGAGAAGACGGAAGCAGACTGTGGGGTGTACTTCAGTGGAAATGCAAACTGCTGTAATGTGGACAATAATTTATCCCTCAAGTCAATTTCCAACCCCTTCTGTCAGCACTCAAAAACCTTCAGGGATAACGCTTGATGTGGGAGTGCAGGCTGTTAGGGATTTTAGGGTTTGGTTGAGTGACTGAGAAAATTCTGTCCCAGATGCGATCGCTTCTTCAATCTGGACTGATAGCTGTGCTGCATTTTGCCAGTCAATTCCGGTGATGACCTGACGTTGACGTATTTGGTAGCACATTTGGACTGCGGGGTTGATTTCTTCAGCAGCCATTATCAGGCAATCTAGAGAAGAAGCACCTTTTTTACCGGGCTTCTTGATGATGTGAATGGGTTCTCCTGGTTTACGCTCAATATCTGCGTTTGCCAGTTCAGCGCAAAGAGGAGTGAAGGCATCGCGTAGTAATTGGTCGTTAAAGGCGATCGCTTCTGGAATCCAGTGTTGTTGATCTTCGTAGATAACAAGTAATTTGTTGGTATTTGTAGTAGTCATGGCATTTAAAAAAGTGATATTTGCGTAGTATTACTTGCTGGTTTAGTAGTATCTGATCTAGCAGTTTCAGTGCGAACTGGAGTCTGGGTAGTGGACGGTTTATTGGTTTTGACAGCTTTAGTCTGGGCTATATTCCGGCGAATTTGGCGATTAGGAAAATCGGCTTTCAGTTCGTCCAAGAGTTGAACAATTGCAGGTGGAAAATCACCGAGTTCTTCTTGGTTGAGCATGGTAACTACAGGGAAATCACCGTGACTGCTAGCAGCAATCATTACAGGTCTATCTCCTGTTTGTTGTGTAGGTAGTAGGGTGATGACAATTTGAACTTTGCATTGCTCAAAAATAAATGGTTCTAGTTGATTTACCTTGTTGGTAGCAGATGTTTCTATGTCATCGTCATATAACTGATGAGAGTCAATTTCATCTTCGGCGTAGCTATTTTCATCACTTACTGGTTCTAAAAGTTGCAAAAAGTTAGCTTTACCTGCACGCAAGCGTTCCCTGTCAAATAGCAATCCTAAAGCTTGGAATTGTTCTTCAGCAGTGGTTTTTCCCTGTTGTTCTGAAATGTAAGATTTTAAAGTTTCAGATGTAACAGTGAGGTTGGCTTTGACAATGGCCTGTTCTGGTGTTAGCCATTTTGCGGTCATAGCTTTTTTGGCCTTGTTAACTGGTGTGCAAGCGGTTGTGGCGGTAGCCAGAAGTAGAAACTGTTTTTGAGAGTAGGTACTGGTAGACTAAAACATATCCCCTTTGCTTTTCTCGACTGAGCCATGTCTACGGTAATTACCCAATCCCTGACTCTGGAGGAGTTTCTCAAGCTACCAGAGACAAAGCCTGCAAGCGTTTACATTAATGGTGAGATTATTCAAAAACCAATGCCAAAAGGGAAGCACAGCCGATTACAGTTAAGGCTATGCAACAGCATCAACGATGTTGCCGAAAGCCTTCATGTTGCTTATGCCTTTCCAGAACTGCGCTGTAGTTTTGGTATCCGCTCAATAGTACCTGATGTAGCGGTTTTCAACTGGTCGCGTATTCCCTTTGCTGCTGATGGGGAGGCACCCAACGATTTTCTGCTTCCTCCAGACTGGACAATTGAAATTCTTTCTCCCGAACAAAGTTCAAATCGAGTCACAGGCAATATTCTCTATTGCTTAGATCATGGTTGCCAATTAGGTTGGTTGATAGACCCAGAAGATCGTTCCATTTTGGTCTTCCGTCCAAATCAGCAACCAGAACTTTTGCAGGGTGATGATCGTTTGCCAGTGTTAGCCGGGATAAACTTGGAGTTAACTGTTGCGACTGTGTTTGGTTGGCTAAAAATGAGCAGTTAGAGAAACAGATAAAACACCATTTATTTTAGAAACTAAGCTTAATTCAGTTAATTGTGAACATATTTGACTTTCATACTGCCAACCTACTTAAGTGTTAAAAAAGAGTTATAATTAGCAGCCAACTAAACAGTAAAATTCATGCTGTTGGCTGATAAATTAGTTAAAGCTATTGTTAAGTTAAAAGCGAGTCTTTGAAGTCGTGAATTGCCATTGCTGTCAAAGCATAGATAACTCGGCGCTTACGCTGGATGTGAGTGCCATCTACAGGAATACCTTTCTTCCAAGCTGCAATGATAGCTTTCTTATCTGCTGAGTAAACAGTTTTTTCTCTGCGGTATTTTGGAGACAATTGTTCTGCATCTATCAGCACCTCACAACTTGGTGGATTTTCTTGAATTGTGATGCGAAGTGAATTACCAATCATTTGCTCAGGTAGAATTCCTGCGGCAGTTTGTTCTAAAATAGTTTCATCTAATTTTTGTCGCCAGCGTTCTAGTCTTAATAGTGCTGATTGATGTACAGCTTTTAGATGTTCTAGTCGTTGCTTAATAGCCGCTATTTCAGCATCCAGTTGCAATGCTAATTCTGCTTGGATATCAACAACTTCTTCTTGAACTTCTTGAGTTTCCCAAATAGCGGTGATGATCTCAGCTTCTTCTTCAGGAGTCTGGCAATTAGTTAGCTGCTCCCAGAGATGAGCAGCAGTTTGGGAAAGTCCTGCTAAGGATTGTTGAGCGAGTGCTAAATTCATGACTACCACTCCTCACAAGCTTGGTAATATTCATATTCAGCTTCAATCTGTTCTAAGATAGCCATAGTGCCTGAATCTAAATTAGTATTGAAAGATAAATTTGAAGTAACCTTTTGTGTAGGGTGAAGATTTGAAATGGGAGGAGCAACCAATTTCGCTTGAACTTTCGTGAAAATTGCTATTAATTGTTGCATTGCTTTGGTTGTTTAACGCCATTAATGTTGGCGCGATAGCGCATCTATCTGTGTTGGTATTCTTCCAAATTTTTAGGAATTAAATTAATTTCATTTTTCGGTTCTTTTGTCAATGTAAAACGTTAAAATTACAAATAGATATGAAAATCATTAAAAAATCAGAAAAGCTACTCCAAGAAACAAAAATCACAGAAGAAACACAAGAATCAAATTTTCAAACTGACATTATTAATAATATACAAGAACCAATAGTTGAAGAACAACCACAAATAGGTGTAAGCAATAAGGAACCTAACTATATTCCAGCGCGTGATAATCCTATAGTCCTTTCTGTTGGTAAGACGGGATGGCAACTTTCTGATATTTGGAAGGATATTAGATTAGATAACTTCTAGTTATTGTCTTAATGTTGTTCTTCTTGATTGCTAAAAGTTTAACAAATGTGTGGTTATGTTTACTGGGTACTATCCAATTATTCTTTATCCACCACTAGTGAGACGTTTATACACTAAAGATTCTACAAGTCGGGAGCATTTGAAAGCTTCGTTTCAAGGATGCGTTCAATTACCAAATGGAAATGGTACAGCCAAGCAAGGTGTCAGTGAAAAGCAATTTTTTCGCCATTTACTGTGTACGTTTATAGAGAATCTTATCTGTCAAGCGGTGGAATTTGAAATTCCTGGTTCGTCTCGACGTTACTCGGCTGATTTTATCCTTTATCATCGGTTTTCTGGGTTAGCTCTCGATATTGAGATTGATGAACCTTATACTGGAGATACAGGTAAACCTCACCACTGCATTGATGTTGATGACGATAAAATCCGTAACCGTTTTTTCTTAGAGCGCAATTGGGGTGTGGTGAGATTTGCAGAAGTTCAGGTAGTGCGTCATCCTTGGAGTTGTTGTAAGGCGATCGCTCAAATCATCGCTCGGTTGACTGGAGATGATAGTGTATTCATATTATTGCAAAAATTAGCTGATGTTCCTTTACAAAAACAGTGGACAAAGCGTGAGGCTAGGCTGATGGCTAAGAACAATTCTCGTCAGTCTTATTTACCAAAAATGGGAAAGTAAAACTAGAGATAGTACCTTTAATACTCATTTTTAATAGTTATATAGTCTCTCCAGAATGGGGCTACCGTGTACACACAAGTCTTTGAAACCATTTTAATCTTGTACAGAGATAGGTGTACACGGTAGATTATGGGTAGAGAATTGGAAGAGTGTTACATCGATTTTGTCAATCTCGTGTTGACTAATCTTTTTGGTTTTCTCACGCACTGTTTTTTTGATTTGCGGTGTGACTTCCACTCACGAATGCTCATGACAATTGAGCCAAAGTCTCGACTGGCAAAGGCTGTTGTTTTATTCGCACTGTGCCAAATTGTATCCGCCTCAGCTGGTTCAAGTGGAGGTATACAGCGATCGCAATATCGGTCAAATAGTTGGCTTGGTTTGGGATAATAAGCGATTCTGTTTCTAGTGAGTAAATTAGATGTACCCAGTAGGTTACGAGCTAATTTGTAGCCAGAATTGTTTCTGTTTCCCTCAGATTCGCCATAAGTTAGTAAAATGCGATCGCTAAAAGTTAAACAAATAGACAAAGGAACAGACACTCCGCTAGCGCGTAGTTGTTTAAGAGATGAGCCATTATCTCTGGTTGTAGCCTGTGTGACTGTCCCTCGTCGGCAATGCAAGGTTGAGCGAGGGACAGTCACAGAAGGTTGCAGTAGCGCTGCTTGTGGGTCGATAACTTCTCCATTTTTCGCTCTTGTGACAAGCTGCACCCACTTGCGCCAACGTTGCTCAGAAAGTTCGTAGGGAAATAAGGCTGTAGAATCAAATGCGGTTTCTAGCTCTTTCACGTTGTACTGACAGTTTGACCAATGCTCTAGGGTAATGGGGATGGTTGCACTCAATATTCCATCCACCACCCGTCTGCGAAGCATACCTGGCAGTCTCATGGAACGAGCTAAGTTGCAAATGGCTGGATCTGCGTTTTGGATAATCGTCAGTTGGCGATTGAGATACAGCCATTCAGCAGGATTTAAGGAATGGCTGCATTTAAAGTAAACGTGCAGGGATTTTCCACCTGTATAAACTACGGCGGCGGGTTCCAAGTTCATTTCATCCTTTAGCCAGTCTACAGCTTGTCGCTGCTCACTCAATGCCAAATCATCAATTTCGTAGAATAAACATTGGCATTGACTAACGTGGTGATTGCTGATTCCCTTGTCTGGTTGGTTGGGGTAAAAGCTGACTGTAGCACCAAGAGATGACATTTTAAATGCCAATGCCCAACCATCAGCATAGCGTTTAGGTGTCAGCCGCCAGCAGGTATTGCCTTGTTTGTCTCGACCTCCGTAAGTACAGCAGTAGAGTTGAAATCCTTGCTGGGTGATTTTACCGCAGAGAATGTAGTGGGAGTAGACAAATTGACCATTGCGACAGTAGTTATTCCAGTTTTCAGGTATCATTTCTATGGGCAAGTCCCAAGAAATCCTGAGCCAAATTTTGGTTCCGGTGGTAAAGCCTATTTGTCTAAGAAATTTAATAGTTGTTTGTCTGGGATTGAAGGTCATGGCAGTTACGCCTAGAGAGTTTATCCCTCTCTAAGTGGCGTTAGCTGCGCTAGAACCAACTTCTCCACATTTTACTTATATAAATTTTCGCCTGAAACCTTTGATTGGCTTGGCTCACTTAGAAAAATTATATTTGCTGCTTCTTAGCAAGAAGTTCCTCTAGTTCAGTTATTCTCGCTTGCAATGCCGCCACTTCTTGTTCAGAATAGCGAATAGGAATGTGCTGTGGACAGTTCCAATTCCAAGCTTCAATGTGAAACAGAATCACTCGTTCCACTTCTGCTTCATAGTTAGGAAGTTTCAGGCTTTCAATTAGTTCGCTATCATCTTCTAAATACATAGCCTGCCCCCAAATTTTCAACCGTCGGCGATGGCGGTAATCCATCAAAAACAAAAAAGCTTTATCATTTTCGTCAAGATTACCAACGGTAACATATTGAACATTGCCTTTGAAGTCAGCAAATCCTAAAGTCTTTTCATCTATAGCTTTCAAAAACCCAGGTTGTCCACCACGAAATTGAATGTATGGATAACCATTAGAACCCACGGTTCCTAAATAAAAACCATCCATTTGGGCGATAAATTCCTCAATTTCTGGTGTGATGGTATCGTTAGAAGGCCCATTTTGCTCAAATCGAGCATAGGTCTGCCGTGAGCCACGTTGTTCTTGAGCAACTTTGACAGCAGGCGTGAAAGCAATTTGCGTAAATTTACGTGCCATATAAATCTTTATTTTTACATATCTAATCTAAAAATAGAGGAAGGGCGTTGCTGAATAAGGGGATGATTGAGGCTGACGCGGAGAGAAGTCTGAATCGGCGGCTTAGGCCGATCAGAACTTCGGGGGACACAAAGACACGGAGACGCGAGGATTATGGTTGATGCAAATTCCGAAATCATCCCGCAATTATGCAACGCCACAGAGGAAGATAGAGAAAAGACAAGGGAGCAGAGAAGGGAAAAAATTCCTCTTTCTCTCTACCTTCTCCATCTAAACTGGGTGTTATTTGCCTATATCAAGGCAGGTGCTGCAATTCCTTGCATTCCTATAAAACCGGGAAGGGTCTTAACTCGCTCAATCCATGCCAGAATATGAGGATAAGAGTCAAGAGTAATTTTGCCATCTGGTGCTAAGGCAACATAGGGGAATACTGCTATATCTGCAATAGTTGTCCGCTCAAACTCTAACCATTGGCGATCGCGCAAATGTTGGTTAAGTTGTGTAAGAATAAACTCTGCTTTTTGGTTAGCTCTGTCAATATCAATACTGGTGGCATTAAACAGATAGTACAAACGAGCCGATTCTGGCCCCTGACGCACTTCACCCGCAGTTGTAGATAGCCAACGTACAACCTGACTAAGTGAGACAGCATCCAGTGGCAACCATTGTTCACTACCATAACAACGAGCCAAATAAACCAAAATTGCCTGTGCGTCTTTTATAATTGTGTCGCCATCCACTAATACGGGAACTTGACCGAAGGGATTAAGCGATTGAAATTGGGAGCCTCTGTGTTCCCCCTGAAACAAATCGACCTTAATCCATTCATATTCAATGCCCAATAGTGATAGCAACAGCTTGACCTTATAGCTGTTACCAGAAAGTTCATGACCATAAAGCTTAATCATTGGTTAATCCTCAATATTCTGTAAAAAGAAGCACTGTCAAGAGGAAAAATTCAGCCGACAAGTTTTGCAGCTAACACATCGATCTTCTTGATATCCGGCGCTTCGCTCAGCAGTTCCTTCCATTTAGCCATCAGGGCTGCGGCGATCGGCCCTGAAAGATGAGCCTCGCGTCCTGCTTCATGGGCAAATGCATCGAAGATACCGAAGGTATTTGCATCCAAACGCAATGCAAACCAAACGGTCGTGCCTGCTTCCTGATTGGCGAGCGGGAGAGCGCTTTTGAGGAACTGTTCCACTTCACTCTCTTTACCCGGTTTGGCCTTTAGCGTTGCTAGAATTCCGAGCTTTACATCTTTGTTCATAAATCTCTCCTCATTGTTAGTGTTACGAATCAAATGGGTGGTTATTAGCTACCAAAGGTGAACGCATAAGCGTAAGAGTTCGACCTTATAGCTGTTACCAGAAAGTTCATGACCATAAAGCTTAATCATTGGTTAATCCTCAATATTCTGTAAATTGAAGCACTGTTAGGCTAAAAATTAGCGGTCTAACGGGAATAAGAAGCAATCAGAAATAGTCACGGCAAGTTGATTTCTCCCGTTGTCAACTGAACCGTATTGGATTCGAGATGCTGCATAGACATCCCTGCAAATTATGGAATTAGTACAGAATCTCTGTACCAAGCGTTCGGTACAAATTTACTGTACCAATCGTTCGGTATAATGTCAAGAGATCAGATTTCAATTTCTGTAAATGGTAAAAGATACTTATATTCCCTCCTTGCTGCAACTGTTTCGACAGTATGGTTACGATGGGGCGACTTTATCGAAAATTTCACAAGCGACAGGTTTAGGGAAAGCCAGTCTCTACCATCACTTCCCCGGTGGTAAGGATGAAATGGTGACGGCGGTGTTGGATTTTATACAATGTTGGTTGGAGGAACACATTTTACAGATACTTCGCGGTGGAGGGGATGCGCTCACTCGGTTGACTAAGATGTGTGAAAAGATTAACGAGCTATATGAAGGCGGACAACAACCCTGTATGTGTGCCATCTTGTTGATGGGGTCAGCACGAGATATCTTTCATACCAAGGTGCAAACACTATTACGAACCTGGATTGATGAAATAGCAACTGTTTTGAGGGCAGCCGGATTAGATGAGACGCTGGCTTATGAGCGTGGGGAATATGCTGCTATTGCCATTCAAGGCGCTCTGATTGTGGTGCAGGGTTTGGATGATGTGGCTCCTTTTGTCCGTGTGATGAAACAATTGCCACAACAACTGTGCCAAGATTTGTAGGAGAGTGATTACACAGTTCATACCAAATATTTGAAAATAGGTCTGTCCGATTCCGTTTTCCCAGGGATTTCAGATCGGGGTGACAACTATATATTTACAACATCTACTGGGAAGCGATAGCCATTTGGTATGGCAATGAAAATATTACAGGTGTTGTTCAAATTTTCATCTGAGCGTGTCGGTTCATGAAGCCCTAAATGCTGACAGACAACATCCAAACTACTATCTCGCCGATAACTTAGCAGCCAAAGTCACCTGCGGGTGCTGGCTGTTCCTTAGTCGATGGGATGGTGTTTCTTTTAATGGTAACTGATATCAAAGTTCCCAACCTTGAAGCTCTGGTATTCGGCTTTGGTTGGGTTGCGAGTGATTGTTAGTTAGCATCCCATTCCAGCCTGCTTCATCGGGAGAAATTTTTTTGGCTTGAGGTAGTTCAGCTAGTATCTCAGCTATCAAGTTCTCAACTTTCTCATGATCTTTAAAAGCGATAACCACTGTATTGATCGCTCGCAAAAATTCTAAAGGTATTTGCTCACTATTGCCTACACTCCAATACAATGTAGGTTTGCGCTTTTCTTTGTCAACAGTTGATTCTAAGGCAATGACAGAGAGAACTTCAATCGGGTCACTCACCAATACTGCTCTTTCTACTGTCGCATCTGTAGCAATCCAAAAACTACCTTTTTTTGTCGGTTCAGAGTTCAAGGGAATAGCGGTGAAGTTACCTGTCGGTTCTAGCTGCTTGGCAAGAGTTGGAAGATCATCGAGTGTGCGTTCCACAAATATTGCTTGACCTGTTTGACTTGCATAGAGCCAACCCTTTTCATACAGTTCTGTGAGCAGAGAATTGGGTAAATTGTACTGCTGGCTTAAGTTTAAGCGTATTTGATCCCAGTTTGTTGGTTCTCGTGTAGGCAAGGAGTTTGTTTGAGTAACTGCTGGCGTGGTATTTTCAACAGTTTGCTCCATGAGTTTCTGAATACGTTTGTCATCCTGTTTTGGAGGTACTGCTGGTGTAGGATTTTCAACAGCTTGCTCCATGAGTTTCTGGATACGTTTGTCATCCCGGTTGGGACTGTAGTTTACACCTCGATGCTTTTGTAAACCAGGAAAGGTATATGCTTTACCGAGATGCGTACCACTAAAAGCCACACCATCAAGTTGATAACTAATGCCTTTGACAATGCCTGTGCGAGTATAACCAACACGGACATTAATACCTTGTTGTTGCGCTCGCTCTATTAACTCTGGCATAGTGGGATGGTCGTGGGTTGCTTGGTCGAGCGATCGCTGAAGTTTGACCCTAACGCTTTCCTCTCCAGTTCTGGCAATGTGCCTACGTTCGCCAGTAGTTGGACTGTGCTTATCTTTTTCCCAACTTGGTTGCACCGATTGTAAATTGTATTCCTGTTCCAACTTGCGAATTACCGCTTCACTTCTGCGATCGTCCCAGCTATCAGAAACTGTAGTGCCATCTAATTGAATGCGACTGGCAGCAATATGTATGTGTTCATGAGTCCGGTCAGTATGCCGCACTACGACATATTGGTTCATATCAAAACCCATTGCTTGCAGATACTTCTGGGCGATTTCATCCCAAGTATTATCATCTAAACTCTCTTTGTGGGACAAACTGAGAGAAGCGTGATAAACAGCCCTGCTCACCTTCGGGTTTAATCTTCGAGATATACCAAATTCAGCTGCTAATTCGCGTGGGTTTATTCCTTCCATATTCCCACCGATTTGTCTTGCTCCATCTTTGCCAAAGAGGTAGTTTAGCAGTCCTCGAAAACTTTTACCTTTGATGTGCTTGCCAATCATCCTTCATCTTGTAAATCAGTAGTTAAATCAATTTCAGCAATCTCTCGGCGCACCTGTTTCACCAAATCTCTTACCTGTGACAACAAAGCTCTATCTACGACCACAGGTTCTCCCATGAGTACTGAAGTATTGATTGCCTTAGCTATTTGGTTGAGATTGTTACCTATTTTCCCCAACTCCCAGTAAGTTTGGCCTGCTACTTTGGTTACACGCCTGGGCAATCTATTTTTCAGAGTCTTGGTACGAAACAACTCACTAATAGTGAGATTATTTTCATCTGCCATTAGCTGTGCTTTCTCGTATTCTGCCAAAGTAAGTCTAATGTCTATCCTATGTGAGCGTTTCTGTCGCATTATTGATGCATTAGTCATTAGCTGTTTTAAGTTTGACGACTGCACTATCATTTGTCACTGACCAAGCGGTTACTTACGATTCTGGTTCGATGCCAAGATGCGATGCGAGATAATGAAATGTGCTGCAATAGCTTTGCTTGAGTACTAAGAAAGTCAAGATAGCGCTAGGGGTATCTCAAACGAAAGCGAGCGATCGCCTACAGTGGGGCATAGCCCATCGCACAATTAAAAAGCTAATCCGCCCAAACCTTGCAGAAATTTTCCAGGCTGAACTCCTAAAGAGGTTTTTCGTATTATCTTCCCCTCTGTCACGGTGGTTGACCTACTTAGGTAGGGGAACCGTGAAAAGAGGGCAAGTTTGTTGCCGCACCTGGGGGGTGCGTTTTTTCTCCCCAGAAAAAATGTCCGGACAGCAACATAGCTTGCTACTCACCAAAGGTTTTTTTGGGCTACTCAAATTAAAAACATCAGTGCATTGAGTTGGCATTTAAGTGGCACTGAATTGGCATTTTTTGACCATTTTATTGTCAATAAGCTTAGTTCTTGATAAGAAAAATATATACATAATGTATGCAGTGGCATTGAATTGGCGCTCAATTGGGATTAAATTGGCGCTCAAGTGACGCTTAAGTGGCGTTGAATTGGCATTTGAGTGGCGTTTTTTGAATCGAATTCAATAGCATAAAAATGACTACTTGAGAAAATGCAGCCAAAAAATAACCAATGGGCTAATTTTTCGCCTGATAAAAATGGTCAGTGGGTAGATTGGCATGATTTATATTTACACTTAACTTAAAGGAAAGCTTTTAGGTAAACCACAGTCAATGTCAAACTTGATAGTCAGTTTTGACCCTGGTGCTTCCTTGACCAAGATTGTTTACGAACTAGCAACTGAAGGCAAACCATGTTTGATGACAATGGAACCAGAAATGCTGAAGTTGCCTCAAAGTTCGATTGACGCTTATATGTCGAGTCGCAAGGGTCTGGAATCTCCTAAACCAGTAGATGAAGCCTGGGTGTCAAGTCCTGCGGATAGTGATACACAATGTACGGTAGTTGGATTTCTGGCACGGCAGTTTTCAGCATCTGCCAGACTCGATAAGCTCAAGTACGAAACCTCAATTCACAAAGCCTTGGCGGTTATTGGTGCGATCGCTCAACACAACAAATTGCCTAACAGGTTTTCACTATCACTGACCTCACTATTGCCCTATGGTGAATATCAAAATCGCCAAGCATTTGAGCAACAATTGCAGTCTGCACTCAAGGATTTTAGGTTTCGGGGTCAAAGGTTGCGGGTGAAACTGGAGAGATTCGAGTGCTTACCCGAAGGTGCGGGATTGGCAATGATTCGCCAACGCCAGAATGGTAAAGAATGGTTTAACGCCCAAACCATCGCAGTGCTGATGTTCGGGCATCGCAATACCAGCCTTCTATTATTTGAACGGGGCAAGATGACGGCGGGTTACACCAATGGACTGGGCTTTCACCAAATGGTAAAGCGAGTAATTGAGCGCACATCTGGACAGGATGCCACTGCTTTGACCTCTGCCATCTATGCAGCCGGTTCAGATATCACGGCTGATAACCAAGCAATTCGCACTCTGGTCAAAAGTAGAGAACCTAAAAATATTGACTATGAATTGCAGATGATTGTTAATGCCATTGCTACTGCTAAAGCTGAGTATTGGTCTAGGCTTTACGATTGGCTGGAATCAACTTTACCTGCGGTGAACGAGGTGATTTTGAGTGGTGGCGCAGCATTGTACTTAGAGCAAGAGTTACAAGACTGCTTTCAAGAAATATCAACTTATTGGGGTGCTGACTTACAGCAGCAAGTACAAGAAGTATTCAAGGATAAAAGTAATGATTATTGCCATACTTTCCGAGAGCAGGAAGCTTTGTCGTTTAGGTTAATTGATGCGTTTGGTTTGTTTATGCGGTTTAGAGCGCAAATCGAGAAGGTAGCATGACTACAAATAAAAAACAACCCAAAAATAATGACAATAATAGACAGCCCAGTAGTAGCGGTAGTCGCAGGCTGTCTGAAGGAACTGATACTGACAGACAAAGACAATATAAAAATTTGACTCTTCGGCTTCGTGCTTACTCAAATACTATTGATGCAAAGCTAATTATATATTTGCAAAAAGGAAATGGGGTCAGTACTAGCAAAGAGATGGTGTTACAGGCATTACGAATGTGTTGGTTGCCTTTAGCATATCAAGCTCAAGCAAATGCGGATGTAGAAATTAGTGATAAAGAGGTGCGCCAGGTAGGGTTAATTTGTTGTCATGCCCTGGAGCAACATTTGGCTTATTTGCGAATGGAACTAGGATTACCACATAAATCAAGTGATGTTTTGCCTGTACCTCTCAGCACTATAACCAATCCTCAAACGCTTGCTACTATGTTCGGGCTAGAAATTGGTAATAGCGGTGGTATTGATGATGAAAATGATAGTAATACTAGCGCTCAAGCTAAAAGTAAAGGCAGTAGTAATAGTGATAATCAGCCAAAACACAAAATAGATTCTGATTCCTTCATTCCTGGTGAGGGGTCTTTCTATGATGAAACAGACCATATGTTTGAGAATATTTAAGTATTTATTAATGCACATTTAGTCAAATCACAAAGGAGATTTAATATGGCAGCAATTCACTTCATGGATGGTGAAAAAGGTGGAGTTGGCAAGTCTTTATTTGCACGGGTTATGGTGCAATACTGCATTGACAATAAACTCTCTTATGAGTTGGTAGAAGCAGACCAAAGTAATCCAGATGTGGGTGCATTTTACCCAGAAAATCATAAAACAGCAGTTTTTAGCGAATCAGAACGTAAAGCTTACGATGCTGATGAAATTTTTAATTTAGCACTAACAACTTCTGTCATTGTCAATTTACCTGCTCAGGTATACCCAGCAGTAACTGATTGGATTGAGCGTAATCAAATCCTAGAACTTACTGGGAAAAATAAGGTCAAAATATACAAATGGTTTGTTTGTAGTGGTGGATATGACAGTGTTCAATTATTTATGCAATCTCTCGAACGCTTTGAGAACAAAATTAAGCACATATTTGTACGCAATTATGGTTTATGCGATGACTGGAAACATGTAGATGGACGTAAGAATTTACAGGAATTAATCAAAGCTTATAAAGTAGCTGTCATCAATTTTCCCAAGTTCAGCTATCGAGAACGAGATATCCTTGATGCCAATCAGATAAATTTTTCTGCGGCTAGAGATTATGGAGAGTTAGGTGTATTGGGTAAGCAGCGATTACACAATTTTCTCAAAAAAGCTTCTGAGGAAATTGATCAAGCTAAAATCTGGAACCTTCCGGCAGCTTCAATTACTTCCCCAACAGAAAAAGTTGATGATGCTAATGTCAACGGCAAGGTTGCTACCAAGAAGTAATTTAATTCAGGAGTGCTGTTATCCGTAGCGGGGCGTTTAGCCCGTGCAATTAATTTTACTTATTTACTCAGGACTCGTTACTCAGCAACGCCAGTTGCTTCAACGGAGGGAACCTCCGCAACGCACTGGCTCCTCAGCACTGTTTCGGTGACATCTCCCACCATCAAATCGGATTCCTATACCAAATGAGCGTGGGGGACGAGGGCGCGAATTAGCTAAAAGCAAATACAGATATGAGTAATTCTCACACTGAAGAACTCGATTTAGACGATGAATTTTTGGATTCAGTAGCTGCTAGAGGCAAAGGACTGAGCCAAATTCCTTACCCAACTTTACTAGATTTAGCCATTCGAGGTAAAGATGATTCATTTAAAGCTAGGGTTTGGGAAATAGTAGTCCAAACCGGACTTGACCCTGATGACCCAGCATTTCTGATGATGATTGCTACTGGCAGGCTACAAGTACTGTTGGAAGACAATCCCAAAGAAATGGAAGCAATGTTTGACCTGTGGCAAACGCAGCTTTATGACCATCTCCAGACATATGAAAAGGCAGCAGTAAAAGGTCAGCAAAAAGCGATCGCTCAGGCGGTGACGGGATTAATTAGGCGTACTGAATTTGAGCGTGCTATTCATTCAGTTCCCTCTCTAATTGCTGCGGGAATACTGCTATTAATTGCAGCTGGAGTGGGTGGACTAGTAAGTATAGGTGGAATGTCCTGGTATCAATCTAGTCATCTAGATGCTGCTGGGCCACGCCAACTCACACAAGCCCAAGCCAATGCTTTGGAATGGGCAACCAGTAATGAAGGTAAGTTTGCTCACAACCTAATGCAATGGAATCAAGATTTGCTGAGTCGTGAGCAAAACGGTCAACTTACTTGTGCTAAGGATGCCAAGCGTTTGGGGGTAACGCTGGAAATTGGAGCAAGTAGCAAAAAAGCCTCATCCGGGTTCTGCACGTTATGGACATCACCTAGCAATCAACGCCAGTTTGTATCTAAACCGCGTCTACCTTGAAAACCATAGTTTGTTGGAATCAGGGTAAAGTTCAGAACTCAAGGCACGACCGAATAATATACTCTCCTTAAAAACTCCAGGTTTCAAAATAGACGGAGTTTAAGTTAAAAAATTAGTTGTCAATTTCTCAATCGTAGAAGAGGATTCAGCAGATGTTTACCTGCAAAGTTAACTGGCTTTGGCTGCTGGTAATAGGAGGTATAGTTACAGCTTGTACCCCTACTCCTGTAAATGTCAGTGGCAAGGGTGAGAGGAATACAACTCAAGCTCAAGCTCAAACTGTGCCTGATTATCCGCCGATGTATGATGTGGATGTTAAAGTTTGTGGCAACATCATTGCCCCCCTCAAGGATGGAAAACGTTGTGTAAATCAACAATTGCGTTTGTGGGGCCCAGTAGGAGAGGCAAAATTAGTTCGTGCTGGTATTTCTCTGCCATCAGTTTCTAGCGTAGAGCATAAATTAGCGATCGCCTCGAAAGGCTGTTATCCTGTTTATTCCCAACCTTCTCAACAGCAGTTTTATTGGGCTAATTCCATTATTCAAGTCAACAAGGGAGGAACTGCACCCACAGTTGAAGTCAAGCCAACTCAACTTTCAAACCAGCAGATTTATGAGTTAATGACCAGTAAACTTTCCAGTCGGACAATTACAACATTTGGTGGGGTGGGATGCGAAGCTGCATCTTCGGTAAAATAAAGCTTTTACGGTTGAGGGTGGGTGGGCAAAAAAGTTACCCCACATTTTAGTGGGGCTACTGTCAGAACCAGCAGGTAATTATGAAGCTTCAGCCCATCTAGCTGTACGTTGTTGTTTATGAGCTTTACGCCGCTCCCGTACTGCATCCAAATCTTTTAGTCCATACAGACGTTTGGCGTATGCTAATAGTTCATTGATGGGAGTTTCGCTATAGTCCTGGCGAAAGTGAATGTTATGTTCGTTCCAATCAAATTCTTGCTGATTAAAACGTGCTTGAGCAGCAAGTTCTCTGCCTGATTCCTCACGTAAAACTTCCAGTACCATTAATCGCACTTTATCTTGATATCCTACTACCTGATCCAACGCTTTTGTTTGTTGCTGATTACGAGTCATTTGAGTCATTTGATTATCCTTTGATTAACGAATTACTAAATCTCACCTAGACAGCATCGACAGATGCCTTCTGAGTTAGAGTTAATTTTTGAATCTCTTAAATTCAGCAGCAATCGCTGCATTCAATTCTGTTTTTTGGATGCGGGTGGGTGGGAAATGCAATGCCCCGAATTAGATAATTCAGGGCATTGTAATTAGTCGTTAATTTCTATATCTTCGTCATCTTCATCTTGTTCAAAATCGTCATTTATCAAGTCATCAGAGTTGCTACTTAAACCATTGAGTCCGTCCATGCGTTTAGACCGAGCAGCTTTATGAGAAGCACGTCTATCTCGAATTTCATCAAGATTATTCAAGCCGTAAAGTTTGCGGGCATAATTCACCAGTTCTTTTAATGGTGTATTTACATAGTCCTTACGAAACTGGGAATTGTGTTTGTCCCAATCAAACTCTTGTCCGTTAAATCTGGCTGCTGCTGCTAATTCTCTTCCTGATTCTTCCCGCAATACTTCAATTACCATCAGGTGTACTTTTTCCTGATAAGTCATTACTCGTTCTAAAGCAGGAATATGCCTTTCAATTTTACGTGATGCTTTAGCAGTTTTGCGAACGTTAGCGTTAACCATGAGAATTACTCCTTGATATTTAGTATTTTTCTCATAGAAACAGCATCGAAAGATGCAATTCGCTCCATTTTCAATTCTTTATTCTGCAAAAAAATAACCTGTATTGTTTGAGGCAATACATGGTTATTTTGGGTTATTATTCTGTAAATTACTGAGAATAAGTCGGAATTATTTACTCGTCTTCATCTTCTTCATCTAATTCGTCATCTTCATCTAAATCCTCGTCGAGTTCATCTTCGATATCCTCATCCTCCTCATCTTCATCCAGGTCTTCGTCCAGTTCATCATCTAAATCGTCAAGTTCTTCTTCTTGTTCTTGGAAAGAATTACGACGTTCCAGAGATGCACGGTTGAATTCAACTAAATCTGCTATTGCTTGCTCTGGGTCAGTGCTAATAGTGTCGTAGAGCATACTCATGAAAATTGCCACTACTTCTGGTGCATATTTGAGTGCATCTGGTTGTCCAAACAATTTAGTAAATAATTTGGTATTCCATTTCTGCCAATCAAACTTTTTGTTACCACCTTTCTTTTTCACCTGAGCAGCAATGTCAAGTCCGAGTTTTTCACGGGCTGCATGACCGATTTTAGTTGAAACACGCGAATCCCGTAGCTGCAACTTAACGCCGTATTCTTTGAAGATTAGGTTCCGCAATTCCTTCAACAATGCTAATGCCTCTTCTTGTGGTGAAGCATTCGCTACCTTTGATTTAGTTGTAGCGGATGTGCCATTGGTTTTGGCAGATGTTTTAGCATTAGCTCCATTGCGATTGTTGTTATTGGTTCTAGCTTTAGCGATCGCCATTTGACAGCTTCCTTTAATGAAGTTAATTTTTCACCTCCTTGCCGCAATCGCGGCTTTCACATCCATTCCCCTCCAATTTCAAACCTATTTTTTAGATAAACCGGAATTTTGGCGGAGTAGTTTCTGAAATTAACGCTGTGCTGGAGGCGATCGCTCTTTTTCATCAAAGTCCTCGCGCCGTGTAAGCCGTGGGGTTTCTGACGTAAGAAATATAGCCAACCCGTTAGTAATAATTATCCGTGTAGCTAAAGCATCAGTAATCAATTTGCTCTACAAGGAGAAAGTAAGTTGTTGAAGTCAGATTTATGAAGTTGACAGACTGGCCTGCTCTAGCTAACCAAAATACTCCTATTGTGGCTGTGGAGTATCATACGCCTGACAGAATGCAGATATTACAGCAGTTTTATCATTGGGGTGAGGAACGGTCTTTGTCAGTCTTTGTCTGGAATCCTGGTTACTGTGGACTACAGAAATTAATTCACCATCAAGATCAGTACATCTTACAGTCAACTGACAGAGGTAAAAACGGGGACATTATTCAGTATCTTCTGGAGGAATATCAACCAGGCATTTATTTACTGGAGGGAGTGCTAAATGAGGATGATGGTAGCAAAATAAGTCAAAAACGTAGCTATCAATTACTCAATGGCTGTCATCAAACTCTCTGGAGTCAGCAACATCATTACTGGGTGTTATTGGAAACTTACGTTCAACTACCTCTAGAATTACAGCCTTTTATTCCTGTACTGTCAAATCCACTTCCAGACCAACAGCAGGTGCAGATGGTTGTAGAGCAGTTTTGTGATACCTGGGTTGGGCATAGCCATTATCACCTTCAGAACTGTGCAGAGTGCGATCGCCTACGCCTCACCATACCCCATCACCATTCTTGGTTAAAGACAACAGAAAAAACATCAGCAGAGCAATTGCTCTTTCGTGCCTGTCAGGGTTTACCCATAGGCGAGATAAATATGCTACTACAGCAATGTCTGGGTTTTGCAGAGCAGCTTGACTCATATCTTGCACCTGGAAAAATGAATGTCAAAACCACAACTACGTACAAAAGG
>JAQYWR010000076.1 GCA_029379225.1 Nostoc sp. S4 | reverse complement strand
CAAACCGCTCCCATACGTTGGCGCTCTCGCGACGTTGAATGGTTGCTGTCATTGTCTTATAAGTGCGGTTGTTTATGAATCAGACGGTTTGTTTGCGTCTGTAATATTACTTTACGTTACTTTACTTAATTTAATCAAGTCTTGTTAAGACAGTAAAACTTATCACAAGTATTAGTTTGTCTTATTTAAAGACTAGGAAGTGCGATCGCACAGTTCCCTATATGAATTGAGATGCAGAGAATTTTGACAAAAAAGCCCAGTTCAATGAGAGACTGGGCTTTGTAACTATCTCAATTAATCATTGGAGGTAGAGTAGTGCGATCGCCAGTAATTAAACAAAGGTCGATTAGAGATTAACCTTGACAACTTTGTTCTTTTCTTGCTCAGTTTTAGGTAGTGTCAGATGCAAGATACCATCTTTATAATCTGCGGTGACATTGGTATTTTGAATCCGAGCAGATAAAGGAATTACACGTTGGAACTTACCGTAGTAAAATTCGGTCTTGGTAGTACCTTTTTCTTCGGTTTTAGTTTCAGACTTCCGCTGACCGCTAATCTGAACAGCATCTTCGGTGACTTGAATATCTAAGTCTTTAGCGTCGATTCCTGGCAGTTCTAGCTTCAGATGAATAGCATCATCAGTTTCTTGTAGTTCAGCAGCCGGAACTTTGATAAAATCTCTATTAAATACTCCAGATGGTACTCTGGTGTCTTCAAATAAATTATCAAGTTGACGTTGTAGAGTGTCGATTTCTCTCCAAGGATTCCAACGAACTAGTGCCATAACTCTTCCTTGCATTAATTAGTTTTACGCTTTGTTTTCTGCTTACTTTCAATATTAGGCATGGTTATAACTGCTGTAATTTCGGTTATTATCACCAATCAAATGATGATTACCGACTAGATTGAGAGATCGGAATAAATTTCGGCTTCCTCTACTTTTTATATTCGGGAAACCGAAAAAAAGCATTTTAAATGATTCGTAAATAATTAGATATCAAACTTTTAACAAGGTTGAGTATCTGAGCCTTTTAATTTTTATATAGGAATTCTATTTTATTTTTAAACAAAATTCCGTACATATAATCTTCTATAACCCTGTTGTTTCTTGCCTCTTGTCTACTTACAGAGGTAAGTTGATGAATCAAATCGGACTGCTATATCAATCAACCAATAGGACGATTGCCAGGATTGACTGCATGAATATATTCACTACCCGATCGCGGTCTTCCTCGTTTATAATAAGCTTCTTCTGGCTTACCCCATCCTAGCTGTAAAATTATTTCCAAAAAGCTAGAATTTTCCCACTTCCATAAACTTGCCCATTCTGTTCTTTGAGCAATTCTCTCGACATCAGGTGTGATAATCTGTTGGTATTGCTTACTATTATTGAAACTCAAATACAAGTCCATCCCCATAGTGACTTCATACCAAAATTCTAAAATAGAATTTTTAGCAGCTTTTAAAATTTCTAAGTCACTGGTAAGCGCTATTAATTCGGTATCTACTTCCGGATAAGACAAGTTTTTACCTTTGAGTGTCACCTCTCGCCAGATAATACCCGAGACTTGATTTTTTCTTTGGTAATCGTGAATTGCAGCTTTGAAATCTTGATAGGCTGTGAACTGTTGCAACCCATCAGTTCTGATGAACTGGTCGATTACAGGATTACCAGAAACTGTTAATTCTAATTTTAGGCGTTTTCCTTTAAGGCAAGCTTGGCGCTCGTCTGCCAAAATTTTGATTAGTTCTTGAGTGGTGTAAACCTTTGACATCAGAATACACTTTTGTTAGTCATTGGTTATTCGGTATTGGGTATGAGGCATGGGTATTTGTCATTTGTTATTAGCTATGAACTATAAACTATGAATTAACTTTTTTATTTGTTAATCCAGAATATTTGCATAAATAGCCATCATCAACTGTGTAAACAAATAACCGATAAAAAGAATAGGTGAAAAATTAGTTTGGAATCTAAGTACCTTATGCCTCCTGCCTTTTACCTTCTACTTATTATGCTTTAGCATCGAAAACAATGCAGTAACAGATAGCACTAAAAATTTAGGCAGACCAATTTGGTCTACCTAATAAGTTACTTAGCTAACTCACTACTGAACTCATTGAAAGCCCGCCGCTTTAGCTGTGCTGTTTCAGTGCGTGGTAATAAATTGAATATTTTACGAAATTCATCGTCTATATCTTCAAAAGCTACTTGACCCTTTTTATTCAAAACTACCTGACCCGAGCGATTAAAGACCAAAACTTGAGGAATACTCCCAGAATAGTAATATCCTGGTTCTGTGGACTTGTAAGTCTGTTTGGGGGGAATGGTATCTACATTGATAGGGATAATCTCTGCTACCCGACCATATAATTCCTGTACCCGTGAAATGGAAATGGCATATTTTTTAGAATCGCTGCTGTCATCGACATAAAACGCCAAAAATATGGGTTTATGTTCAGCTAAAGCCTGTGCCAACGTCAGTCTAGAAGGAACCAATGAACCATTACCAGCATAAACCACGAAGATGTTGCCATCATATCTATCATCATTTAGACCAGCGTATGCAGATTGCATACTTATAATGAACAGACAAACAACTACTAACACGCATTTGGACAGTAATCTGCGCCACCGAGTAAGTTTTTTATGTAAAAAAAGAAACTTTATGCTATTCATCAAAAGAAACCTTGCAAGCTACTAGTTGTCGTGAGTTGTGCTGAAATTGGCAAACTGGGCTGGATATATAATTACGCCCGCGCACTATTTTTTAAGATAACGCTTAGTGAGATTATCTCTCGTAAGGGGGAGTGGGGGGATGAGGAGATGGGGAGATGGGGCGATGGGGGAGTATTAAGATTAATAGTTTGAACCCCTGAAGCTCAGCGTTGAACTTCTGAGCTTTAAAGTACTAGTTTTAACACTTCTTAATGCCCCTTATCTCCTCATCTCTCCATCCCCCCATCCTCTCATTCCCCTCTGAGGCTGGCTTTTTGAGCTAGGATTCGCTAAACTCACAAAATTAAATTTGTACTAAAACTTTCAATTAACAACTGCTAGAAGACTAGGTACTGATGTGGGAAACAAAATACAACTTATAGATAGAGTGCGACTGGGTTTGGCGGTGTCGGTAGCAAAAAGCGTCACATTTTTAGTGCGATCGCTGCGTCTTGGTGCTGCTAGTGTATTACCAGGCTCAATCGCTCGTCGCATTGAAAAGAGACTTTTACAATTATTGAGTCAGCAAGTTAAAAAGGGAGTGATTTTAATTGCTGGTACTAACGGCAAAACTACTACATCACTGCTTTTGAAAACGATACTAGAACGCAAAGGCTACTCTATCGCTCATAATTCTACAGGTGCAAATCTGGAAAATGGCTTAATGACAGCTTTATTAGAAAGCACCAATTTGGTAGGGACACTAGATGTTGATTACGCCATCTTAGAAGTTGATGAAAATATTGTACCGAAAGTCTTAACTCCACTCCAGCCAAGAATTATCCTTTGTTTAAACTTGTTCCGCGACCAACTCGATAGGTACGGGGAAGTAGATACAATCAGTAAGCGTTGGACAAAGGTAATCTCTACCCTACCAGCAGAAACGGTGGTAATTCCTAATGCTGACGACCCAACTTTATCTCACCTGGGTCAGCAGTTACCTCAACGGGTGTTATTCTTTGGCTTGAATGAACCAAAACATTATCTAGAAGCAATTCCTCACGCTGTTGATTCTATCTATTGTCCCAAATGTGGACATTCTTTAGATTATAAAGGTGTTTACTTGTCGCATTTGGGAGATTTTACTTGTCCCAAGTGTGCTTTTAGTAAAAGTAAACCAAGTCTAGAAAGTAGTGAATGGCCGCAAATTCTGGTTGGTTTATATAACAAATACAATACTTTGGCAGCAGTAACAGCGGCTAAAGAATTAGGAGTTGATGAAGCAACAATTAAAGATACTATTAACAACTTCCAAGCAGCTTTTGGTCGTGCTGAAGATTTAGTAATTAATGGTAAAAAAGTGCGAATTTTGTTATCCAAAAATCCGGTGGGTACAAACGAAACAATTCGCGTGGTGACTCAAAGTACAGATAAAACTACACTGCTAGTATTAAACGATCGCACACCCGATGGCACTGATGTATCCTGGATTTGGGACGTGGATACCGAAAAATTAGTCGAACGAGGCGGAACTTTAGTAGTCAGTGGCGATCGCGTTTATGATATGGCACTACGCCTGCGTTACAGCCAAAAATCTCCTGAGAGTACATTAAATTTAATTGTCGAATCAGATTTGCGACAGGCGATCGCTACTGCCCTAGAATATACACCAGAGAATGAAACTTTGCACATTCTCCCTACTTATTCAGCCATGCTAGAAGTGCGAGAAGTTCTCACTGGTCGAAAAATTCTTTAAATTGGGGATTGGTCATTGACCAAACAGGGCATTGGGAGTGTGGGAGGTGTGGGAGGTGTGGGGAGATGAAGGGATGGGGGAGTGTGGGGAGAGAGGGGAGAGAGGGGGGCAAGATTTCTTCCCCATCCTCCTTTTCCTCCCACACCTCCTTTTCCTCCCACACCTCCTTTTCCTCCCACACCTGCCATACTCCCCCATTTCCCCATCTCCCCAGTCCCCAGTCCCCATTTCCCAAAATTATGAGTTTCCAAGATTTAGAATTGACAATTGGTTGGCTGTATCCGACGCTGATGAGTACCTATGGCGATCGCGGTAATGTGATTACTATAGAACGTCGCGCGCAGTGGCGAGGATACAGTGTTAAAGTATTACCTTTGGATCGAGATGCTACAGCAGCTGATATTAAATCTGTAGATGTGATAGTCGGTGGTGGCGCACAAGACCGTCAGCAAGAAATTGTCATGCGTGATTTGCAAGGTGCGAAGGCTGACGCCATGCGAGAGAAAATCGAAAATGGTACACCAGGAGTTTTTACTTGTGGTTCTCCCCAATTGTTGGGACACTATTACGAACCAGGCTTGGGACAACGTATTGAAGGTTTGGGAATACTCGATTTAGTTTCTGTACATCCTGGTGAAAATACTCAACGCTGTATTGGTAATTTAGTAATTGAAGTTACTGCTTCACGTCTGGCACGGGATTTGCAAGAGATGACGGGTAGTACGCCGTATTTGGTAGGCTTTGAAAATCATGGTGGACGTACCAAGCTGGGAAAAGTAGAAGCTTTGGGGCGAGTGGTATACGGGTTAGGCAATAATGGTGAAGATGGGACAGAGGGAGCGTTTTATCAAAATGCGATCGCTACCTATTCTCACGGCCCTTTGTTACCTAAAAATCCCTTTGTAGCTGATTGGTTAATTCAAACAGCCTTGCGGCTAAAGTATCAACAGCTAATTACCCTGGAATCATTAGATGATACTCTTGCTGTTCAAGCACGCCAAGCTATGTTTCAGCGATTGAAAGTTTCTTTACCAACTCGTGCAACAACGCAAGTTTAAATTTTTGCCATTGCTGAATGTTCTTCTCAGTGTATAAAAAACTTGCCAATTTGGCAGCATGATTTTGATTGTCTTTGGTAAAGTATTAAAAGTCAATTACTTGTGGGCTATATTTACCGAGGTTTACTATACTTTTAGGTACATTCAGTTAAGTTTGCTCTGCTAACGGAACAACTAAAATTGCTGATGTATCTATTATAACAACAACAAACAGAATGATGAGTTTTGGTTAATTTCCCTCGTCTTAAAAAAAGACGAGGTATTTTTTATTTGAGGCAAATCCTTTAATTATCGATTTGAATTTATACCAATTACCCCAATGATTATTAAGGCAATAGATATAAGCTTAGTAAATGTGGCAGATTCACGAAACCAAATCATCCCAATCATAGCAACTAAGATTGTTCCCAATCCGGCCCAGACAGAATAAGCCACACTTACTTCAATTCTTTTAAGAGCCAAGGTTAAAAAACTAAAACAAAATCCATAAAAAACAAATATCAATACTGAAGGGACTATTTTAGTGAATCCTTGTGACAATTTCATGCAAGTTGTGCCTGAAACTTCAAAAAGAATTGCTGCAATCAAGTAAATCCAACTTATTGACATATCTGTTGTAGGCAGTTAATTAGAAGTCTTTTATTATCTCTAGGAAAATTAAAAAATGCAATCTACTCACTCTAATTAGTAATATTTATTGCCTTAAAAGTATTTATCATTTATACAAGGTAAAAATATAACATTAGTACGTTGAAACATTTATCCTTGGCTAGTTAATTTTTGGTTTGACTTTTAATAATATAAATGAAATAAAAGCGCTCTCCAAAAAAAGAGCGCTTTTTAGTCTATACAAGTTTTTTAGGAAAATATTGCCGAGAGTACGGCACTATTTCAGATTTTAGATGCCTTATGGATAGCGCTTTAAGCATCGCTTATCGTGCGTCCCTGACAAAACTTGCTGTTTATTAAATACACATTTGTTAATTAAGCGTTAAGCGCTTCCTCTTGATGGGTTTGGATGACGCAATCAGAAAGGGGCTTGGCCACGCAAGTGAGAACCCATCCCTCATCAAGTTGATCGTTGTCTAAGAAGTTTTGATCGTCTTGGTCAATTTCACCTGAAATTAGCTTGCCAGTGCAAGTAGAGCAAGAACCAGCGTTACAGGAATATGGTAAGTCCATCTCATATTCCTCGTTGGCTACCTCTAAGATGTACTCATCTTCAGGAACATCAATTGTTTTTTCACCATCTGGGGTCTTTAATGTGACCTTATAAGTTGCCATGTAAAAATCCCTAACTAATATAAACTCCATTTTCGATACTACGGGTTTATGTGCTGCTAGTCTAGAGTTATTTGTGGTTGAGTGTTCTAAATTCTAGAATTAACTAGTGGGGCTATTTTACATCTACCAAAAGGCGGACAGGAAAATCACACAGCGAAAAATCTGGCGATCGCTTCTGCAAATCCCTCAAATGAACTATAATCCTCAGAGACAATCGAGACATTCACTCCTAATTTTTGAGCATTGGCACTTGTATACGGGCCAAAACAGGCGATCGCACAATCTCTATAATCGCTTTGGGAGTTAACCATTCTCAAAAAGCTTTCTATTTCCGCCGTGCTACTAAAAGCAATTACATTGATGTTGCCTTGACGAATTAGGTTTAATTCAATACTGTAAATATTTTTATCTAAACCCTGCGTGATATATGTAGGTACACGAGTTACTTTTATGTCTAAATTCTCTAAGTCTGTAATTAAATTGGGTATAACATTAGGTTCCGGCAAACCCACAACCTCCGGAGCAGGGATCAACACTTTTTTTTGCTGAATTTGCGGAACTTTTGTTAATTCAGCCACAATTCCGCCTGGGCTAGCTTCTTTAGGAATTAAATCCACCTTGCCACTAAAAGATAATAAGATTTCTGAATCTTTTCCTAATGCAGATAATTGACAATTTTCTAGCACAGATACAGGAATATTTAGCTCGTTCATGCGGTGAAAAAATGCAGCGATTCCGTTTCTGCTGGTGAAGATAATCCAATTAAAATCTTTTATACAGTTGAGAGCAGCATCTAATTCACTATATTTTGATAAATAACTAGTTTCGATAGTAGGCATCAAAACAGGTAAACCACCTTTTTTGATGATTTGTTCAGATAACCTATAAGCATAATTCCTTGGTGCTGTAACTAAAATTCTCTTGTTATATAAAGGTAATTTGCTAGATGGAGTCAGCAAGTTAATTTCTATTGATTTGATGTGCATTGGTCAGTTATTAGTTATCAGGGGATAGGAAGCAGAGGGGCACACACAGGGGCAAGGGGGCAAAGGGGCAAAGGAACAGAGGGGAATAATTAAAAACTCTTGACTAATAACTAATGACCAATGACTAGCCATTTTTCTAGGATAAGTTCTCACCATTTTTCCGATGTCAATTGTATGTAGAAAACGGCATTATTTGAACATCTAACAACATTGGCAAAAAATTTTATGTCTTCATTACTAGCTCTATCTAACAGTTTAGCCGATACCGTAGAGCAGGCTGGAAGTGCTGTAGTTGCCGTAAATGGGGGTAGTCGTGTTTCCCCAAGTGGCATTCACTGGCGTAATGGGATCGTTGTTACCTCTGATGAGTCGCTCCAGCGCTATGATGACATCACCGTTACTTTATCAAATGGACAGACTGCACCAGTAAGATTCATTGGTCATGACTCTAGCACTGACATCGCTGTTTTTCAACTGCAAAATCTCGAAATACCTGTGGCAAAAATTGGCGATAGCAAAATGCTGAAAGTTGGTCATCTGGTATTAGGACTAGCGAGAAGTAGCGAAGGTGACTTGCGGGCGGCGATGGGTGCGGTGAGTGTAGTTAGCGGTGCTTGGCGGAGTATGAGTGGCGGTAATATTGACCAGTTTATTCGTCCAGATATCACCCTATACTCTGGTTTTGGAGGCGGGCCGCTTGTAGATGCGGCTGGGAATGTGGTAGGTATGAATACATCAGGGCGGCGTGGTACGGCTTTGACTATTCCCACTGCTACAGTTGATCGCGTGGTTAATCAATTAATTACAAAAGGACGCATTTCTAAAGGCTACTTGGGTGTAGGAATGCAACCTGTACGTTTACCCAATAATCTTAAAACAGCTCTAAATTTAACTTCTGCGACTGGGGTAATCGTCGTCAATGTTGAGCCTTCTGGCCCGGCTGACAATGCTGGTGTGCTGCTTGGTGATGTTTTGGTAACATTTGATGGGGTGACTGTGAGCGATACAGGTGATGTACTGGCGCTGCTCAATAATAGCGATCGCATCGATAAAAGTGTGAATGTACAAATTGTACGGGGTGGCGTGTTAGTTGAGTTAGCGATCGTAGTTGGTGAACGACCTACTTCGGAACTTTGAGATTAAAACTCTAAACTTGAGCTTCTCAACTCAACAGTTGAGCCTCTGAGGGTGAAGGTTGAGCTTCTGAGGGCAAAAGTTGAGCCTCTGAGGGTGAAAGTTGAGCTTCTGAAGGTGAAGGTTGAGCTTCTGAAGGTGAAAGTTGAGCCTCTGAGGGTGAAGGTTGAGCTTCTGAGGGCAAAAGTTGCACGTTTAAACCTCGAAGTTGCACGTTTAAACCTCAAAGTTGCATGTTTAAACCTCAAAGTTGCATGTTTAAACCTCAAGTTTAGTACTTGGTACTCGAAACTTAGAGTTCTGAACTTGACACTTTGAGAATTTGCAAATCAAAGTTGGATTAAACGAGTCAATCTCAAATTTTTAAGCTTGTACCCTTGCGTCTGTTTCAATCCAAAAGACCCTTGCAGACTCAACTTAGCTACGCGATCGCAAATCTAAAATCCAAATTTGGTTGACTCGCAGACAAATTACACTAACATGTCAAACACAACATTAACTAACATCGCTGCACAATTGACACAAGTAGCTGCTAGGCTACGCAATAGCACCGTCAAAGTACAAAGTGGTTCTTTGGGAGTCGGTTCTGGTGTGATTTGGCAACCAGACGGACTAATTATCACTAATGCTCATGTAGCAATTAGCAACCGCGCAACTATCAAACTGTCAGATGGACGGGTATTTGGTGCAGTGCGCGTACACTTTGACCCACAGCAAGATTTAGCAGCCCTAAGAATTGTCGCCACAGATTTAACTGCTGCAACTATTGGTAACTCTGAGGCGCTACGAGTGGGTGAATTAGTTTTGGCAGTAGGTAATCCCTTTGGTGACAGTGGTGCTGTGACAACTGGAATTATTTACGCAAATAATCCAAATATGGTTGTAGCAGATTTGCAACTGTATCCTGGAAATTCTGGAGGGCCGCTTGCAGACTGCCTCGGTCGAGTTGTAGGCATTAACACGATGATTGCGAACGGTCTAGCTGTAGCAGTTTCCAGCAGCACCGTAAACAGTTTTTTACAAGGAACTGGGGCATGGGGGAGATGAGGAGATGGGGGAGTGTGGGGAGATGAAGGGATGGGGGAGTGTGGGGAGAGAGGGGAGAGAGGGGGGCAAGATTTCTTCCCCATCCTCCTTTTCCTCCCATACCTCCTTTTCCTCCCTGTAATACCCTATTCCGAATTTCTACCCTTATAACTAAAGCAAAATGCATAATTAGTAGGAGGTGGCAACCTCCTACGTTGGAGAAGTGTCTCATCTTAAGTAGTAGACGCCGTAATCCAGAGCGTCAAACAGATACTAATGTGATGTTTAGATGACCAACATGAAATTCCAACTTTACTTAGACTCTTTATTTTCCCAGATTAAAGTACGGCATTGGTGGGTAAGTGTCCTCTTGTGGATAGCTTTGGTTGCCCCAGCTCAAGCGTCTGTAATTCTGCGCGTAGCAATTGAGAGAGGGGTTAATCAGGTAAAAGTGGGGAGTTCCACAACTGGGATCGTTAAGGATAGTACTGGCCGGACTTTGGGACAGTTGCCGGCAATGAGTGCATTTTATGCTCAAGCGGTTCCTGGAGGAGTGGCTTTAGATAAGTGGCAGTCTGGTTTATTTTGGATTGAACCAACAGGTAAAGGATTTGTTTATATTGGCGATCGCTGGTATCGGGGTAGAACTCTGGTTGTCCCTACAGAAAAAGGTTTAACCGCTGTTAACTGGATTGATGACCAAGAGTATCTCTACAGCGTTCTCGGTGGCGAGATGGATGCTAGCTGGCCTCAAGAAGCATTAAAAGCCCAGGCGATCGCAGCCCGCACCTATGCCTTTTACGAACGAGAAAAACAACGAAATAATCCCGTTTACGATTTAGGTAACACGCCCGATCGCTGGCAAATTTATAAAGGTGTGATTAGTGAATCTCCAGCTACTTACAAAGCAGTTGATGAAACAGCAAACCAAGTACTCACTTATAAAAACAGGATTATTCTCTCAGTTTTCCACGCTTGTTCTGGCGGACATACCGAAAACGTCGAAGATGTTTGGGGAAGTAATGAGCCTTACCTACGTGCTGTTCAAGACTACGACCAAAATATCAGCGAGTGTAACTGGGTGAAAACCTTCTCGCCCAGTGAAATTAGCGCTAAATTTCCTGAGGTAGGTACTGTGACGGCAATAATTCCAGAAACACTTTCGCCTTTTGGTAGTGTCAAAGTCTTAAAAATTGTTGGCAACAAAGGCACAAAAGTGTTACAGGGCGAGGAAGTACGCACAGGACTCAAACTAAAAAGTACCCGTTTTAGCGTCTCTAAGGGAGCAGATGGTAGTTTTGTCCTCCAAGGACTTGGCTTTGGTCATGCTTTAGGCTTAAGTCAATGGGGGGCGTACAATTTGGCTCGTCAAGGAGTAAACCACCTACAAATTTTGGGGCATTACTACAAAGGTGTAGCTCTCACACCAATTGAAGCAAAGTAGTACAGCACTACATAAACAAACCACCCATTCCTAATCAATGAAACGCTTGCGGTATAAGAATTATGAATTCCCCGCAGCAGTAATAGTAAGTTTAAATATCAAAAGCCCGGTTTTTATCACCGGGCTTTTGAAATAATGGGGCTATATTCCCCCAAGGTTAGCTATAAAAAGTTCAGTATAATTATCGATGCTCTGATATGTAATACCGCCCTAGTATTATTGATTCCGGAAAATTAGCAAAAAATTTTTCGAGTGATTTTGATCTCCAAGTTAATGAGCAAAATACAGCAAGCAACTAGCAGTTTGAAGAAGACGCAGCAAGGATAGGAAGGTTTTTTATAATTTCCCTGCACTTCCCACACTCCCCATTTCCTACTCTTTACCACTTGTTGACTATACGTGTAGGATTTAAAGATATTTATTTTCGGCTTTTGCTAATGAACAATACATTCGGTAGCTGGCAGGAATGGTTAAGTGTAATAGCCTATCTAGGTTTCACAGTCTTGATTATCTGGCGCGTATTTAGTGCCCAGAAGAATTAAAAAACTTGCATATCATTTCACCAGGGCTTTTTTGCTCAAAAGGCAAAATACTTCCATTCTGCTGAACCTTAACTCGTTGACGACAATTGTAGACCTCAATGGGTGTTTTTACTCCATCTACACTAACGGCTGCCTTATATTCCCAATAATTTTTAGCACTTCGGTTAATACTGAGAATACAAATTTGGTGGTGATTATAGTTGCGGCAGACAGAAGCAAAAGCCGGAAATGTTACTGAAAAAGATAGTATTAATAGCAACAAAAAAAATACATATTTTATCGTGTTCATAAGCGATAGTTAACATTACATTATGGGAAATATTATTAAATTTCAAAGCTTTTGAATTGCAACCAAAAACAAATTTTGAACAAGCTTCGATTTTACGCTGTTTTGCTGCACTACTACTCTTTGGTCAAGTGTGGCTGCATTTACTTCAGGGAAAAACTTACTACCGCAAGATTTTGCAACATCTGGTGACTGCTGGGCCAGCTTCTATCTCTCCAGTTCTGCTTGTAGGCGGTTTTGCAGGAATGATTTTTACTGTTCAAACAGCGAGAGAATTAATCCGATTTGGTGCTATCGATGCTGTGGGAGGTGCTTTTGCATTAGCTTTTTGCAGAGAATTGGCTCCCATTTTGACCGCTAGTATTATGGCTGGACAAGTAGGTTCTGCTTTTGCAGCAGAAATAGGTGCAATGCAAGTCACAGAGCAAATTGATGCACTTTATATGCTCAAAACCGACCCAATTGATTATCTAGTACTTCCTAGAGTAATTGCTTGTTGTTTAATGCTGCCTGTAATGACAGTTTTTGCTTTAGTTATGGGAATTTTAGGGGGAGTTTTTGCTGCATCGCAGTTTTTCCAAATTATCCCAGAAATATTTTTAGAATCAGTTAGAAATTTTTTAGAACCCTCAGATTTGTTGATTATTTTACTCAAAGGATTTATTTTTGGAGTGCTAGTTGCTGTGATTGGCTGTAGTTGGGGATTAACTACCAAGGGAGGAGCAAAGGAAGTAGGAGAATCAGCAACCAAAGCAGTTGTTACTAGTTGGGTGTCAATTTTTCTTATCGATTTTTTTCTGTCTTTGTTGCTGTTTGAAAATGTTGAATTTTGAACAATAAAATTCCCAAATTTTTTAGAAGTTGAAAATCTTATTTTAGAGTTAGCTTTGGTATCAAAATATTCTGTCTTTTAAATTATGAATATTGACAAATTACTGGTGATAGACTTTATTTTATTACTTGAGCAAAATTTTAGAATTTACTAACTTGTAAATCAGGGCACCCAAGACCAAGCCTGTTAATGAAAAAATAGATGCACTCCAAAAAGCTTGGTTTTTCTTCAGACCTGCAACTTGAAAATCTACCCTAACTAATATAGTTGCCGAAAAAATGAGTAAGGTATCAAGAAAGACCCTAAACCAGGCAAGCATAACAAAGAACAAGAAAGCTGCTAAAACGGCAATCCCAAAAGATTTAATATTTGATTCAAACAGAATATTGTAGTAGGATGTCAGTTTTGGCCAAGGAGTTGTCAAAGTTAGAATTAAAAGCAAGATAGCAACTACAATCGCCAACCATACATACATAGGAGGATGTGTTTCAGATATTACCCAGCCTAAAGTACTGTAGCTAAACAGCACTAGCGCTAGGGACACCCAAGGAACTGTTTTCAAAATTGACACAGGTTGATATTGCCAGTACAGGGCTAAAGCATTATTTCATCACTCAGTCGAGTCACTACTCGATTTTACTTATAGCCTGTCATGCTTTTGCCAAGCAAGGCAACCAAGTTTGTACAGAATTACAGCACAAAGTAGTTAAATATGTTGATAAAGATTTGTAAACTATTAGCAGCCGAGTAGCCTCGTGTCACATCTGATTAAGGAATTATCATGAGACAACTTGTTATTGCTGAGCGTGTATGCCTCATTGCTCATATCTTGTCAAAAGCTTTTGGACTGGCAGGGATGCTATTAGTCTTACCTCATGCCGAAATAATTTTAAACTTATCCCAGGTTGGAGAATCTGCCATAGAGTTAAGTATGGCTGGTGGCGGTGTAGTTGATATCATCTTGGGAACAGTAGCCGTTTCTATTTATGCCTACCGGATGTTGGGATTAGGAACTTGGCTGACATTCATGCTTCCGGCTGTGTTTATCTCTTTGGGAAGTGAATTGTTGGGAACCAGCACAGGTTTTCCATTTGGTGATTACAGCTACTTGAGTGGCTTAGGTTATAAGATTGGGGGGTTAGTTCCTTTTACAATTCCTTTATCTTGGTTTTATGTTGGGCTGTCGTCTTATTTAATTGCGAGATCTGGTTTGAATGTGGTCCAAAAACCGAGTTTTGGACGCCATATTGCTGCTATAGCCGTTGGTGCTTTACTGTTTACTTGCTGGGACTTTGCCCTTGAGCCAGGAATGAGTCAATCTTCCTTACCCTTCTGGTATTGGGAGCAACCAGGAGCTTTCTTCGGAACACCTTACCAGAACTATGCAGGATGGTTTGGTACTAGTGCAGTGTTTATGAGTGTGGCAGGATTATTTTGGAGAAAAACCTCAATTAAATTAGAGCGATCGCAACTTAATCTTCCCTTAATAGTTTATTTAACTAACTTTGGCTTCGGGGCTGGACTGAGCTTGGCGGCTGGGTTTTCTATCCCTGTGTTACTTGGCTTAGTGCTTGGTGTCGTTCCGGCTGTGGCGCTATGGTTTAGGAGTTCGACCACACCCTCTGAAGTTGCTATTGAACCAGCAGTTCAGGAAGTGTCAGTCCCAAGCGTAAAAGTTGTTTTGAAGTAAGCAGATAGATTTGGGAGTGGAGAGTAGAAGCGAGGAGATAAGGAAAGAATTTCATCACCCTCCCACACTCCTCCCAGTCCCTAATCGCCAATTACAAATGACAACTGAACAATTGACAAATGACAAATGACCAACGATAACCCCTTGATAGTAGAAAGTGCCATCTCCCTTTTATTGCTACTTATTCAAGTTCCAGCAACGGCGATTCTGCTGTCGCGTCTGCTAAAGGGGCCAAGACGCTATCCACCCATAGAACCGCAACAGCCGACCCCGGAACTGCTGGGTAGGGTTAGCGTTGTCGTTCCCACGCTAAACGAGGCGCTTCGTATTAGCCCTCTGTTAGCTGGTTTAAGTCACCAAAGTTACGAAGTTCAGGAAATTATTGTTGTAGACAGTAATTCCAGTGATGGTACTCCCGATTTGGTAAAAGCAATACAGCAAAAAGACCCACGCTTTCGATTGATGACAGACGATCCGTTACCCTCTGGTTGGGTAGGGCGTCCTTGGGCGTTGCATAACGGTTTTTTATATAGCTCAGAAGCTAGTGAGTGGTTTCTAGGGCTGGATGCTGATATCCAACCGCATTCTGGTTTAGTTGCTGGTTTGGTGAAGACAGCGCAAGCACAAGATTATGACCTGATTTCCCTTTCACCTCAGTTCATCCTCAAATATCCAGGAGAATGCTGGCTACAACCGGCTTTGTTGATGACTCTGCTTTACCGATTTGACCCAGCCGGGATCGATACACAGCAGCCAGAACGGGTAATGGCAAATGGACAATGTTTTTTGTGTCGTCGCTCAGTTTTAGCGGCTGTAGGTGGCTACAGCAGTGCGAGCGGTTCTTTTTGTGATGATGTCACCTTGGCACGGAATATAGCTGTTCAAGGTTATAAAGTGGGCTTTTTAGATGGCGCAAAAGTATTGAAAGTACGGATGTATGAAGGGGCGATGGAAACGTGGAAGGAATGGGGTCGGAGTCTCGACCTCAAAGATGCAACTTCTCGTTCTCAACTGTGGGGAGATTTATGGCTACTTTTTGCAGTCCAGGGTTTACCACTGTTAATAATTCTGACTTATTTGTTGATTTCTCCCTCACAACAGATGGGATTAATGAGCCAGCGCGTTGCGTATTTTCCCCCCGTTGTAGCGACTGGCATCGCCTCTCTACCTGCTCCCCCACTCTTCTTGCTCGGTCTAAATTTATTCCTGTTGGTGATTCGCTTTGGTATGCTGATAGCGATCGCACCTTCCTACGATCGCCAAAATGCCAAAGGGAGTTGGTTATTCTGGCTTTCCCCTTTAGCCGATCCCATAGCTGTGTTACGAATCTTCTTATCTGCATTCCGCACCCCACGCGAATGGCGGGGAAGAAAATATAGTGATGGGTAGGCATGGGGCAAGCAGGGAGTGTGGGAGGTGTGGGGGGTGTGGGAGGAAAAGGAGGTGTGGGAGGATGGGGAAGAAATCTTGCCCCCCTCTCCCCACACTCCCCACACTCCAGTATCTCCTCATCTCCCTCACTCCTCTTCCCCTCCCACTCGATCCCCGCGTTCTAGTTCCCAAAGAATTTGATTTCCTTCACGGCGTACTCGTGACACTATCCAATTTCGCCAGCGCCACTGATCCCCTCTACTAGTGACAGCACTGGCGTGGACATCCATTAAATCTGCTAACTCGGAACTAGTAATTAAGTAGCCTTTTTCAGAAATTTCATCAGCTATACGCAGAGTTTCGACCAAATTGCGGAGTTGCAAAACCCTCATTTCTAAGGGTTTTTCATCGGTTGCGGTTGCAGCTAGCCCAGTTGATGGTTCCATAACAGTTATTTCTGGTGCAGAAGTAGTGACTTGGTGTGTATTTTGGTTAATTATTCTAGAGCTTTCGTCAGAATCAGCTACTTTTGCTACATTTGTTTCACTTGTGGTAGGTAAAGTTTTATAAAAATTAGTAGAAGATAATTGTTGTAGAGAGGGGGTTTTGCCACTAGCATAGGTGCGAGCGATCGCGTCACAACGTTCGTTCCCTATGTTACCAGAATGTCCTTTAACATATTGCCATTTTACTTGTTCGCTATTAAGTTCATCTAAGGTTTCTAAAAGGTCTTGGTTTTGGACGGGTTTACCATCTGACTTTTTCCAGCCTTTGTTTTTCCAGCCTTTCACCCACTTGGTAACGCAGTTGATTAGGTATTCGCTATCAGTATAGAGGGCGATCGGTTGGGGTTGTTGAGATGTTTGCAGAAATTCGAGGGCGGCGATCGCCGCTTGCATTTCCATTTTATTATTGGTGGTGTGGGGGGATGCGTCGCCCATTTCGTGAATTGAGCCATCACTGAAGTAGACGACAACACCCCAACCACCAGGGCCAGGGTTACCAGTGCAAGCACCGTCTGTGTATATGCTTTCGATTGTGGGTTGGGTGGACATTAAGGAAGAATTGTTAGCGGCGAATTTTTTTAAACAACATCCAAGTTACTACACTGGTCAGCAGTCCAGCAATAACACTCCAACCAAAGGCTGTTGTCAGGAAAAATGGTGTGTTTCTATCAGGTGTAAATTGAGCAACCAATATTGAAGATGCGATTTGGCTGGTTCCCAGTCCGATACCTGCGCTACCTATGAAGTTTTCTAAATTGCGATCGCTTTTTGCTTGGTGTATATCAATTGTACCTTGAATTGTACTAATTAAATTTTGTAGCAGGGTCAAGCCTGGACTGAGGTTCGTGTAATCTGTATCGATTTGCTGGAGATATTTTTCCCCACTAAATTCACTGAATTGTTCGAGAAATTGTAGTTGGCTGTGGGTATTTTCTTGAGCAATTTTTTTTAGTCGCTTTTGGTAATTATTCAGATTAACTTTGATTGTATGCCCTTGCTCATCCAGATAGCTTAAATCAATTGCATAGTGCGATAAAATTGTTAAGGTGTCAGTTAGAATTTTTTGTAATTCTTCCAGATTAGGTTTTCCTTGATTCAATTTTTGCCCTAATTCGCTAATTTTTTTTACTGTATTCTGTACTTTGTTAAAGTCTGTCTTCAGTTTAGCTTTTAATTTGCGGCTTTGGTGGTAAGCCCATAATATTTTATGTCGATAGCAAAATAGACGAATTAAATCAAAGTATACATCAGCAATATTTTTTGTAATGTCATCTAGCGATCGCTGTGGTGGAAATAGGCATATTAACAGATGTAAACTGTTTTTCAAACTTTGTTCGTCTGTCCAATGACTAGGCTGTTCCCAAATTTCAAATGCTGTTGCGCCTAAAAAATTGCCTTGAGGTTGTAAATGTATTTCGCCTTGATAACCAGGATTGATTTGCAAATAGCATTGTTTGGCGATCGCTTCAATTTCTTTGGTGTTATAAATCTTTTCCAACTGTCCCCAGACAAACCAAGTTTGACCAATTTTTCCTTTTTGGTGATGGATACGAGATTCTATATTTTTGGCGATATCCTGGAAACGGCTCAGAGGTTTGCTAATATTATCATTAGTCAAAGAGCAATCAACTTGCAGGGCGTAGGTATCACCTAGTTGTAGGGCGTGGTAATAACCTTCTAAGTCTGGTTGAAAGTTTTCTACTTTTTCTGGTACAAATAACTCAACGTAATCTGCTTCAGTGTTTTCTAATGTGGCGAGTTGTTTAAGTAAATTGTCATCTTTGACTTGCAGGTAATCTTGATTTAAATTTGGATGAATTTTCCGCCAAAAGTAATGACGATTTTGATTAATTTGCTCATCTGTTTGTCCTAAACCTTGTTGCGGGTCATAGACAAATAAATCAACAGTAGGGTAAATGAGATGATACTCTTGATTCATGGTCTAGACTTTCGTAAGGAACGAATTAATATTTTTAACTGACTGACAGGATCGGGAGATTGCAGAGTTTGTGTAGCGATTTTCGTAAGTTGTTCCTCATCGATTTGTTCGTCAATGATAACAAGAATATTATTGATTTCTGTGCTTTGCTGTTCGGCAGCCCGATCAATTTTAGCGGGTAAAGGGCCTTTGCTGCGGATTTGGGCTTTTTGTGCAAAATTTTGGCGAACAGTTTGATAATGTGGAGCTAATGGTGCATAATTGCGGGCGATCGCATCTAGTTCACCAATGTCATCGGGAATTTTGACTTGATTAACTTGTTTTTGCACATCATTTGGTAATGGTGCATCCAGATAAGACAATGCAGAGACAAAAGCTTTCAAAGTTAAGGTTTCTAAAGGTTGCATAGTGGAAAAGCTCCAGTAATTGTAAAAGCTGCCCAGTGGTAATGATGACTATAAGGTTGATCTGTTGCTTGCTTGTGATTAATAATATCTAACTGATCTTGCAAAAAAGGACGAATAATACCGTCATTTATTGGTAATTTGGCAATTTTGACTGCATACCATTGTGCAAGTTCTGTATTTGTGACATTTCGCAGCCATTGAGTAGCCTCAGCCAAAGCCACCGTCTCTGATTTTCCTTGTTGCAGCAATTGATAAAACTGCATCATCACCAAAGCACTAGCGGCTGATTCTACAATCCATAGGGTGCTGACAACATAAGCCACACCACAACGCATAAAGCCACTAGCAAGCCCGACATATTCTGTGGTAATGGTGGGATTACCTGTAATTGCGGTTTCGCAGGCTGCTAGAGTCACAAGTTGGTAGCTTTGCAAATTTAAATTGTCGATATCCACGAGAGTTAGCTTGTCTTCACCTGTTAACTCCAAGTGAGATAATCCAGGATTTTGGAAGTTATATTCACCATGCCCTGTAAAGTGAAAAATACTATGGTTTTGGGACAAAGCATTTATTAGTTTTTTTTGTGTGACTTCCTCAGAACGCTTGCGGGTGGGGTTAGGGAACAGTTGGCTTATTGCTTCCGATTCAATTTGGGCAAACGGCAGTTCGTGATACTTTTTGTCTTTATCTTTGCTGTTGGGATGTTCGATACTGAGTAGCTTTTGCAGATGATAATCCTGCTTTTTTAAGGAAGTTCGGTGAATTAAGCCAATTTTGGCACTGGGTAGATAGGTTATGGTGAATTTAGGTGGAAACAATGCATGGAGAGGAAAGCGGTGCAAATCGCGGTGGGGAATGAGTATTAACTGAGTAATTTCTGGTATTTCTGAGATAATAGCGTTGATATCAAGGATATTACTCAAGTTGCAAAGCATTTCTGGCAAATTGTTGCGCCACAGTTGGTGTTTTTGGCTTTCTTCGTCTTTTGGTTTGTATCGATAATCGGTGTATTGTTGATTCCAATTTTTCACCCAGGCTTCAAAATCTTGTAGGCGTTGCGCGTGAGTAACAAACTCGGTTTCTCCTAAAATAATTGGTGATGGGGTGTTGTGTTTCAGGATGAAGGTATGTAGGGCGTAAGAACTGAGATGCCAGTAAATAATGGCAGTTGAGGGATTAAGTAGTTGTTGTATTTCTGAATAACTGACAGAAGAATTTTCATCATTCCATTTATCTAAAATCCAACGCAAACAGGTATTTTTTCCTTCTTCTGCTAATTCAATGGCTTGCAGCAAATCTTCAGACTGCACAGCTAAATCAACAGTTAACTGTTGAAGCCATGCAAACTTTAGAGCTAGTTGTTTTTTACTTCTATCAGAGCGATTTGGTTCATCTAATAAGCGTCGCAATAAATCTGTACCCTGTCGCTGGAGTTCTCTGGCTTCGGCTGTTTCGCCCAAATCTAACAGCACGCGAATTAAGTCTTGCAAAACCTCTAAATGCAACTCAGGAAAATCTGTTGCTGTGAGAGTTTGCAGTGCCGTTTTGTAACTATTAACAGCTTTGTCCCAAAAATAACGGGCGTTAGAATTTCCTCGTCCTCGGAAGTAATGAGCATTACCTATCGCTTGATGTAATTTTCCCCAACCTTCTGGGTGCGTGTCTTGCTGACAATGCTTTAATCCTTCCTCGTAGCTTGCGAATTCACCATCATAGCCAGGCTTGTTTAAATTAGTATTGTTAAATTTTAAAGCGAGGTTAGGATATGTTGCTGCACCAGGTAAAGTAGATGTGAATAAATTTGTCCTCTCTCCAGTTACATTTCCTGCTGCAATTCCCCGACCAATCCAAGCTGAGTCGTAGTCAGGTTTGAATTCTATGGCTTTGTCGAAAGATGCGATCGCCTCTTCAAATCGCCCCAATTTACCCAGCGCACCACCCCGGTTGTACCAAGCTTCGTGGAAGTCACCTTTGAATTCTATGGCTTGATCGTAAGATGCGATCGCCTCTTCAAATCGCCCTAAATTAACCAGCACACTGCCCCGATTGTTCCAAGCTGAGTCGTAGTCAGGTTTGAATTCTATGGCTTTGTCATAAGATGCGATCGCTTCTTCAAATTGCCCCAAATTACCCAGCGCCAGACCCCGGTTGTACCAAGCTGAGTCGTAGTCAGGTTTGAATTCTATGGCTTTGTCGTAAGATGCGATCGCTTCTTCAATTCGCCATAAATTAACCAGCACCAGACCCTGGTCGTTCCAAGCTTGGTGGTAGTCACCTTTGAATTCTATGGCTTTGTCGAAAGATGCGATCGCTTCTTCAATTCGCCCCAATTTACCCAGCGCCACACCCCGGTTGTACCAAGCTGAGTCCTTGTCAGGTTTGATTTTGAGGGCACTATCGTAAGATGCGATCGCTTGTTGAAATTCCCCTAAATTAGCCAGCGCATTACCCTGGAAGTACCAAGCATCGTGTTTGTCACGTTTGAATTTGAGGGCGTTGTCAAAAGATGCGATCGCTTCTTCAAATCGTCCCAAATCATTCAGCGCTACACCCCGGTTGAACCAAGCTTCGTAGTCGTCGGGTTTTATTTGAGATTTTAAAGCTCGATCAAAAGCTGCGTTTGCTTCTTCATATCGCCCTAACTGAACCAATGCCATGCCACGATTCCGCCAAGCATCGTAGAAATCAGGTTTGATTTTAATAGCATCGTCAAAAAATGCGATCGCCTGTTCATGTAATCCTAAATTAGCTAGCGTCACACCTTGATTAAACCAAGCCTCTGCTTCGTCACTCGTCAATTCACTAGCATCATTGAATTGATTACTTGTTTCTTCTCCCTCTGCGTCCTCTGCGCCTTGGCGGTTCCTTCCTCCTCCCAACCGCCTGCCAATATCATAAGCAACATCACTAACTTCCCCAATACTCAACTCACCCAGCCGCACCATCCGCCTTGCCAACTCATCATTCGGTGAACCTACCAATCTTTCGCCAAAACCCCGCAACCACTCCACCAAATGAGCTTTATTGATGCGCTTTCCATCCAAAAAAGCCTTTACCTCTCCTTGAGTCGAGCCTCGGTCAACCTCTGCTAACAACTCGAAAAATAACGATTCATACTCCGCATCTGTTAGCCGTTGCGCTGGTTCTACCCTCCTTTGTTCCCTCAAAGGACGAGTTTGCTGATTGGCAAATAAACGCTGAAAAAACCTCTTGAGCCACCGCCAAAGCCGCTGGAGCATTTGCCGCTACCATGTATTAGTTTTTTGTGTATTTTACCAATTTTACTGAAGCCAAAGTGGGGAGCAAAAGTATAGTTTTTTGAATTAGGTATTAGCCATTTATGAAATAATATTACAGCATATTTTAATTTCTTTAATTATCAAAATATTTGTTTAAAAGCCAGATATCAAGTCTGTTTTACTTCTGAATTCTGACTCCTAAATTATAAATTTTGCTATCAACTGTCCATTGCCATTTCTGCTGTTGTGCATTCCATTTTATAGTGACTATTTCTGCTGGGGGATTGAGGCGATCGCCATTTTATTAAAAGTCAATAATTACCCTAATTCACTTTACTTATTTTATCTAATTTTAAATATTAGGTGGCTCGTTGGATTAAGGGAATTATAATTACGAATTCTGTACCCTGACCGATATCAGAAATACATTGTAATTCACCTTGATGTTTTTGGTTGATAATCTGGTAACTAATAGATAAACCTAATCCTGTACCTTTTCCAACTGGTTTAGTAGTAAAGAAGGGTTCAAATAAGCGTTTTTGTATATCTTCTGGAATCCCTAGACCATTATCGCTGATGCAAATCATTACCTGTTTATCCTTAGTAAGTTTTGTATGAATACGGATTTGTCCTCTGTTATTATTCATTAGTCTTTTGTCAGTTCCAAATGATGGATGACTAATGAATAATGACTCTTCCAAAGCATCGATCGCATTTACTAAAATATTCATAAAAACCTGATTTAATTGTCCAGGGTAGCATTCTACTAATGGCAGGTCACCGTATTGTTTAATTACCTGAATTGCTGGAGAGTTAGGTCTAGCCTTCAGGCGATTTTCTAAAATCAGGAGCGTACTATCTATACCTTCATGGATATTTACAGCTTTCATTTCTGCTTCATCTAAGCGAGAAAAGTTTCGCAAAGATAAAACAATTTCTGTAATTCTTTCGGCACCAACTTCCATAGAAGCTAGCAAATTGGGCAGGTCTGTAATTAGAAAATCTAAGTCGATCGCTTCTATTTTATTTTTAATTTCTGCGACTGGATGAGGATAATATTGCTGGTATAATTGCAGTAATTTGAGTAAATCTTCGATATATTGACTAGCAAAAGAGATATTGCCGTAGATAAAATTGACTGGGTTGTTGATTTCGTGCGCTACACCTGCAACCAACTGCCCTAAACTAGACATTTTTTCACTTTGTACGAGTTGAGATGCTAGCTGTTTTGCCTCTTGGCGCAATTGTGCTTCTGAGTCTCGCAATATCTCCTCTGCTTGTTTGCGTTGGGTAATATCGTGAAGAATAACAACATATTCCCGAAAATCTTGATGGGGTCGATCTGAAATCGAAACTTCCAAAGTTCTGTTTTTCTCTTTACAGAGTAGGGTTTGTTCGCTACGCTTTGTCCACTCGTCTGGATAAGAAGTTAATTCAACAAACCATTTACTGAGCTGATTTCCTAGTAATTGGGATGGGTAAACATTAAAGAAAAATTCAGTTGCGGGGTTAGCCTGACGGATAATGCCTCGCTCGTCCACGACTAAAATACCATCTTGAGCAACAGTAAACAGGTGTTCGGCTGCTTCTCGTGCTTCTGCGATCGCCACCACCTGAGGTAAACTTGTCCAACAGGCGATCGCTACTCCCACAAATGCCACACTCATCAGCAATACTACGAATATATTCTCACCTCCGCCACTTGTGGCTTTGTGAAGTTTCACGCCAAATAACCAGCCAATTCCCACTGCACTACACAATAGAAAAATCAGAATTGTTACCTGAAGAATTACTGAGTCTTTAATGATTACTACAGGACGCGTGCGATATCGCCGTATCCACCAACTCAGGTGAAATGGAGGGAAAGGAACGCGGCGGATTATCGCATCAATTGCGATAACACCAAGAGGAAATAATAGCCCAACCAGTAAATTCAGCCAACCCCAAGCAAATCCACCCACCAATAGCACCACAACTTCTAACAAGAAAATTCCTAAAGATATGTGGGGGAACAAAACTTCTCTTCGATCGCGCCGCAACCAAAGCCCTAAATGGAATAACATAAAGGAAACAAACCAACCAACATTACCAACCGCTACGATTCGCGCCACATCTCCCCAAAACAAATAGATCGAGCAAAGCACCAGTGTCAAAGTCAGCGCTGGAAAAAACACACCCCGAGGTGATACAACCGAAAATACTGGTGAGATGTGGTTGTCTAAGGCAAGTTGATATAAAATTCGTGGGCAATTAGAAACGACTGTTGACGAACCTAGTAGGCAAGCAGCTACTAACAAAAAAGTAATACTCACAGCCGCAGATTTTCCCCAAAAGGGATGGGAAGCTGCCACAAGGTTCAAAAAAGCATTGTCTTTGAGGTTTGGATCTGTTGCTAAGCGCATAATTACCCAAGATCCCCCCAAAAAAATAGGTGGCATCATCCAAGCAGCGATGTCTAAAAAACGCAGTGTTTTGGTGGGGTTGCAACTATCGGCGACAAAGGAAGAAGCCGTTTCACAACTATAGGTTGCATAGGTGACGAAAAAAAACCACTTTGCCCAATCTACAAAACTTAAAGATGACCAATTGCTAGGAAAAAACCCAGGAGTAACACTAGAAAACGCTAACCAGCCAAGACCTTGCATACAAAAAGCGATCAGCAGTCCAAAGGCTGGGATGATAAAAAACAAATGTAAAATACTTAGAGCGCGAGTACCACTAAACGCTACTATAAACGGCAACAGTGTAAAGCCAATATCTATAAATATTTCTGGACAGGCAATACCTAGCCCTGCCAAATTCACTTCAACTAAATCTCTGAGTACGATGGTATTAACCGAGAGATAGGAAACCCAGTTTAGTAGGTATCCAATGGCTGCATAACAAGCTAGTCCAGGATAGTTATGCAGCAACTTACTAGTATAGTTCGGTGTTCCTCCAGCCACATTGATAAAATGCATACCCAAGTGTTTTACTTGATAATTGAGCAACATTCCCAAAATTACCGCTGGTATCCAGACGAAAATAGCTTGCGAACCAAGGGCAGCATGAATTGCTGGAACCAATGCCGTCCAAGAAATATGAGCTGTTAAACCGAAGCCCGAACTTTCAATAGCACTGAGGGTTCTAGTCAAGCGAGGGTAAGAAAATTCGCTCAAAGGAGCATGACCAGGATGGGACATGATTGATAATATGGAGCGGGATACAGGAATTTATGCTCATTAACTAGAATTCCCATCTGATAAAATCTTTTCAACACACACTATTAGCAATCTTTTCAACACAGACTCTTAGCCCAATGTCAAGCTAAAATGTTGCAACAATTTTCTGATGGTGTGGGACGAAAAGCCCCAGCAAATTCAAGCCCTGCATCAGAAACAGGTTGATGTCGGCATTGTTTTTTCTGCCATCATCGAGCTAGGTTTGAGTGCGGAATGGATTTTGCAAGACGGAAGACGACACAATGGAAGTCAAATTGTGATGATACGTGAACAGTTAAGGATCAATCACCTCACCTAATAACTTCCAAGTAATGTATCAGCAGTAACCTCGTAGCATAGCCACCAGCCGCCACGCTACTAGTTGAAGCCTTTTCAGGACAAGTATTTCAATAAAAAATTCCGAATGGTCTAAATCTCCAAACCAAGATAAGTGAAAATTTCTATCTGCAATTTTTTAGTTCGTCGAACTCCTAAGAAATAAGGCAGTTCTTGCTGAAAGCAGAAGGAAAGAGGATTTGACTTGTTTTTTTTCGCCCTTCCCGCAGGTGCGCCTTCGTTGGAGACTCACGTTAAATCAAGTTTTGAAGTTGTAAATCAAGTTTTAATCCCTTACACTTCTATACCCTTTGTCCAAACCCTTGATTTTTCGTATTGCTGCGTAAGTCCTACCCTAGACCTGTGCCTCTTCGTTGACTCAGCGATCGCAATTGCAGGTTAGGATTTTACAGTCGGTGCTATGATTGCAGCAAAAAGCATGGGTGGCAAATTAATTGTATTTGAAGGGGTGGAAGGCTGCGGTAAAACCAGCCAAATACAGCTTTGTCAAGAGTGGTTGGAAAGTCTAGGTATTTCTGTACTGGTAACTCGCGAACCAGGGGGAACCCACTTAGGCTTAGATCTTCGGCGCTTGCTACTATCCAAGGCAGAGAATAAACCAGTTGCCGAAGTCACAGAACTTTTATTATATGCTGCTGATAGAGCGCAACACGTCGAACAAGAACTCAAACCAAATCTGGCAGCCGGAAAATATATTTTATGCGATCGCTACACTGACTCTACCATTGCCTACCAAGGATATGGTCGAGGTTTGAATATCGACTTAATCAATCAACTCAACTATATTGCCACTGGTGGCTTAGAAAGTGACCTAACTATTTGGCTGGATGTCGATGTCGAGGTGGGACTATCCCGCAAACGAGGAAGTGAAGTAGGACTAGACCGCATTGAACAAGAGACAATTGCTTTTCATCGCCGCGTTCAACTAGGATACGCACAATTAGCAGCATCTCACCCCTCACGAATTGTGCAGGTAGATGGTAGCTTGAGTAAACAGGCTGTACAACAAATAATTCAAAAAATTTTACAGATACATCTTCAAGTCTAAAAAGTAAATTTTTTAATCTGTCAGAAGTCCAACTTCTACCAATTCTCTAAAATCTCGTAACAAATCAATCTCCGCGTCCTGGCGTCATCTTCTGTAGCTGTTTTTTGGAGAACTAGTATAATCCCTCTTTTGTTACTTTAGGGAAAGAAAAAATAGTCAGAAATTCAACTGAC
>JAQYWR010000014.1 GCA_029379225.1 Nostoc sp. S4 | reverse complement strand
CTCAAATTATTACCTAGCAAACTTTTTGGGCTTTCTTATCCGTCGAACTCACGTTTGTTTAATCCACATTTCTAATCACAAAGTAAATTCAGCTGCATTATCTTCATCCACATCTGCATCTTTACCCACAGCAGTAGGTTTAAATTTAGAGCCATGAATTAATTCACCAAACGTAATTTCTGAATTTTGGTGAAGAATATTCAGAACACTCATAAAATCTCGTACAATTTCCCCTGGCGTCAGTAATGCTTCTGCACCCAAGCGATTAATAATTTCTTGGACAAACTCTTTTAATTCACGATTTGTCAAAGTCTGTTGATAACCGAAATTGAGTGCATGAATTTCAGCTAAACGTTGTAAAAGTGTCAAAATTTCTGCTTCACTTAACGGGTTTAACCGAATCACTGGTCCTAAAAGTTCTTGAATATTAGCTTGTGCGACAAAACGACTTTCTTTCGTCCGTCTTCGCCAAGCTTGGTCTGCAAAAAGTCCTCTATTTGGGTCTTCTAAAAATTTAGTTGTTCCACCAATAACAATACCAAGATATTCTGCTTTGCACTGCATGGTATCGTTAAACATTGTTAGAAGTCGATTATAATTTTTTTCTCGCGTAACCGTAGTAGATATTTGATATAAATTTACAGCTTCATCAACTAAAATTAATAGTCCTTTATAACCAATTTCAGCGACAAATTTAGCAAGCAATTTGATGTAGTCATACCAACTACCATCATCAATAATGATGCGGACTCCTAAAGCTGCTTTTGCCTCACTTTTAGTGGTAAATTCTCCACGCAACCAGCGCATTGCAGCATTTTTTAAATTATCATCATCCAATCTGTAGCCACGCCAATAAGCGATAATAATACTACCAAAATCAAAACCGTGAACTAAATCTTCAATATATTGAACTACTTCTCTAATTTTTGATTCAACTCGGTCATCAAAACCATCGTCATTAGGACGCATTTCAGTTTCTTTAACCACTTCTTGCTGAATTTTATTAATCCATCCTTCCAAAATCGAGACTAAAGCACCTCCATCAGGACGAGTTTTTGTAGCTAGATGGCTGATTAATTCTCGATAGGTTGCTAAACCTTCATTGTTACTTCCTGCTAATCGGCGTTCAGAGGATAAATCAGCATCAGCTACCACAAAACCTTGCTCCATAGCTCGGTTACGAATTAGTTGCAGTAAAAAGCTTTTCCCTGAACCATAATTACCAATTATAAACCGAAATGCTGCTACACCTTCTGCAATATCGTCAAGATTTTGTAATAGGCTTTTGAGTTCTTTTTCTCTACCTACTGCTATATGTTCAACTCCCACTCTTGGTACTACCCCCGCACCAAGGGAATTAATCAAAGCAGTGGATACTTTTTTCGAGATTTTGAGTTTTGCCATGTATTACACTTTAGTTTATTTTAAACGCAGAAGCACGCAGTAACTAGGTAAGGTATATTATCACCTGATTAATAATCTGACAACCTCAGAATTAAGAATCGGTCAATTGAAGAGTTAAAAGTTAGATTAACAAAACTTTTATAATCAAGCTAAATAATTTTCAAGAATCGAGGGTGCTATAGGTTATTAATTAGATAATCATTTTGGATTTTGACTCATGACTCCCGAATTTTCATATCTGCTCATGTATAGTCATAATATCGTCATACATTTCAATCATTTTTTTGATATGGGTTTTATACTCTGGATAAACTTCTGGAATTTCTAAATCTGAATCAATTATTAATTCACCAATAGTATCATTTGCTCGTTCATTAATAGAATCAATTAACAGGTTTGGCATAGTAATATTTGCTTCAGCAATTTTTTTTATAGTAGCTTTGGTATTATCTTGTTCAACTATAGCTTTTAATACTTGTAATTCATATTCTGGCAAATTTACCAAAAAATTAGTCCATTCTTCAGGGATACGTTCTAACGTATTGACTTCTGGGGAGTCTATTGTTGTTGAAGATTCAATTATTTCCGTAAAAGGAAACAGTTCATTATCATCTTCTGTTGAATTACCAGGCAGAGGTTCTGGATTGAGCGTTTCTATTTGTTGGAGTAAATCCCACACTTGATTTTGCAACAAGTCTCGTTCTTCTTGCAATAATGAAACTTGTGCTTGTAATTGCTGTAATTCTTCTTTTTGTGTTGCTATTTGAGTTTGTGAATAATTTAGGAGGGCTTGGGTATTTTCTTTTTCAGTTGTTGTCGCTACAAGTAGTTCATTTTCTTTGTTTACTTTAATTTCTAGTTCTTGAATTGTAATTCGCAGTTCGTATAATTTTTCTTCTAATTGCGGTTTGAGTCTGCCTAAAAGAGTCAAATTGCTTTCAACTTCTTGTTTTTGCTGTTGAAGTTCGGAAATTTGACTTTGCAATTGGGTAATTTCGGCACGGGATACATGACAATTTGACTCTAAACGACGTTTTTCTGCTGTCAGGTTAGAAAAAGTACTGTTCAATTCTACTTGATTTTTTTCCAAGTTATTCAGTTCAATTTGCAGATTACTAATTTCCGTTTCTAACTGCTTTTTTTGCCCAGCAATTGTTCTTACTTCTCGATGCAAACTGTCCCTTTGGCTACGGTTTTCAGTTACTTGATTCTGGAGTTGTTTGGACTCTGTATATAATAAATTTTGATGTTCTTCAATTTGATTGATTTCTCTAACAATACGAGCTTTTAATCCCTCCATTTCTTTAATTCGCTTCCGGAGGGAACCTAAAATAAACATTTCGTAATTTCTGCGTCGCTTATCTACGAATAAGGCTGTTGCATAGATAATAAGTGCAGTAATTACACCCGTGAGAAAGGCTTTATTAAAATCCCAGTTAGGAACAAGGCTAAGTCCAAAACTCACACTAAAGGCAACTATGCCTAAAATAAATCGATTACTGATCGTTACTGATTGCATATTGCTGGTTGTTAGCGTAGTTAATTGATTGGAATAAGCAGTTTTCATACTAATTTTGAATTTTAAATTAAAATTTATATATATATAAAATTTTAATTTAGTATTTGGATTCTCAGAAAATTTTATAATTATAATTATTTGTGTATAACATTGTTAAGTAGCAAACAAAAAAGTGTCATTATCAATGAATTAATATTAATCTTCAGTATTCGATGTACTATTATTTGCTGCATGAAGAAGTATTAAATCTGCTTTTAAAAAGTCGATAAACTGCCGTGCTGTGCGTCCAGAACGACCATTATGACGAGTTGCCCACTGTAATGCTTGAAATTCCAAATCTTCTTGGGTAATATTAATTTCAGCTTGTGCTGCTAGGTGGCGGACAATATTTAAGTAGGTTTTTTGATTGGCTGGTTCAAAAGTCAAGGTTAAACCAAAGCGATCGCTAAACGAAAGCTTCTCCTGCATCGTATCCCAAGCATGGATTTCATCGTTATCCTTGGGCGCGGGTCTATCCACAAAAAACTCCCGAATCAAGTGACGGCGATTAGAAGTAGCATATACAACTACATTTTGGGGTCTTGCAGTTAAATTACCTTCTAAAACTACCTTAAGTGCTTTAAATGCATCATCATCTTCTTCAAATGAAAGGTCATCAATAAAAATAATAAATTTTTGTGACACTCCCCGTAAATGTTCCACAATTTCTGGTAAATCTTTTAAGTCAGATTTTGCAACTTCCAACAAACAAAGAGGGCGATCGCTATATTCATGTAACAAAGATTTCACCAAAGAAGATTTTCCCGAACCGCGACTACCATAAAGTAATACATGCAGTGCTGCCTCTCCAGATAATAAAAACTCTGTATTTTTAAGCAAAGTATCTCGTTGAGACTCGTAACCAACAAGCGTGCTAAGCTTAATCGGATCGGGATATCGGATACCGATAAACTGTCCACCTTGCCAGCGGAAAGCACGATACTGGGCAAATAAACCAGAACCATATTGCCGATAATAACCTGCTAAATTCTCTACAGCATCACCCCAGTTATCTAACTCCTGAAGATATGCAGCAAATTTTGTCTGTTTTTTTAGCTTTTCTGATTCGTCATACCATACCACTGGTGAAATTGGCATGTGAGCAACAGTTTGTACCCACTCGCTCAAAGAAGCGCTGCTACATTCATAGAGACTTTGCAATATTTGTAAATCGTGCTGAACTGCTGCTACTAAAGCTGCGGGTATGTCCTCAAATTTCCGTTGTTGAGCAAGTTTTGTAAAGGGATTTTCACAAAAGAGAATTTGAGTAATTATATAATCTTCCCAGTTTTGATTTCTTGCAGCCAAAGCATAGAAATAACTGCCATAGGCTTGCAGACAACCGCGGGCATCGGCATCAATGTAACGTATAGCTTGCAATAGGTCAAGAAATGCTACCCCGACTTCGTCTTGGAGAACTGACTGGTAGAGTAGAAGTGACGCTGCTTGGCGTTGGAGATATTGAACTTTTGTATGGGAGGAAGTACTTACCATTGGCATCGCTTGATTATTAATCAACTGAGTGATATAGCTCAACAGCTATGGTAAATTGTCTGCTGACCCTGGCAGCAAAATCAAAATCTACATAGGTTTTAACAATGAATTTAAGTATAATCGGTGCTTTTGCTTATGGCATATTGGCGATCGCTGGTGGCATCATTGGCTATATTCAAGCTAAAAGTCAGGTTTCGCTCCTCAGTGGCGGTATTAGCGGTTTATTACTAATTATTGCCGCTTATCTCCAACTCCAAGGACAAACTCTGGGTTTGATTTTTGCCGTGTTGATTACTGCTGTTTTAGTAGTATTCTTTGTATTTAGACTGGCTAAAACGCGCAAGTTTATGCCTGCAGGATTGATGAGTGTTTTAGGTATACTCACACTGGGTGTAATGGTGAATCAAATTGTCTCCATCAGGTAACATCAACCTTGAGGTTCCTAACCACCCTGCTGTTTTTGACATAGCATCACTCTCCCTGCTTTAAGTCCTTGTATTAGTACATTTATATTACAAGAGACTTGCTATCCTTGCCTAATATCTTCGAGTACTCTCAATAGAATCAGGTGTTGACTGATGAACGCCAGTTGTAGCAACTGGCGGTCAACAGTCATCAACTTCAAACGAGATAATTTATTTGTTGAAGTTTCTTAAGTTGAGTTAATTGCGATATTACTCACTCTTGGCTGTGTGGCTAAAGACTCGGTAGTATAGCCAAGTGCTAGTTTCTTTCAAGGGAAATAACAAATAGGTGAGAGGATTGATTGTCACAATAATATTTCGGAAATCTCGCCTTGCCAAAAACAAGATGATACGGGCAACCTGCTGTGCAGACATTACTCCATAAGGGTTAAGTTGACTCTTAAAGGGGCCAAGAATTAACTTGCGAATTACACAATTCCCATCCAAACGCTTGAGCGTAACAATATCTCCTAGCGCTCGTTTGCTAAGTTCGTAAAGCGGACTCAGTGCTGGTGACACCTCAGCCTCAGAAGTGTTAACCCAAATTTCCTTAGTTGCTTTGGCTTGTGGCCCTGTAACAGTCGTCAAAAATATATCCATCAACCGCAATGCAGAAAAGGTATTCACTTCATAGGAAGAGTTGATGGCCTCTGGTGTGCGGCTGGTGTAGACATTGACTCCGTGGTTGATAATTAAAATATCAATTTTCTGTAAACTCTCTTTTAGCTCAGCTTCATTGCCCAATTGCCAAGGAATCACTTTTACCCCATTTTGCTGCTCTAATTTTTCTGGGTTTGTGGTTAATGCCACGACTTTAGCATTAGACTTGACAAGTTCAGCCGTTAATGCTCGCCCCAAAGCTCCTGATGCTCCAGTTAAAGCCACGGTTTTACCTTTAAGAGATAGTCCTGTTCCTAATATTTTATCGACCAAGGGAAAGACACCACTGTAATAAGCGTTGACATCATCAAAATGATGCCGCCAATGATAAGACCGATTCACCCACCAAATGGATGGAATAGTCTCTAAAGGCCCGGGTAGGTGATTATAGTCTGTGTCAATTTTTCCCTGAAAATATCGTACAGACGCGCCATATAAGAAGGTGCAAGCATAAGCTACTCCCAGCCATAACCCTATTTGCGAAACAATTAAGGCAATTAATGTTAATACGACTACTAGTAAGCTCGATTCTAAAACGTCGTGATAAAGTTGGGATTCTTGGTAAATTTTTAAAGAAACGATGGATAAATCTCGGCGATAGGCCATATGGTGCTTGTTGTGCCATTTAGCCAGCCAATTGACTTGGTGACACAATGCATGATAAGTGTCTCTCAAAACTTCGGCGAGTAAAAGCGAGAAAAGCCCCCAACTAGCAAACTGCAAACAGGCGTTTACTAAAACCCAATTTATCTGTAATCTTGCCCCAATCTCAATTAAGCTTTCTGCGAACATTTTTATCATGTTTGTTAACACTCTTTTTTCTTAATTATTCTTCACGAACCGATAAAGAAGGATTAAGGTCGAGTCTAGAGCAAACAAAAGTCAAAGGGAATAGGGGAGTGTGGGGAGGAGGAAGAGATTATAAAAAAGCTTTCCATCCTTCCCACCCCTCTTACCCGTGCCAATACCCTATTGCCTCTGTAACTTAGGAACGAATTAGGTAATATTTGCCTCTTGATTAATAGCCTTTAACTGTCACCATTGATTCATGACTCCAGTAGATATTCTCATTCTCTCCAACGGCCCAGGGGAAGTAAGCACCTGGGTGCGTCCAGTAGTGAAGGCATTGCGGCAAGAATTAGGGGATGACCGCTCTGTTGTGAGGATTTCTGTAGTTTTATCCCCCTGTCCCAATGCTACTGGTAAAGAAGCTGCGATCGCTCTTTCTTATCCAGAAGTAGACAGAGTTCAATCAGCAGAGGATTTTTGGCAATTTTTGCTTTGGGGCAAAACATTTGACAATTGGGACTGGAGAAGTTGCGGTGTAGTCGTTTTCCTCGGTGGCGACCAAATTTTTCCTGTAATCATTGGCAAAAAACTAGGATATCGCACAGTTGTTTACGCTGAATGGGAAGCCCGATGGCATAACTTAATTGACCGCTTTGCAGTTATGAAACCTCAAGTTGCTGCCCGTGTTCCCCAAAAATATGCCCATAAATTCACTGTTGTGGGAGATTTGATGTTAGAAGCTAGTAGTCATTCGTCATTAGTCATTGGTCAAGAGTTAGTAACAAATGACAAGGAACAAATGACAAATGACCAAGGACAAATAACTGACTTAATTGGTCTGTTACCAGGTTCAAAAGCGGCAAAATTAACTCAAGGAATACCTTTAATGTTAGCTATTGCCGAACACATTCACGCTAACAGACCCCAAACCAAATTTGTAATTCCTGTGGCTCCAACTGTGGATTTACAAACCTTAGCTAGTTTTGGCGATTCCCAAAAAAACCCTTTTGTAGAAACTTTTGGTATTAGCAGTGTTTCCTTAATAATTCCAGAGGCCGGAAAAAGTAAGGCATTATTTAAAACACAGACAGGTCTAACTATAAAATTATGGCAAGAAAATCCTGCTTATGATTTATTATCCCAGTGCTGCATCTGCCTGACTACGGTGGGAGCAAACACCGCTGAACTTGGTGCTTTAGGAGTGCCGATGATTGTTTTGCTACCTACCCAACAATTAGATGCGATGCGCTCTTGGGATGGTTTACCAGGTTTATTGGCGAATTTACCAGGGGTGGGTTCCACCTTTGCTAAGGTGATTAACTGGCTATTTCTGAGACGCAAAGGTTTATTAGCATGGCCGAATATTTGGGCACAAGAAGAAATCGTGCCAGAACTTGTAGGCAAACTCCAGCCAAAAGAAGTTGGAGAAATGGTATTAGATTTTTTGGCTCATCCAGAAAAATTGGACGAGATTCGAGTTAAGCTACGTCAGGTTCGTGGCGAAAGCGGAGCAGCTCAGAAGATAGCAAAGATTATTGGTGAGGAAATTAGTAAGTAAGGACAGATGGAGTCTCATCCTCTCTTACTTAATCCAAAGACCCACCATTGCGTCTTCCTAGTTCAAAAATGCCACAACTAATACAAGCAAGTATACCTAAGCTGATTCCCCAGCTACGTCCTAAACTGATTTCTACACCCCAATTAAATAAAGCGCCAGCTATCAAGAAAGGTATAATACTAAACAGTGAGGCGTAAAAAGCGTTTTGGGATTCTCTAGCTTTACGAGTCTTTTCAAATTCTGACTGGCTGGTATAAAGCGATCGCTCTGCAAAGTTAAACCAGCGGTTGAGTTGCTCGATTACCCATTCACTGGTTTTGGAAAAACCTAAATATAGCGCCAATGACCACAAACTCGCTCCAGCGATGGCGATCGTGTCTAATTCAAAGCGGAAAGGTAAAATTTCAGTCAACATGTCTTGGGGGAGTCCTGCAAGGGTCAAGTTTAGCTTTTAGTAGATGCTAAATAAACCTCTTGTGCAATTTTAAGCATAAAGGTTAACAAGATTTCAACTGCTTTGCAACCTCTTACTGCTAAGTCTACTTCAGCCCCGTCAACTACCTTAGTGCATAATTCTATAGTTTAAGATGACAAATAAAAAATATCCCACTGTTTGCAGTCAACACAAGCTAGTGCGCTGCGTATTTTACAAGAGTTGTTGGCGCAGCGTCTTTGTCACGAGAATTAACTGGCTCTCAACAGTCATCAACTTCAAACAGGATAATTTAAGATTGCTATATGCATTGATTCCAGACTAGTAACAAAAAGCATTATTTAATTTACTAATTATTTTGACTTAGAGAATTCTCAAGTCTAAACTTTCGGAAATAGTATAGTACGTTGCTGATTAAAAATATGAAAGAACTTTACGCTTTTAAGAAAAACTAGCTGAGAGCTTTATCTCAAGCGGTTTTTGCAATCGTTCACATTCAAAATCAGCAACGCTAAAAATCAGTTAAGATTACGGTCTATCAGCTTTGACAGTTGTAGTGGTCAATAGAAGATGTCTTTCACCAAGGCTATCAAATGCAGCTGTTGGCCAGCGATCGACTACTTTACCTATAACTGACATTTCTTGAACCAAGCGGTCAAACTTTTCAGGTGTTAGAGACTGGGGCCCATCGGATAAAGCCTTAGCTGGATTGGGGTGAACTTCAATCATTAAGGCATCTGTACCAGCAGCGATCGCAGCCATTGCCATTGATGGAACGTACTCCGATCTACCTGTACCATGACTGGGATCGATCGTAATTGGTAAATGGGTGAGCGATCGTAACACCGGAATTACCGACAAATCTAAAGTATTGCGGGCATATTTGCTATCAAAGGTTCTAATTCCCCGTTCACAAAAAATCACATTTGGATTTCCTGATGCCAAAATATATTCTGCCGCCATCAGCCATTCCTCGATTGTGGCAGACATTCCTCGCTTCAGCAGCACTGGCTTATCTTGAGCGCCTACTTTTTTGAGCAGCGAGAAATTGTGCATATTTCTAGCTCCGATTTGGATTATGTCAGCTACCCGCGCTACTGCTGGTAAATCCGCAGCATCCATAAGTTCTGTAATAATGCCCAAACCCGTAGCTTCACGAGCTGCTGCTAACAAATCTAAAGCGCTTTCACCATATCCTTGAAACGCATAAGGTGAAGTGCGAGGTTTGTAGGCTCCACCACGCAAAAACTTTGCTCCTGCTGCTTTTACTCGCTTTGCCGTCTCGACAATCATCGCTTCATTTTCAACAGAACAAGGCCCAGCTACCACTACGATGGGATGATGTTCTCCGAAATACACATCACCGTTAGGCGTGGGTACAACAACCTCGCTGGCTTCTCCATGTCGGAATTCTCGACTAACCCGCTTGAAAGGTTGCTGCACTCGTAATACTTGCTCAATCCAAGGACTGAACTCCTGAATCTGCAATTTATCGATGCTAGTAGTATCACCAATTAGCCCCAGTACAACTTTATGAGTGCCAATGCTTTTTTCTACGGTGACTTTCCAAATCTCGCTCAGTTCTTGGCTAATGCGAGTGATTTCTTCAACGGGCGTCGCATTTTTCAGTACTATAATCATCTGTTTTTCCTTCGGTATAATTTTGGGTGAACATCACGACTCCTCTCCAAATCTTTGAGAGGATGTTTGAAAAGTCCTTATAAATTCCCCTTTTTAAGGGGGACTTTAAGAAGCTTTCCCCCTTTTTAAGGCTAGGGGAATTGATAAGTGCCTAAAATCGCAGCCAACCACTTTTCAAACAACCTCTTAAGGTAAGATGAGTTAATTTTTACAAGTCGATGCATTAACAGTGCAGGTCGATGCATTAACAGTGCAGGTCGATGCATTAACAGTGCAAGCCGATGCATTAACAGTGCAGGTCGATGCATTAACAGTGCAGGTCGATGCATTAAGAGTGCAGGTCGATGCATTAAGAGTGCAGGTCAATGCATTAAGAGTGCAGGTCAAGAGAATTGTGTGTAAACTCTAGGTTATGAAGCAAAGGGAAGCTAGATGAGGGGGTTTATCTAATGCAGAAATTGTGCAAGTTGTTCTAGCTTTGTCCAAGCAGTGCCGCTTTGCAGAATTTGTTTTGCAAGGGCAATACCTTTGACATAACCTGTCAAAACATCAGTTTCCCCATCAATAGCTTCACCAACTTGCAGTGCTAGGGCTGTATTTAAAGCAACTACATCCTGTTGCGCTTGAGTGCCTTTACCTTGTAGAACTGCCTTTAAAATTTCGGCATTTTGTTGGACATCTCCACCGTGCAACGCCGCAGTTGGTGCAAAATTCAAACCAAGTTCTTGAGGATTGAGTGTTAGGCAATACATTTCCCGATCTTGGAGGATAGCCAAGTCAGTGACATCTGCCAAACCAGCCTCATCTAAACGTTCTCGTCCGTGGAGAGCGATCGCTTGCTGACATCCCAATTGGGATAAAGCTTGAACAATCTCTTCAAGTAAAAGCGGGTCGTTGACACCAATAATTTGCCCTGTCGGTCGCATGGGATTTACTAACGGACCGAGCAAGTTAAAAATAGTCCGCACTTTCAAAGTTTGTCGCAAAGTAGCAACTGCTTTGAGTGCCGGATGCCAGCCGGGAGCAAATAAAAAGGTGATTCCCACCTCACCCACTGCTGCTTGTACTTTTTCCGGAGTGGCGTTGAGATTTATACCCAAAGCTTCCAACACATCAGCAGAACCAGCTTTGCTAGATGCGGAACGATTGCCATGCTTAGCAACTTTAACTCCTGCGGCTGCGGCAACAAAAGCGACAGCAGTAGAAATGTTAAAAGTTGAAGCGCCATCTCCACCAGTTCCACAGGTGTCAATTAGAGGAGTTGGGGATTGAGTACTCGGTACTGGGGACTGGGAAAACTCTTGCCCAGTTTCTAGCCTTTGGGATTGCAAGACGCTGGCCATACCTACTAATTCTTCGGCTGATACGCCTTTAGCTTGCATCGCAGCTAAAATTGCTCCTGATAGTACCTGGGGAATGGCATTTACAAGCCAACCTTGCATCAGATCCGCAGCTTGGGAAACCGTCAACGATTGGCGATTCAGCAATTGTTGCAATAAAGCTGGCCAGTTGTAGAACTCAGAACCAATGGAAATGTTGTCAGGTGGAATTTGAGTTAGAGCTATCATAATCGGTTATTAGCAAAGGACTAATGACTAATGACTTTTGCTACAGTTTGCACATCTTTGTCACCTCTACCAGAGCAATTGATGACGATGCGGGGACTGCCTTCTAACTGAGGACAAAGGGTTTCGAGATAAGCGATCGCATGAGCTGTTTCTAAAGCTGGGATAATCCCTTCTAGTTGCGAAAGTCTCTGAAAAGCTTCTAAGGCTTGCTTATCGGTAACGCTGTAATATTCAGCGCGACCAAGATCCATTAAATAACTATGCTCAGGGCCAACGCCGGGGTAGTCTAATCCGGCGCTAATTGAATGAGCCTCAATTACTTGACCATCATCATCTTGCAGTAAATAGCTCATTGCACCGTGCAATACACCTATTTTTCCTTTTGTCAAGGTAGCAGCGTGCTTTTCTGTATCTACACCTTCACCTGCTGCTTCTACTCCAATTAGACGTACCGAAGGTTCATGTACAAATTCATTGAATAAGCCGATCGCATTGGAACCTCCACCCACGCAAGCCAGTAGAATATCTGGTAATCCTCCCCATTTTTCTAGAGACTGAGCGCGAGTTTCAACACCAATTATCGTGTGGAAGTCACGAACAATCATTGGGTAGGGATGGGGTCCTGCAACAGAACCCAGGATGTAATGGGTTGTTTCCACGTTTGTCACCCAATCCCGAATTGCTTCAGAAGTTGCATCCTTGAGAGTTCCCGTACCTGCCTCCACTGGACGAACTTCTGCCCCCATCAACTTCATCCGAAACACATTCAGGGCTTGGCGTTCCATATCCTGGACACCCATGTAAATCACACATTTCAAACCAAACCGCGCACATACAGTTGCAGTTGCAACCCCGTGCTGACCTGCACCTGTTTCTGCAATAATCCGTTGCTTGTTCATGCGTTTAGCTAGCAACACCTGAGCTAAAGCATTGTTGATTTTATGAGCGCCTGTATGATTTAAATCTTCACGCTTTAAATAGATTTGCGCCCCCGTGCCATCTGGTCTAGCGTAGTTTGTTGTCAGGCGTTCAGCAAAATATAATGGGCTGGGTCGTCCTACGTAATCGCGCAGTAAGTTTTGCAGTTCTACTTGGAAACTCGGCTCATTGCAATATTGTTGAAAAGCCGTTTCCAATTCACTTAATGCAGGCATTAAAGTTTCAGGGACGTACTTACCGCCGAATTTTCCAAACCTGCCTAACGGGTCAGGTCGTACAGATGTAGATGAAATCGTAGCGTTAATGTCTTGGATGCTTACCACAGTTCAAAATCCTTTGATGTTCAGGTATTTTTTACTCTCGTTCTAACTTTTTAGAACTTATGCCACAGCTAAAATCATCTTTGCGTTTTCTTTTCACGGGTTTGGTAGGTATAGCCGAGTTTTCTGTGATTCAAAACGTCTATAGGCCGCACCAAATCGTTAGAGTCAAATTTTGGTAATAGGGATAGTAAGTTTCCTAATGCCGTAGCTTTGGGGGTAGACATACCGCTGTCCCAAGGCCACATAAAGTCTTTAAGATTGTGTCCATAAGGCTGACCACCATCAGCAGGATAAAAATCACTACCTTTATGACCGTTGTCTTGCCATTCAGCCCAGAGGCGATCTACGTTGGCATGATGCAGCCAAAACACAGGGTCATAAGGCGAACTTGGAATATTGCCCATCGTACCCAGACCCTTAAACGTTATCGGTGTCGTACTCGCGTCTATCTGCACGCCACCGACTAAGCCATGAATGTAGTTGTGTAGGAATCCTCCTGGGGTGACTTTACCTTGCTCATCTACAGAGATAAATCCTTCTAAAGCAGGGCGAAATAGAGAATAGTTATTCAGACTAAGGACACGCTCAATATCTTTTTTGGGCACAGGATAATCGCTGGCAGGAGGTACTCTCAGAAACCGTACAAGTGATGTGCCTAAGGATGTTCCGGTATCTGGGTCAATGTTTAATGCTGGATTCATAACCCAGCCATTTGCAGCCGAAAAAGCCCCAGGCACAGGGCCGCCTGTAAAATTGCCCTGATTTGGAATTTTGATGGTTACTCCTTGACCGTTAGAACCAAGAAAGTCATCGTTAAAAATCACATCAAGTGCTTTGGCGTCTGTCCAATCCCAGTATGGCAGACTAACAGTTGGGTCTACTGCTTGTAGAGCTTGTTCAAATCTGCGGATATATTCTCGATGCCAAGGGAAAAATGCCGCATTTTCATGAGCAAGTTCTTGGACGGAACCATCGGAATGCCCTTTATGATTATGAATCAAGCGTGTTGCCCCTAGATGTATGGCAACGAATTGGTCGTAAATACTGACCTTGCTACCAGCGGGAATTATCGTTTTTAAGGTTTTGATAGCCTTGACTAAGGCTGTTTTCTCTGCTGAAGTCAGGTCAGTTACGTTCTTTCTGACAGTTAGGTAACCCTGTTGTCCGGGTAAATTGTAATCCCAATGGTATTTGTATTGCCCGTGGTCAGTGCGATCGTGGGCAAAGACTGTAAGCGCACAAGCACTAACTATAAGTAGGCTATAAATTAATATTCTGACGGATTTCAGCAGGAGTTTCATTATCTTTATGGAAGCAGGGGGCAGGGAGCAGGGGGCAGGGGGCAGAGGGGAGAAAGAGATAATTAATCCCCCTATTCCCTATTGCCCATTTCCCACTTTCTAAGTCTGCGGGTGAATTTATCTCACCTCTTGAAGAGATGGACTTTCGCGCCGACTTTCTGTAATGGCTGTTTTAAGTTCTTGACAAAGCTTTTCTACTGCTTGCAGTCCTTCACTTGGGCTACCTTCAGCTAACCTTTTGACAAAGGCACTACCAACAATCACCGCATCTGCGCCCCATTCCCTTACTTGATGTGCTTGTTCTGGCCCTGAGATGCCGAAACCAACGCCGATGGGTTTATCAGTGACGCTTCGCAAATCTGTAATCAAATGCTTTACGCGGTTTTGGAGTTGAGAACGGATACCTGTAACTCCTGTAACGCTCACCAGGTAGATAAATCCTTGAGATTGACAAGCGATCGCTTCAATTCTATCTCTAGAACTGGTGGGAGCTACAAGTAAAATTACTTCAATTCTAAAAGAAGCAGCAGTCTGGATTAATTCTTCTGCCTCTTCTAAGGGTAAGTCCGGTACTACCAACCCTTGCACCCCAGCAGCAGCAATTTCTCCTAAAAATGCTTTAATACCCCGGTACAAAATGGGATTGTAGTAAGTAAATAGAATTATCGGCGCTTTTAGGCTAGGACTCACCCCTTGTAACATCTCTAACACATGCTCTAATTTCGTGCCTTTTTGCAAAGCGCGGGTTGCTGCTGCTTGAATTACAGGCCCATCTGCTAGAGGATCGGAGTAAGGAACGCCCAACTCGATAAAGTCAGCACCATTGCGATCTAAAATGCGTAAAGCCTCGGCGGTGGTTTCTAAGTTAGGATCGCCTGCGGTGATAAAAGGGATTAAAGCACACTGTTGGCGATCGCGTAAAGTTTGAAAGTCAGCAGAAATAGAAGTCATCCGGAAAAATAGTTAATGATTGGTTAATAGTTCTAAAATAATCAGCACTTAGCAATCAGCGATGTTGGCGCTAGATTTTTTGTTGTCGAGCTCTTGTAGCAGGGGACTGGGGACTGGGGACTAGGTGAATGAGCCTTTTAGCTGCGTTAACGAGTGTTTGATACTCGTGAATGAGTCTTTTAGCTGCATTAACGAGTCTTTAATACTCGTGAATGAGTCTTTTAGCTGCGTTAACGAGTGTTTGATACTCGTGAATGAGTCTTTTAGCTCCGTTAATGAGTATTTGAACTCCGTTTTTTTAGGTTCGAGATTCGAGTCATAGCTAATGCTTTACAAAAAGGTAGAAACTAATAATGACTGATAAACCATAAACGTTAATTTATACAACCTGTACAACAATTTTGCCGCGTACACCCTCGCCACCTTCTTCTAAGGTTTTATGTGCTTGGGCTAACTGATGAAACCCGAAAGTTTTTCCCACAACGGGTTTAATTTGACCCCGTTCAATTAAGGTTCTTAAGGCATCAAGCTTGGGGCGGGTTTGGTCTAAGTGTGTAAAGTGGACAGTAATATTTTTGAAAATAGCGAAGTTGAGGTCACCTGTTACGCCTGTTATAGTTACAGCGCGACCATCAGCTTTTGTAACCGCTAAACTTTTGGCTAAAATTTCGCCACCAACCGTAGTGAAAATTACATTAACTCCTTGACCATTGGTTTCCTGCATAATGATGTTGATAAAGTCTTGATTGCGGTAATCAATTGCTCTATCTGCGCCAATGGACTTGACAAAATCGCGATCGTAACTACCACAGGTTGTGTAAACGTAAGCGCCTGCTGCTTTAGCTATTTGAATGGCGAATGTGCCGACACCGCCTGCACCACCATGAATTAAAACAGTTTCACCGACTTTGATATTTGCCCTGGTAATCAGTGCAGCCCATGCTGTACCCCCTGCCACAGGTACGCTAGCAGCTTCTAAATGCGATATATTTACGGGCTTTTTGGCAATAGTTGATTCATTTGCGACATGATACTCCGCATTAGCACCGCCACCTTGTTCATGAGCGATTGCATAATAAACTTCGTCACCTACCTGAAAATCTCTAACACTTTCGCCAACTGCTTCAACGACACCTGAAACGTCAAAACCAAGAATTGCAGGTAATTTGACTCTAGGACCAAAACTTCCTTGGCGCATCCCGCAGTCGGCTGGGTTGACTGAGGTAGCATAAACCTTGACTAAAACTTCGTTGTTTCTTGGTGTTGGTTTATTCACTTCAGTTTCTGCAAAGACTTCTGGACTTCCGAAGTTTGTGATTACCATCGCTTTCATAACAATTGCCTCAAAGGAAAATAGGGAATAGGGAAAGGGTTAAAGGGGAAGGGTAAAGGGAAGAATTATTTTCTCTTGCCCTTAAATTTCCCCTTAACCCGTCTTCTGCATGAAGCCTATTTTCGCAAAGATCCTCCAACGCCTTAGAAAGGCTTGCTTTAATTCCTGCCTTTTTAAGGTGGGTTAAAGAGGATGGAGTCTTAGCAAACTACGTACAGCTTGCTCTACATCGCTTTGTTTAACTAAAGATTCTCCGATTAAAACTGCACGCGCACCAGCCTCAGCGACAAGAGATAAGTCAGCAGGTGTATACAATCCAGACTCGCTGACGACGGTGATATCCAAACTTTGTAATTGTTGTTGACGCTGGGCTAAAAGTTGCTGTGTTGTTCCTAAATCAAGGGTAAAATCTTCAAGGTTGCGGTTGTTGATTCCTACTAAATGTAAGTCGTCAAGCTTTAACACCCGATCAAGTTCAGCCAAGGTATGCACTTCCACTAGTGCATTCATACCAAAATTATGAATTAGTTGTAAAAAGTCTTGGAGTTCTTGATCTGATAAAATAGCAGCAATCAATAAGACTGCATCTGCACCTGCTGTCCGTGCTAAATAAATTTGATAGCGATCAATAATAAACTCCTTGCACAGTAAGGGTAATGCTACTTGTAATCGCACAGCCCGCAGATTTTCAAAACTGCCCTGAAAAAACTTTTGGTCAGTCAGGACTGATAAACAAGCTGCGCCACCTCGTTCATAAGCTTGAGCAATAGCTACAGGATCAAAATCTGCGCGGATAATTCCCCGGCTTGGTGATGCTTTTTTTACTTCGGCAATTAAGCTAGGTTGGCTAGGATTTTCCTGCAAAGCAGTCAAGAAATTTCGCACAGTCGGGGCTGCATTTAACTGTTGTCGCAAGGAAGTCAAAGGCAGTTCTTGCTGCATTTTTGCGACTTCTTTCTTTTTATGCAACACAATTTCTTCAAGTATATGGCGGGGAGGGGCAACCTGTTTAATCATAAACTGCAAGGGGGAGTAGGGGGGCAGGGGGGCAGGGGGGCAAGGGGGCAGGGGGGCAGGGGGAGTAGGGGGGACAAAGGGAATAACCATGCCCAATGCCCAATGACTAATACTTCGGCTACGCTCTCCCAAGGCTCAGTACAAGTGACTAATGACCAATGACTAATGACTAATGACCAATGACTAATGACTCTTGAGTTTGCGTATATGCATTTACTACATTTTTAATGATTTCCAGCCCGACTTCTCCGGCTAAAGTCATGATTGATTCTGGATGAAACTGAACGGCGGCGATGGGAAGTGTCTGATGTTCAATGCCCATAATTACGCCGTCATCAGAAATCGCTGTCACCTTCAATTCTTTTGGTAGATGTTGCGGTAGAGCAAACAATGAGTGGTATCTACCTACGGTAAAGGATTCCGGTAAGTTTTGGAAGGTTACGGAATCTGAATCGGTGACGAAAATTCGTGAGGATTTACCATGTTGAGGATAGTTGAGAACTCCCAATTCTCCACCAAAAGCTTCTACGATGCCTTGCAGTCCTAAACAAACTCCAAAAATCGGAATTTGGCGATGTAGAATAGCGCCGATAGTCTCCGGAACCCGAAAATCACTTGGTCTACCAGGGCCGGGAGATAAAACAACTAAATCAGGTCGTTGGGTGTCGAAAAGTGAGTCAGAGAAGCCATGACGGAGTGTGGTGACGCTTGCACCAGTTTGGCGAATGTAATTAGCTAAGGTATGAACAAATGAGTCTTCATAGTCTATTAATAAGATGCGTTTGCCAGGTTTTACACCTGGAATGTGTTTGCTTAGTTTTATAGACTTAGACTCATCAATTTTCTCACTTGCTTGCTTAACACGCCGAATCGTCTCAAATAAAGCAGCAGCTTTTGTAATTGTTTCTTGTTCTTCTGCTTGTGGTATGGAGTCATAAAGGACAGTAGCACCAACTCGCACTTCAGCGATGCAGTCTTTTAATCGGATTGTCCGCAGAATTAATCCAGTATTTAAATTACCATTGAAATTTAAATAGCCAACTGCTCCACCATACCAACGTCGAGCGCTTTTTTCATGCTGTTCAATAAATTCGATCGCGGCTCTTTTGGGTGCGCCGGTGACTGTAACCGCCCAAGTATGGCTCAAGAAGGCATCTAAGGCATCAAATTGCGATCGCAGTGTACCTTCAACATGATCTACTGTATGAATTAAGTGGCTGTATAATTCAATTTGGCGACGCCCAATCACTCGTACCGAACCAGGTTCGCAAATCCGAGATTTGTCATTGCGATCGACATCAGTACACATCGTCAACTCTGCTTCATCTTTGTGGGAGTTGAGTAATAGACGAATTTGCACCGCATCGTCAAGAGCATCTTGTCCCCGGCTAATAGTACCACTAATTGGACAGGTTTCTACCCGCCTTCCTTCAACCCGCACAAACATTTCTGGAGATGCTCCAATCAGATATTCTCCACCTAAATTAAAAATAAACCCATAAGGACTGGGATTTATTTCCTTTAAGGTTTCAAATAGTTTGCTTGGTTGCTCTTGATAGGCTTCAAAAAAGTTTTGACTGGGAACAACTTCAAATAAATCGCCTCGGCGGAAGTAATCAAGTGCAACCTCAACTTTTTTGGCATACTCGCCTACTTTATGGTCAGCAGTTTGATGCGGTAGAAGATGTTTTCCACGATAATCTACAGACTCACCTGTTCGAGGTAGATTCTTAGTGCTACCATGCGCTGTTTCAAATTCATATTGTAGACGAAATGCGCGTTGTTGATAGTAGTCAACAACTATTAATTCATCAGGTAAATAAAGCACTAAATCCCGCTGGTCTGTAGGACGTTCCAAGCGGTGATTAATTGGCTCAAACTGAAAAACTAAATCATAACCAAACGCACCATACAATCCTAAATGCTCGTCTTCTTGACTAGAGAAAGTATGTAGGATTTCGCGGATAACTGTAAACGCTGAAGGTTGTTTACTCCGGTCTTCTTCAGCAAATAATTTTTTTGCAGGTTTAACAAAGCCTACAAGATAGTTATTAACTTGGGTAATTTTATGAAGTTGTGTGGAGTTGGATAAGCACTCTAATAGTAATGGTAAAAGTACCTGACCGCGTTCATTTAAGGCTATTAAAGTGAAAGTATTATCCTGTGTAGTCAATTCCAATGGAGGATTAACAAATCCGATCGCCCATCTCTTGTATCTCCCTGGATATTCGTAGCTACTTTTGAGCAAGCCTCCACGCTGAGAATTTAGATAGAAAAGAATTTCTTCGAGAGCAGTGTCCATCTTCACTTCTGTGATGGTGCGAGAAACACTTACATCGCCAAGAGTTGTGTATGAACGGGAATCAAAAATCATAGCTAATTTCTCTTAGAGATAGTTATTAGTCTGTCATCAGTCAAAAGCAATTAATCCTTATTAGTAACTATCTGCGGAACAAGGACAATTTTAGATAAGTTGATGTTTATCTAATTAAACCTCTCAAAATCCGCATATTTAGGAATTAAAAGATGTAATTAAAAAGTTTTTGTTTCTTTTTAAAGAGTACTAGATTTGCAGCAGAGAATACATTGAATAATTTTTCGATGAGGTGTCAATTTATTTGCTTTTCATTTGGTTTATCTAGTACTTTTCCTCAAAACACTATTTGAAATTATCCACCTCCCTCAAAGGTAAGAATAAAATGAAGCAGTAGCTCTACTGTAGTTCTTCCCAAGAGGTATTGTAAAACTCGCACAACAACGATATGGCTTGCCTGTATAAAGACAAATCCACTTTATGAACTTCTATTGTTTTTCCAATGCCTTGTAACAGTGTTAAAGTCAATTCGCCACCCAAATGTTCGCGGAACTCGGTTAAACCTCGAAATAGACAATCAGGATGTTCCGGTTGTGATAACTTCTGAGCTAATTCTGGCACATACAACGTAAAACCCAAAGCTGATAAAGTATTCATTATCCGTTGCCAATCCGAGCAATCCAGCAGTCCTAATAGATAGGAATAGGTGCTATCCAAAGCAATACCGATCGCCACTGCTTCGCCATGACGCAAGCGATAATTTGTCAAATGTTCCAGTTTATGAGCCGCCCAATGTCCAAAATCCAGGGGACGAGACGAACCCATTTCAAAAGCATCGCCGCTATTGGCTATGTGTTCTAGGTGTAACTGGGCGCAACGATAAACGATCTGTTGCATAGTCTCCATGTCTCGCCGCCCAAGGGCTGTAGTGTGAGAGTGGATAAAATCAAAAAATTTAGCATCCTTAATTAGCGCCACTTTGATTGCTTCTGCGATTCCAGAACGCCAATCGCGATCGTCTAGGGTTGTCAAAAAGGCAGAATCATTGATAACTGCATAAGGTGGTGCAAATGTACCAAGAAAGTTCTTTTTACCAAAGGCATTGATGCCGTTTTTAACTCCAACTCCAGAATCATTTTGCGCTAACACAGTCGTCGGAATCCGAATCAGGCGAATTCCCCGATGAGCAGTTGCAGCAGCATATCCTACCAAATCCAACACAGCCCCACCACCGATCGCTAACACGTAGGAATGGCGACATAATCCGGCTGCTTCAATTAGTTGGTGGATTTGCTCTAATAAAGTGGGATCGTTTTTGGCGGCTTCTCCTCCAGAAATTATCATTGGTTGAGCGGCGAGCGCTAGTATCTCTGCATAAAACTGGATATACGCTACTAATTGCTTAACCAATTCAGGTTGAAACTGCAATATTCCGGCGTCTATTACTGCTACTATTTTCTTTGGCTTTGTCTCTCCATCGGCTGTAATTACTTGGGCTAAGGTGGGATTTTTTAACTCAAATAAATTTTGGGTGAAGTAAACTCCGTAGTTAAAAGTAACCGAAACACGTTGATTAATTGGTTGTAGATTGAATCTACTTTTTTGTTTGATGTCTACTACCATATTTTTGCTGATATCTCTAAAAGTGCGGCACGATTCAAAGCTTGAAGAAACATTTCTACCGAGTGAGAACCATTTATTTTGACTTTATTATTGATGATGAAGAACGGCACGCTGTTGATGCCATTCGGGCAAGCAAATATCGATTCAATCACAAAAGCTTTAATTGCAGCATCATCGCTCAATTGCAGCTGTAATTCCCTCGAATCTATTTGATAAGCTCTACCTATGGCAACTAGAACGTCAATATCTCCGATGTTCAAACCGTCTTCAAAGTAAGCTTTATAAATGGCTTCTACAACATCATTTTTAACTTTTGCTGGTGCGAGTGTAATTAATCGATGCGAAAGCTTAGTATTGACAGCCAAACGGATTTTGTCAAAATCTAGCTTGACTCCAGCCGCCTTACCTGCATATTGTGTAGAATCAAACAGATATTGCAGTTCTTTTGCTTTGATGCCTTTTCTATTTTGCATAAAACTGCGAAATTCGTATCCGTCAGCAGGAATGGTATTGTCAAGAATAAAGGGATGCCAGCGGATATCTACTTCTTGTTCATGCCATTGTGCTAGTGCATCAAACAAATGCTTTGTCCCAATTCTGCACCAGGGACAAACGGTATCGTGAAAGATGTCTATCAGCATAGTTTTTGTGCTTCAAATGCTAATATTTGTCTGCATTTGTGGTTTAAAATCTCGTGAAACTGGTTGAGAATTTTTGTTTACAGGTTGGAGAAAAGTTTTAATTTTTTCAGCAAAAAAGCTTTGAGTATTTTCAAATTCTTGAATTAATGCGTCTTTATCTTTACTGACTACCAGTCTCGCTATACGGCTATAAGTATTAGCTAAAAAGCTAATTGCATTACACCTTTCCTCTGAAGCTAGCATAATATCTACACATAAATGAGGGTTTTGAGAAAACAAACGTTTAACAATTTCAATTTCTTGACGATAGTTAGAGGTTGACATTGTTAAACTCTGTTCTATATCAATTCTTGTATGTGTCAAAAAAACACCAAGACTAAATCTACAGAAGTGCTGCGTTGCTTGAACAATCACCATCATTTCATCGTGTTCTTCAGGCGTGCAAGCAATTAACTCTCCACCTTGACTTTTAATCAAATCTAAAAACCATTGAAATGAATCATCGTTGCGACCTGGACAGATTATCACTTTTTGTCCGAAGAACGATTTGACATTTGGCCCAAACATCGGGTGTAAGCCCATGACTGGACCTGAATGATATTCGAGCATTGCTCGAGTTGGCTGTATTTTAATGCTGGTGATGTCACACAAAGCTGTAGTTGGGGCAAGGTATCTAGCTGCACGCTTAATAACATCAACCGTATGTTCAATGGGAACACTTACTAAAACTAACTCTGCCTGACTCAACAATTGTTGTGCATCCTCCCAATCCTCGTGTTCGAGAATGCTAACATTGTGACCTACTAGCGAAAGTTGTTCTTTGAATAATCTTCCCATCCTGCCACGTCCACCGACAATTGTAATTTGTCGAGGTATGACAGGATTTACCGATACAGATTTAGGGGTAATGGCATGACAACTATTGACTACAGTTGCCCAAACAGACTCAGGGATACCAGCTTCGGTAAGTAAGGGAGCCACATTAGCCAGTTGTTCATCTAAAGAAGGAAATTCTGATGCTGCTAATAATGATAGGCGATCGCTAAGTAGAGCGATCAAGCTTTGGTCAGTTTTTTTAAGCTTCTCTAAGCTCATAAGTCAGTCATCTTGTAAAGGTCGCTTTGCTCTAGAATTGCGTATTGGGCATTAAATATACAGCAGTTTTCGTTTGCATAAAGTACACAGTTACAGGTGTTTAGGCATGAGGTAAAAAGCAGAAACTCTATATATTTGATGCGTGAGTCCTGCGTTTTGTACCTCACTTGAAAAGCAAACTGCGATAAATTTCTCTATTCTTAGTCCCCAATCCCCACTCCCCACTCCCCAATTTTCAAATATCAACAAGTGATTCTTGAGAACTCAATTCGGGTAAAATATCCAAAGTTGATGTTTTCTTGGCGATCGCATCGGAAAATAGTCCTTCATACCGAACCATTGCTTGCTCAAAGCAATAGTTTTCTACAGCAAACTTTCTTCCTTTTTGTCCTAATTGCGCTGCCAGTTTTGGATGATTATATAAATCCAGTACCGCATTTGCCAAAGCATCTGCTGACTCTGGCTCAACAATCATACCGCCACCACTTTGTTTGATAGCTTTGGCAGCAGTACCAGTGGCGGGAACTGAACCTACAATCGGGCGACCACTGGCTAACAGCAATGGTATTTTAGAAGGCATATTAAAGGAAATTACATTCCGCTTTTGCACAATCAACCCCACATCTGCGCCTGCTAACATTTGTGGTAGTTTTTCTCGTTCTTCTAATGGCAGCAGTAATACGTTATCCGCCCCACAAGCAAGACAATGTTTTTGTAATGTTTTCAGGGCTTGGGATTCTCCAGCGATAACAAAGGCAATTTCTTTGATATGACGCAAGCAAGCTGCTGCTTCAACTACTGTCTCTAAACCTTGGGTTAAAGCAATGTTACCTGAATAAAGTACAACAAATTTATCATCGAGTTGATGAGTAGCTCTCCAAGAGTTATTTTCCTTTGGAAAAGGGCGGATAAAATTTAAATTCACCCAATTTGGAATGCAGGCAATTTTATTAGCAGGTACACTTTTATTTATTAAATTATCTACAAAGCCATCGGCAATCACGCTGATAGTATGTGCAGTTCGGTAGACAAATTTTTCTATGACTTCCAAAGTTCTAATCATGAACTTATTTTTTATCAACCCAACACGCACGGCAGCTTCCGGAAGGATATCTTGTACATTCAACACTACTGGGCAGTTGTATAACCAACCAAGTAAGATTGCAGGTAAGGAAATCAGTAGCGGCGGCACTGTTAAAAGAATTACATCAGGCCGTTTGCCTTTAATGGCTTGTGGGAAACTTGTAAAGACAAAACTCAACTCTAGCAGTAAGCGGTCTACGAGATTAGGTTTAGACTTAATTCGCAGATAACAACGCTCAATGATAACACCATTTTTTTCTTCAGTAACGTATAACTTACCCCGATACTCATCATAAATCTGACGCTGAGGATAATTAGGCATACCCGTAATCACCCGCACTTGATGACCTCGTTTGACTAACCCTTCTGCTAGTTCAGTCATCAAAGGTGCAATACCAATTGGCTCTGGAGAATAGTTGTATGAATAAATCAGAATGTGCATAAGCTCTTAATCCCCGGAAGCACTTTGATAATGTTGGCTTTATTGTGTTGCCCAGTTTTTATTTCCCTTGTTTGTAATTCGTAATTCGTAATACTCACCTGAGCGTGAGAAGCAAGCTATATTTTTCGTAATTACAATCAGTGGTAGCGGCTGAACTCTCCACTGTCTTATTGACTACTGAATTACAAATGAGCGTCTGAGCTGCTATACCTTTTTTAATTACAAATTACAAATCACGTAGCTTGCTTCTCGCTGGAGGTGAGTATTACGAATTAGTAATTATTTAGCACTGTTTTTGTAGTTCCTTCTCTAAACTCAAGACTGGCTTTTGTTGCCCACGTTTCCGCAATGTGACGGTAGCAGCCCCAAGTCCGAGTAATGCTAAACCCAATGCTGAACTAGGTTCAGGTACTTGAGTTGTGCCCTCTACATTTAACACTTGGACGCGACCTTGGAAGAAATCACCCACATAAAGCTTGCCATCTTTGAGGGCTGTCCCACCCGTCCAGTTAAATCTGCCGGGAGTGAGGTCGAGGGGATTACCAAAAGGAGGACCAGTTAATGCTGGAGGTGGGACTGGGTTGCCTGATGCATCTAGGGCGGGTTGACCATAGGAAGTCAAGAAGTTACCGTTTTTATCGAATACCTGAACGCGGCTGTTGATAGAATCAGCTACATAAACATTGTCTTGGTCGTCCAGTTCGATACCAATTGGCTGAAGAAGCTGTCCAGGTCCGCTACCTGCTGAACCAAATGCGTACAGAGGTTTACCATTTGGATCGAGTACTTGAATGCGGTTGTTATACTGGTCAGCTAAAAAGATATTTCCACTGACTGAGGAAATTCTTACACCTGCTACACCTTGAGTTTCTCCAAGTCCAGTGCCCACAGTGCCACCAATGACACCAATTTGCTGTCCGTCAGGTGTAAATTTAAGGATTCTTTCACCGTTAAAATCACCAACGTAAACGTTGCCAGCTTTGTCAAATGTTACACCAGATGGTCCAAAGAAAAGCCTATCATTTATACGAGGGGTGAATTCTCCATTGGCAAAGGATCTAATAAAGTTACCCTGAGAATCGAATTGATTGATGCGGTTGTTGTAAACATCACCTGCATACAGATCCCCTGTTACGGGATTAAAGTCTACAGTTGTTGGCTCGTCAAACTGTCCGGGTCCTGTGCCACCGGAGCCAATTGCTCCAATATACTCACCGCTAGGACTAAATTTTTCAATTTTGTCACCGAGGTTGAAATTAGGAGTACCATCCGGGTTAACACCGCGTCCGTTAGCTATGTAGGTATTCCCTTGGTCATCCACCGCTATGCCTTGGGGGACAAAAAGCTGCCCAGGCCCGAAGCCAGGGCTACCGATACTTCTGTCGTAGGTTAATGTTACAGCCTTAGCTTGGGCTGCTGTTGCCAATACCATGAATCCAGTACCGAGAATGCCGATTGATATATTTTTGACTAATCCCATGAGTTTTAAGTCCTGGTTGTATGAGTTATACTCTTTCCTAGACTAATTTCGTTCCCAGTTCTAGTTTGGGAACTCTGAAATTTGGGCTGCTGCCTCTTGTTTGAAATGCAACTTTCTGTGTAGAGGCAGCAGCCTATTCTGTAGGCATTCCTGACAAAGCCAGGTAAAAAGGAATTAGACAGTTTCTGCTTCAGCTAGCAATTTACCCAACTTTTGTTGGCGTTTACGCTTGGTGCGAGCAGCTGTTGCGCTTACACCAGCAAGTGCTAATAAGCCGACTAGTGAACCAGGTTCGGGGACTACTTGTGTAACGACACCATCCACCCGAACAACTTCCCCTAGTCCCGCGCCGACACCACGATTGGTAATATAAATCTTGCCATCAGGGCCAATATCAATTCCATCAGCCGAATCTAGCCCTTGACCTGCTGCAACGAGTGTTGTGCGAGTGCCGTCAGGAGCAACTTGGATCAGAGAACCGGGTAGATTTGTGATGTCACCCCCTAATTGAGAAGTGTCACTAAACTGTAGAACCAGTAAATTGCCATTCTCATCAAAGGTTAAGTCTGTGATGTGCGTAAACCCGTCCAGATAAACTTCTGGGTTTCCATCCTTACCGATGCGGTAAATCTGTGATTTACCTTCTGGATAAGGAAAACCTGTATATTCGCCAACGTACAAATCTCCATCGGGACCAATTGCACCACCTGTCGGTACTGCTTGAATTGCTATTTTTCCTCCTGGAAGCTCATCTAATAGCCCAGGAGGTACTTCTAATCCTGGTGGTAAGTCGGACTTACTAATGATGGTTTTCGGAATTGGAATTGCCTGGGAGTCACTTCCGTCAAGTTTGATTTTGTAAGCAGTGTTCCCACCCCCGTCAACGACATAAGCATTATCGCCATTAATAGTTAGGTCATAGGGATTGGTAACGATATCCCCACCATCTGGATTATTGGTGATTTCATATTTGGCAAAGTCAAAAATACTGTCCAGCTTCCCGGTCTTCAAGTCAACTTTGGACAGTTGTGCTAGGAGCGGTGTATTCAGTACTTTATCGGGTGTTGATGGCGGGAAAGTAGCAAGTTGCTGTGGTGGGATAGGGAATTGAGAACCAAGGTTAAGTGTTTCTTTATCACGGTTTCCTGGATAACCAGCAAACCCAGTCAGAAGATAAGCATTTCCTAGAGAATCGAATTGCAGGTCTTGAATACCAGCGCCTTGGTTGCCGGTGGGTTGTTCCGCTAGAGACTGAAAGTTATTAAGTATACGCTGTTTTTTACCGTCTGGTGTAACTTTGACCAGTGAACCAGTATTACCAGCGCAGATAGGCTGAAACAGGGTACTTGGAGATGGTTGGCAATTTCCATTTCCTCCGATACCTGGCTCAGCTACGTAGAGAGTCCCGTCAGGGCCGAAGCTAACACCTCGTGCATTACTAATTCCATCGACAATTTTCGTCAGGCTTGCAGCTTGTACAGATGGGATTCCACAAATAGCAGTAAAACAAAATGTAACAGATGTAAAAGCAAATGACTTGAGTTTCATACTTTTGGAGATTGAGAGTTAAATAAGTGGAAATTTTTATGGTTTTAAAGACAACGAATCCCAGTGTTTGAGGAATGCAGGGAAAATGCTCTGATTGAGAGGTACTGGTATTGGTTTAAAATTCTTTACTTGAGCGCCATGACTTTATTTATGAAAGGTTTGGGGGTTCTTGCGCTTGTGCAGCCAACCAACGCCCAAAGCACCGATCGCTAATACGCCTAAAACAGAATCAGGTTCAGGAATGGACTTGGTATTATCAATTCTGAGAACTTGTCCTTGTCCTGGGCGATCGCCTCGGTTTGTGACGTATACTGCACCATCAGCACCAATAGTCAAGGCGCTAGGCGACTCTAATCCATTGCCGCTCAAAAGAGTTGTACGAGTTCCATCGGCAGCTATTTTGATTACAGAACCATCAAAATTACCCTTCCAGGCTGACTGATTGGCGTACTGCAAAGCATATAAGTTGCCCGCAGTATCAAATTGCAAGTCTGTGAGTTGGGTAAAACCATCTGCAAAGACTGTTGGCTTACCATCAGCACCAATTCGATAGATTTTTGCCCCACCTTCTGGAAAGGGAAAACCAGTAAATTGGCTGACATAATAAGCACCATCAGGCCCTTTTGCCACACTTGAGGGTACTGCTTGAGTTGCAAACTGCGATTGCACCGGGTCATTTTCAGATGGCACCTGTGCAGGTTCGTTGGATGGCGTACCAGAAGGGGGAAAGACTGGATTAGTCAATATCTCTTGAGGAAATGTGGTAATAGCGTACAAATTACTACCATCAGTTTTCACACTTAGTAAATCGTTTGCACCTGCATCAGTTGCAACTAACTTATTGCCGTCGATTACAAAACCCAAGGGATTGCTATCGACATCACTACCATCGGGATTGTTGGCGAGTTCATAGTTAGCTAAATCAGCAACACTCGTCCAGGAATTGGTATTAAAGTCAGGAGCAATAATTTTACCGAGGTCAGTGTTACCCAGATTGCGATCGCGAAAGGCTGGATTAGCTCCATACCCAATCAGAACATAAGGCTTACCTGTAGCATCAAATTGGATATCACGAGCGCCAGTCCCTCCAGTACCATCTGGTAGTGCTAAGGAAGGAAGTCCTGTAAGTATCCGCTTAGTCTTACCATTCTCAATTTTGGTAACTGCACCAGTTGTGCCATAGCATAAAGAATCGCCTTGACCACTTGGTGGTGGAACACAAGCTCCATTTCCCCCGATTCCCGCCTCTGTAACATAGAGATTACCATCGGGGTCAAAGCTCAGACCTCCGGGATTATATAGACTGTCAGCAATTACCGAAAACGCTCCGGCTGAGGCAGCTTTCATTCCAGAAAAAGCAGCAATCCAAAAAGTGAGAAAAGTAATAGTAAGTTGTTTGAGTTTCATATTTTGTCTTTTGTCATTTGTCATTTGTTATTTGTTAGCTGACTAATGACCAATAACGAATGACCCATGATTAATGACTAATGACTATTAACCAATGACTCTTGAGTTTTTGGCAGATAGCTCATTCCCCGGTCGAATGATTTGAGATTGCCAGCTTTGGCTTCGAGTAAACGTTTAATGTTCATGCTCTCAGCCCCAAAATCTTCAATTTGAAGTTTGCCGTGGCTGACAGTTCCATCTGCTTTCCAAAAAGTGATTCGATGCAGGATAAAACCAGAAGCCTCCGGGTCAGCGAAAGCATAGGCAGTTGGAATAAGTAGCGCTACAGAACGCTGATAATATTCGTAGTCTGGATAAAAATATTCCTGTTCAAGTAAGTAGTATTTACTCAAACTATGAACTCGTACAGAAACTTTTACCTGCTGGTCATATTCATCTTTGAATTCTCCTGATTCCAGACCAATCTCGCCATTTGGTCGCAATAAATGCGCCCACTCGTCTATGTTTTGTAAGTCTTTTAAATATTCAATGCCAATTTCAACAGGGGCATCAACATAAATGGTGTCTGTATCGATAAAGTAGCGTCCTTTAGCTGCTGTAGTCAGACCAGCCTTGCGTTCTAAATTACCTTTGAGAGAACGACATTCGGAAGTGTGTACTGTATGAATTCCCTGCATAATCATCTGAGTCTGCCGTTTGGGATCGACAAAGCTCAACCAGTGAAAGTACACACCTTTTTCATCTGTCCCCGGCTCAATGTAGTCTGTAGGAAACAGCAAAACAGGGTAAACCTGAAAATATTTCTGATACTCTAACCCGCAATGCCACTCAATACCGTAGAAAAGTGGATTCTCTAGTTTTTTAACGTGGTAGTAGAGATTTTTGTGATAACCAGATGCACTTCCCAACCAGGTATCTTCGTCAATTTGCTCTTTCATCCGACTATAAAGCGTCCATTCATCCAAGTTTTTTAAACTACAAAGGTAGTCAAAGGCAATCTTTGGTGAAGTAGCAATATAAGCTGATGTTGCAAATGTATTTTTTTCCACTTTTAACTCCTAAAATCAACAGTTAATAATTAGTAAACATTAACAATTAAGCTGCAACAGTCTTAGCTTGGTTTCGTTTAACCTTGGCAATTCTGTCTTCTGCTAATCGTTTGGCGGCATCATTAGTAGTAATTCCTTGCTGTTTGGCAATCTCAAAAATTGCTAGTAATGTGTCATAAATGTTATGGACTTGCTTCAAAGCTTTTTCTTCGTCATAGCCAATCATTTCGTTATAAACATTAATTAGTCCTCCAGCATTAATTACGTAATCAGGACTGTAAATAATTCCTTTTTTAGCAAGCATTTGACTATGTAGTTGCTCATTCTCTAATTGATTATTAGCTGCACCAGCAACAATAGAAGCTCGTAGAAAAGGAATTGTATGGCTATTAAGAATTGCTCCTAAAGCACAAGGGGCAAAAACATCTACATCAAGAGAATAAATTTCAGAGGGTTCTACAACAGTTGCACCATAAAGCCGTTTTACTTCTTCTGATTTGGCTGGATCTATATCGCTGACAAAAAGTTGAACATCATGTTCGTGTAAGTGTCGGCAGAGATTTTTACCTACATTTCCGAGACCTTGAACTGCTACTTTCAGCCCATCAAGTCTTTGAGTTTGCCAACGAAACTCGACAGCGGCTTTGATTCCTAGAAAAACTCCTAAAGATGTTATTGGAGCTGGCCCACCAGACTTTTCAGATACTCCAACAACATATTTAGTTTCTTGACTGATTGTTCGTACATCTTTTGGGGTAATATTTACGTCTTGTCCAGTAATAAAACGTCCATTAATACTGTTAACAAAACGTCCATAAGCTCTCAACAATTCATCTGTTTTATTTTCCGGATTAGCGATAATAACTGCTTTTCCCCCACCAGCTGGAATGTTGGCACAGGCAGCTTTATATGTCATTCCCCGACTCAGACGAAGCGCATCTTGTAAAGCAGCTTCTTCGTTAAGATAAGGGAAGAGTCTTGTAGCTCCCATTGCTGGCCCCAAACTTGTATCATGGATGGCAATAATCGCCTTAATTTCTGGATTTTTACCATGACAGAAAAGAACTTGTTCGTGACCCATTTCTCTAACAGTTTCAAATAGCAGCATTTTGGTTTCTCAATATTGATTTTGGGTTGATTAACGCGGGTTTTTTGTTGCACTCTCTAGACGGATAGAGAAGTCGGAAGAGTAGCGTTAGCGTGTAGGTTCTCAAAAAAAAAGTACTGCCAAGAGAAAGATACTAATTAGAAGGCTGTTCTAGTCAAACTAAGGGAAATGAAACTGGTTTTGGAGTTTGAGTTGGACTTGATTTGACTCCTTGTGCTGCCAAACTCTTATTACGTCCACCAGAGGGTGCTGGGCGATCGCCATCAATTACTACATCGATCACAAAAGGAACATTTGAAGCGATCGCTTGTTCTAATGCAGCTTCAATATCCGACTCTCTAACAACTACGACCGCTTCTGCTCCCATCCCACGAGCAATCATGGCGAAGTTTGTTGGTGGCAGTGTTGCGTCCGCACCTTTTAATCCCAAGATTTTCATCCCTTGATGGCACATGTTGTAACGTGCATCGTTGAGTACTATCCAAATCGCCGGAATTTTGTATTTTACAGCGGTGCTGATTTCGTTATTCATCAGCATTGCCCCATCACCAACAATACCCACAGCTTTGCTATTATTTGCTAACGCTGCACCCAACACTCCTGTGACAGCATGACCCATTGCTCCAACTCCGGTGCTGACTCGGTAACGATTGGCTTGGGTAAATTGCAGTAGATGCGTTGACCAAGTAAATGAGTTACCACACTCTGCCATGACTATGGCATCGCTACCCTCAACAACAATCTTTTGAATTGCTGCCATCAATACTTCTGGTCGCACTGGATAATCTACTTCCAAAGCAGGTTCGATTGCTTTGCTTTCTGGACGAGGTAGGGGCACTACAAAATTATCAGGAGCATCTGGTAAGCGCTGCAACAGTTCTTGGACAAATGTTTTGATGTCAGACCGAACCCCGAAAGTTTGGGCGTGTGGATAAGCTATTCCTGGTACTTCTGGGTCAATATCTACATGGATAAAGCCACCTTTAGGAACTAAGGCCGAACTCCAAAAGGAGGTTGGTTCGCCAAGACGAGTGCCTAATACGAGTGTGCGTAGTGGAGGTTGCTGCTCCATATAAGTCAATACAGAAGCGTGACCGCCTAAACCCGTGACACCGATAAACTGGGGATGATCTTCGGGAAAGATGCCTTTACCACGAGGTGAGGACATCACAGCTGCTCCGGTTTTTTCAGCGAGTTGGCGGATTTCCTCTGCTGCATCACGCGCACCGAAACCAACCCAGATGGCAAAGGGACCGGATGATAATAACTCTACAGATTTAGCGATCGCTTCACTAGAGGGGGTTACCCGAAAACAAGAAACATCTAGTTGGGGTAAGGCTACATCTTGAACTAAACTTGTCTGCACAGCAGTAGGAATGCTCAAATGAGCAACAAATCCCTCTGGTTGCGCCAAAGCTAGGGCAAGTTTGCGAAAAATCTGTGGGAGTTGAGCAGCAGATTCGATGGTAATTGCATAGTTGAATAGCGCTCCTGGGGTAAAAATTCCCCCGCTCGGCAATGTGTAGGTGCTGGTTTCTTGAATTGCCCAGCGTCCACGCTGCGATGCAGAGGTACAAGCTGACAGCAAAATCACCTTTGCACCTTCGCCACGAGCCGCAAATAAGCCAGTCAGGGCGTTGGTGATCCCCGGGCCTGCTGTGGTGAAGACTACGCTAGGACGATGGCTGGCAAAATATGCTTCGGTCGCTGCAAAGGCGGCTCCTGCTTCATGACGGAAGTTCAACACCTCTATGGTGCTATTCGATAATGCACCCCAAAGACTTGCCATCGCCCCACCAGCGACACCAAAGGCGTAGTTTACTCCCAAATCGACTAACATCTGGGCGATCGCATCTGCAACTGAGAGTGTTGGGGTTGTTTCACTGGAGAAAAAAGGTTGAATTTCCCCATTCTTCTGTGATTCATCAAGTTGATGCGAGTTAGACACAGATTCTACATATTTATTTGATGGAAATTCATTGTATGGCTCAGTAGCAATTAGAGGAGAGTTTGAACCTGTATAGTTTTGACTCATAAATTTCACGTAATTACATCAAGTTACATAAATGCTGCTTGGTTTACAATCACAGCAGTGAAAATATTTAATACAAACGACTCTATATTTTTCACAGTTATCGCCAAGCTTAGTTGATAGTAGAAAGGCTCGATCGCTACTGATTGATGCTTGTGAGCGGATTACCCAAAAAATTTTGCAAAGCATAGACTAATCAAGGCTGTGCTTCCAGAAATTAGAATAAAGGAGATAAATATAGATATGCAATCAAATATCTTTTGATGAGCGTGTCAAATTTTTCGCTGATATTCTGATGATTACACTAGTTCCCTATGCTTAACATATATAAAGGCTGATGATATTTAATCTAATCAAGATTATTATGCAATGAAAAATCTTTCGATTAGGATGTTAAATTTTTCGCTTTTGCGATCGGAGCTACAATATTCACTTAGCGACTTGGGAAGATTAATACATTGCGATCGCTCTTCAGCTATATCACTACATTTATAATGAAAAATCTTTTAATTTTGATGGACATCAAAAATGTTTGAGCTTACTTCTCACATCTGGCTAAGTTGTATTGCTAAATAAAGAGTGAAGCTAATAAATTCGTTGATTTAACTCATCACCAAAATCAGACAAAATTAAAGCCTGAGCAACCACAACAGGTTTGTAAGCGTTAAGTAAGTCGGTGGGAATAAACAGAACTATATTAATAAGATTAGAGTAGAAGAGGACGAAGGAAATAACCTTTAGTTTTTTTATGACAAAGATTTACATAGTTTGGTTTAATCAGACTGATTTACTTATCGCTATAAAATTATTCCCTCCAGAGGAAAATCATTAATTCTTGGCAGACAAGACTTTGGGCTAAAAGAGATGATTGTAGAGATCGTGTTATAAAATAAAGCTTCTAAGCTCATTAACGTCTGTTGTTAAAAAGTTGTCTTTAATTTTTTGTTGTCGAGAATCAGTAAAAATTACAATGTATTTCTTGAGACAGATGACTAGAGGCATTTTTCTATAGTTAAATCCCTGAGAGTGTACGTTAAGATAAATTAATAATACCTTCGCTAATTTTTTAGAATGCCACCATAATCCGGGTTTCGGCATATGGGTTTTAACACCAATTTAAAAGCCGTAAACCTGTACTAGCTAAGGATTTTAGCTTTTTTATCTAGTTAAAATACTCTAATTTTGGCGAAGGTATTGATTAAAAAATGAATTGATGAGCAAATATTTGCTTATCCAAGCCAAGTCTAGCAGGGCAAATTCATTTATGTTCATAATCAAACGACTATACACTAGTACGTACTTGTATAATAAGCCACATCTAACTTGCTTTCTTGCAAGACTATGGGAATTTAAAGTCAAAAAGCTTAGATTATAAGTTTTTTGGGAATTTTCTAGCTTGCTCTCAGGTACGGATATTGGTTGGTCTATCTATGTCGTTAGCTACTCGTTTGCTGTGGTATTGGCGCAATTAAAATTTTAAATAGTTTTTAACTTAATAGATAAGGGTTTTTAACTCTTATCTAATAAGCTTGATTGACTAATCATGATTTGATTGGTCTAAATTTCCTATATGCATAAAAACTTATTTTAGTCAATAATCACCTTTAATTATCTTAATTTTTTTAGGATTTTTGGGTTAGATTATTCACTTTTTATACTTTTTCTTGGTATGATAAGTTTTGTAAAGTTAGTTAATAATTTTATTTCATTTGCAAAATAACTCGATTTTCAGCAGCCTAACACTGTATTAAGGATTTTAGGTGATTAGGATTATTAACTCATTAACAGCTATGGTGCTGATTGCTTACAAGGAGCAAGTAGAGATATGAATCCTAGCGATTATACATTAACTACATCCAACACACAGCGGCTCCTACAGCCAGAAGTAGAGATGAAATTTGCTCACTTCCTAATAAATCATGCTGTAGATGCTGCCTTTTGTTTAGGAGCAAACACGCAGTTTCTTTACGTCAATGATGCTACATGTCTGATGACTGAGTATTCGCGTGAAGAATTACTTTTAATGACACTCGATGACATAGATGTAGACTTTTCGCTACACAATTGGTCAAATATTAGATCGCAAAATTCTTTGACTTTTAAATCTCGGTATCGGACAAAGAAAGGTCGGATATTTCTAGTAGAAATATCGATTACCTATGTAAAAGACCAAGATATGGAATTTAGTTGTGCCTTTGTTCGTGAGAAAACTGATGAAATAGTAGAATTAAGCGTACAAAAATGGACTGATGAATTCAAGGATGCTAGAGAATATTTACAACTGGAAATTTCTGAACTCAAGGCCAAAGAAATAGAACTAGAAGCATCTCTATCTTTACTTCGATCTACCCTCGAATCCACTGCTATTGGAATTGTTGTTGTTAACTTCGAGGGAGATATTCTCAGTTTAAATCAGAAATTTATAGATATGTGGCAGATTCCAGAATCCCTGATACTATCTAAAAAATGTCCTCAATGCAAAACCTTTTTTGAGAAGCAACTTAAAGATCCACAAGCTTTTAGTCGGCTCGTTTGGGAAGTCTCTAGCCAATCTGATTTCGAGAGCTATGACATTCTAGAGTTAAACGATGGAAGAGTCTTTGCACACTACTCTAAACCTCATTGGCTTGGAGGCAAAATTATTGGTAGAGTCTGGAGTATTTGGGATATTACTGATTCTAAACGAACTGAAGAAGCGTTACGCATGAACGAAGCTAGATTTCGGACTTTAGCAGAAACAACGGATGCTAGCACTTTCTTGATTCAAGGTACGCGGCTTTGCTATGTAAATCGAGCAGTAGAGCAACTCACTGGCTATACAAAACAAGAATTGCTAACAGGTTTTGATTTGCGTCGACTAATTAAGAGTAAAAAACGCAGACAGGTACGTAATCAAGGTGAAGTATCTAACTATGAATATCAAGAGATGAATATTCTGACAAAAAACGGTACGGAACGCTGGCTAGCTTGTGCAGTTGCAATGCTGGATGGAGTGCTAGATTTTGGTGGAAAACCAGTCGAAATGATTGCAAGCATCGATATTACCGATTACAAATATGCAGAATTAAACCTTAACCAAGCTTTAGAAAAAGCAAAACAACTGAGCGAACTGAGAGCCAGCTTTCTTTCTATGGTTTGTCATCAATTCCGTACTCCACTGAATATTGTTTCATTTTCTAATAGCTTACTAAAGGAAGAAGTAGATAAACGTACACAGAAGAAAATACAACCACTACTCGATCACATTCAAATAGCCACTGAAGAACTCAGCGAGATGTTGGATAATATTCTGTTTTTCTCTAAGGCAGAATCAGCAAAACTAAACTTTGAACCCAAATCGCTTGAGATAGTTCAATTCTGTTATGATATAGTTGCACAAATGCAGATGAATGTTAACCAAAAGCAGATAAACTTTATCAGTCAAGATAACTCTTTAATAGCTTGTATAGATAAAAAACTATTAGAACCTATTTTGAAGAATTTGCTTGATAATGCAATTAAATATTCTCCTGACAATTTAGTAGTTGATTTGAAACTATCTTGGAATAAGGAGAAAGTAATTTTTCAGGTACAAGATAGAGGTATTGGTATTTCGCTAGTGGATCAACAACGACTATTTGAGCCATTTTTTAGAGGTAGTAATATCGATCATATACCTGGTACTGGACTAGGGCTATCGATTCTTAAAACTCTTGTAGACTTACATCAAGGTCAAGTTTCTGTAGAAAGCGAAGTTGATGTGGGCAGTACTTTTACTGTGATGTTGCCACTAATCAAATCAAAGTTCACCAATTCTGAGTTATGAGTGTTGAAATCCAGATAATTGTTATTTAATACTTTGACATTCATAACTCTCAAAAAAAGTAATTTATCTCATTTATATTTCTCAACTTAGGAAAGAGTCTAGCAATTTATCGCAAAAAGTTTTGGTGAGAGGAATAATGTACGAATTGTCAAATAAAATTCTGATCATTGAAGATGATAACGTTACCCGCAATCTTTATTTAAAGGGTCTTAAAGCTAAAGGTTTTGAGCCGATAGGTGCTAATAATGGTCTTGCTGGTATTCAACAAGCACAAGAGTGTATACCCGATTTAGTAATTTGCGATATTACGATGCCCGATATGGATGGTTATAGCGTCCTAGCTACGCTACGCCAAAATCCTCTGACAGCGATTATTCCCTTCATTTTTCTGACTGGTAGTAGCACCAGAGCAGATATTCGCAAAGCTATGGAATTGGGGGCAGATGATTATCTTACCAAACCCTCTACACTAGACGAATTGCTCAGAGCGATCGCAACCCGACTGCAAAAGCAAGCTAATCTCCGATACTGGTGTGCGATTCAATCTGATAAACATGTGAAATCAGTATTTGTAGATCATGACACTATAGCGATCGCTGAAGATGGTAATGTTGACGTTGATGTTGGCACAGCGTCCCCAAGGCAAGCCTCCGATGGAGAAGCCCTAATCTTTCCTTGCATTCCCGAATTAAAAGAAGTTTTTGACTTCATCGAAGCCCATTATCACCAAGGAATTACTTTGTGTGATGTGGCTGTTGCAGTTGGTTATTCACCAGCTTACTTAACTAACCGAGTAGCAAGGCAAACAGGAGAGACTGTTAACTGCTGGATTGTCAAACGCCGAATGGCAGGAGCTCGTTCCTTACTGCAAAATAATAATCAGACGATAGAGAAAATTGCTAAAGCACTGGGTTATCAAGATGTATCCCATTTCTCCCGCCAATTTCGTCAACATCACGGTTTGCCTCCTCAGGCTTGGCGCAAAGAGCATCAGGTTGTATCGGAAAAACAGTTGAACTATTAGTCAATGGAAGTCACTTTCTCATATTTAAGTTAATGGCTTCTCAACATCTTCCTGTGTCGGTGTTGCAGCTTGTTCTCGTTGTGCAGACATGATTTGTTTTTGCTGTTCTTGTAGCCAAGTTTCAAACAGTTCATTCAGTAGGCGGGTTTTCATCAATTCATCCAATTGTGCGGGGATAAATTTTTCTAGCCGCAAAATCACAAACCATTCAGCGATGCGGGTAGGGGGTAATATTTGACCTGGTTGACTGCTAGAGAGCATTTGCACCATTAGCGGATGTAAGGCATTCAGTTCAACTGGGCCTACTAAACCGCCAGTTTGGGCTTCTGGGCCGAGTGAATATTCCCGCGCCAAGTCAGCAAAAGAGTTTTCTTTAGCTTGAATCCGAAAGTAAAGTTCTTGAGCAATTCCTACATCCTGGGTTCGCAATAGAGAATAAATTACTTTGTCAAGTTTTGACTTGGACTGAAAAAAGTACGATTCCAGCTTATTACCCCAAGTCGCTTGCTTAAATTTTTCAATTTTCAGCTTTCGAGTGGTGATCCCTTCTAATTGTTCATAAGTTACACCTTGACGTGCCATCCAAGCTTGAACGTCTTCTTCATTTTTCAACTGTTTTTCGGCGTAAAACTGCTGTTTAGCTTGTGCTACTTCTTCGGGTGTAAACTCGATTATGACATTAGCGGAGCGTGAGCTTTGCTCGATCGCTTCATCAACGATTAATTCTCGCTGCAATTGTGGCAGCATTTGATAACTCGCCAGTAAAGAAATCAGTTCACTAGCCGTGATTGTACGATTACCGATTTGGAGCGCTTGAGTCATTAGCTTTAAGGCATCTTAAGAATATCTAGTGTGTCAAAGAAGCTATACCGTAGCCGATTCACTGGGAACTTTTGCCTTAGTCACACTGAGTTAGGTACGCTAACCTCAGTTTGGGAATTATTAATATAGTAATTTGCTAACATACTTTAAAATATACAATTTATCTGAGTTTTTATCAAAGATTCTACGTAAAAACCAGCAGATATAAATAAAGGCTAAAGTAGATCTGAAAATTATGAGAAATTATTAATATATATTAAAATATTAATAATTTTTACAGACTGAAAAAGGTAGTATTCAATATGCTGCCTTTTTCTCCGAAGGCTTTATATATTTCGTAACTAAAGAATCTAAGGTTTACAACGACTCTAGATAGCTCAAAAGGTCTGCCATTTCTTGGGCACTAGGCTGGAACTTTGGCATTGGGGGCGTTTCGCCACTAATAACTTGATGAATCAGTCCATAGCGAGACTTGTGCTTAGAGACAGCTTGCAAACTAGGCCCCACTCGTCCGTCTGCTTCCAAGCCATGACAACCAGCACAATTAATTTGAAAAATAGCGTGTCCTTGAATTGGGTTTCCTGTTAGGGATAAAACACTCTTAACATAAGGATCGGAGGCTCGAACCAAATGAACACCAAAAAAGCCCAAAGGGACTGCTAGCAGGATAGCCAGCGTCAATAAAACGATGCGCTGAATCAATATTTCAGGTTTGGTAATCTGGTTATTCAAAAGGTTTGCGGTGAAGGTCTAGGTGTGCTAAAAAGTTTTCATTTCCTACACATAGCTTAAAAGTTCTTGATTGTGTCTGCAAGCACAGAAGACAATTTTAATATGGACGTCGTCCTTGCAAAAGGTTATAGAAGGCAGGATTCATACTGAATTTGGTAAAATCAAAAACGGGAAACAAATATTGAATAATTGCAAAGAGGAGACTTACAGTGGTTGAACCCCTGCTCTCAGGTATTGTCCTTGGTCTAGTTTTCGTTACCCTTTCTGGACTGTTTTACGCTGCTTATAAGCAATTTAAGCGCTTCAACGAGCTAGGAGGGTGATGGGGTGATGAGGTGGTGGGGTGGTAGGCGTAGTTTCACCCCATCTCCTCATCTCCCTCACTCGAAATTCTGTAAAAAGTAAGTGATGTGTTACCATAAACTTTCTGGCGGCAAATTTCCCAATTGGGAATCTCTGGCAATGTCCAACCTTGTGAAGCGTGTTCAACTGCGATTTCGCCACTAGGATCTAAAAGTTGATGGTGAGCGATCGCTTTTAAAACTGGCTCATACAATCCACTGGCATAAGGTGGATCGAAGTAGATTCTGTCAAATTGTTTGCCTGATAATGTCTTTAACTGCCCAATAATATCTCCCCGCATTACCCGAAATTCTTGTTCGGAATTAGCTAAGAGCTGCCAATTTTCTTGAATAGTGGCACAGGCTCGGCTCGATTTTTCAATTCCCACTACTAAGACGGCTCCTCTACATAAAGCCTCTGCGCCCATTGAACCACTACCAGCACACAAATCTAGCCAGTGGCAACCTGTAATTTTTCCCTGCCAAATATTAAAGACTGCCTCCCTGACTCTAGCACTAGTAGGTCTAGTCTCTTTACCTGGTAAAGTTTTTAGCTTGCGGTTACCGTAAATTCTCAGGCTCATTGGTCATTAGTCATTGGTCATTAGTCATTGTTTAATGGTCGGTGGTGATTTTCATTTTTTCACAAACGATAAAGGACAAATGACGAAGGACAAAAATAATTAGGCAGGAATTTTTTCCCGTACTTGAGCAACAAAATTAGACAGGATTTGCAATCCGATATTAGAAGATTTTTCGGGGTGAAATTGTACTGCCATCAGGTTTTCATGAGCGATCGCAGCTGTTACAGTTTGAGTACCGTGGGTGACGGTTGCTGCACGCATTTGCTCTTCTATGGGGTCAACATAGTAGGAATGGACAAAATATACCCAAGGATTGGAGGGTAAATGCTCCCATAAAAGACTTTTCGGTTGAGTCACTTGCAGCTGATTCCAACCCATATGAGGAATAGTAATGTCTGGTTCTGGACGAAATCGTCGTACTTTTCCTTTGATAATTCCCAGTCCTGGTTGGATACCTTCTGCACTTGATTCAAAAAGAATTTGCAATCCCAAACAGATGCCCAAAAAAGGTTTGCCAGATGCGATCGCTTCTTTAATCGGTTGTTCTAAACCACGCGATCGTAAATGTTGTACTGCTGGATCGAATGCTCCCACTCCCGGCAGAACTATTGCATCTGCTCGATCTAATTCCTTCGAAGAATAAGTAACATTAGGAGTTGCTCCAGCTTTTTCCAACCCTTTGCAGACTGAATGCAAATTTCCCATCTCGTAATCTACGACCGCAATCACTGGCATTTACCTGCTCCTTGTAAAATTATTATGGAGGGTTTTTCTATTCTAAATAATATTCCTATTTTAAATAATATTTGTTATGTTCAAAAGAATTCTATTAACTTCCTTTGACACTTGGCTAAGCGAGCAACAGTCAAATTCATCTGATGATTTATTAATAGAAGTTACGAAACTTCAGTTGATTCCCCATGATTTAACTTTTTTGCGCCGATTACCCGTAGATGTGCAACTGGCCAGTTCTCAGGTAATTGAAAATATCAAGTCTATTCAACCTGATTACATCGTCTGTTGTGGTATGGCTGCAAGTCGCACACAATTAAGCGTGGAATTAGCCGCTAGCTGTGGAGAAAGTGTTTTGCACACAGATGTTGATTTAGAAAAATTAATCACAGGAGCCGCAGCAATTGAGATTAGCCACGACTGCGGTAAATTTGTTTGCGAAGGTCTTTACTATTGTGTGTTGGACTACTTAAACCAAAACCAACTGTCAGCACGTTGTATCTTTGTTCACGTTCCAGTTCTCAATGGAGAAAATTTAAGTGGTATTCTTGCTGATTTCTTATTAATTATTAACAATCTGGTATTTTCATCAAGTTATTAATGTCTCTATGTTCAAACTAATACTTAAATAAATGTTGCCATTGTTACTAATTTTCCCCATAGCCCAATTCACACCTGTTACACCACCGCCTGAAGAAGTGGTGCAATCACAACAAGTGCGTCCTTTACCAGGCAAGTTGGATACAGTGCCAACTTTTAATAGCAATAGTCCGGAATTAGTTTTAAGAGAAGGAATTTTACTTTCGACTTTTCCAGCAGATGGTAAAAAAGTGCCAACAGCACATTTGAATTTTCCTTTTCGAGGACGATTTGATATTTTTGCTCACCATGTTGCTAAAGCTGAACCACCAGAAAATTTACGTTCTCTTTATCTGGGGATAATTTTGCATAACCCTGGTTCGGAATCGGTGAAAGTAAATATTTTGCAGGCGGCGAGTTATTTGAGTCAACCGGATGCACCATTTATTGAGTTACCATCCTTTAGCCAAAATCCTTTAGGTAAAATTTTTGCCGGGCCGGGCGATCGCGTTATGACTGATATATTAAGAGGACAACGACAAGAAATTTTCCCTGCCCAAATAGATATTCCACCAAAACAAAGTCGAATGTTACTAAATTTACCAATTCCAGTGCAGGGATTAACGCCACCTCTGAATGGTCGGTCTACACTAATGCGACTGCAAAGTAATGGTACTGTCTATGCTGCTAGCCTAGCGATGTTCGCCCAGGTAAATCCAGATGGTAGCGAACCCGCGCCGACTTTGGAAGAGTGGGAAAATTTATTAGATAATGGCGATTTGGCTGGGCCGCGAGATAAAACTCCCACTCCCCTAGAAGAAACTAACAAGCCAATAATTTATGGGCGTGTTGCTGGAGTGGTTGCTGGTTCCCAGTGGAGAGCCTTATTAGTAGATAATCCCAAAGTCAAGTATTTAACGATTCCCCAACCTGGTGAAATGTTTTCCTATGCTTTGAGCACCCTGCATGGCGGTACTTTAGGAACTGGTCAAATTCAAAGTGCTAATATGGTGGTGCGCTATCCTGACACTGCATATCGCGCTCATGGTAACTATGGAATTCAATATAGTTTGAAGTTGCCGTTATATAACAATACCCAAAGTCCGCAAACTGTGAGTGTATCGATCCAAACTCCACTTAAAGAGGAGCAGTTAGTTAAGCCAGGATTACGCTTTTTGAGTATACCAGCCCGTGAAGTATTCTTCCGAGGAACAGTGCGGGTACGTTACAAAGACAAGCAAAATCAACCAAAAACAGAGTTTGTGCATTTAGTACAAAAGCGAGGTCAGCCAGGAGAACCCTTAGTTTTATTAAATATGAAAGCTGGCGATCGCTCTTTAGTAGAAGTAGACTTTCTCTATCCACCCGATGCTACACCACCACAAGTATTAACAGTGTCAACTCAAGCTGAACCTCGGTAATGAGTCATGGGTAATGGGTAAGAGCTTTTCTTTAATTACCTATTACTAAAAAATATTTGTCATTAATAAGTAGGTCAGTGTAAATAATTATAGTTGGCATAAGGCAGTTCTCGCTGGGAGCAGGGGGAGAAACAGTTTGAGCCTTATTTACTTTTCTTCACACAGTTTGATTTTATTGCACCGACTTACGTACTACAAAAACGGGAGCGTCAAAACATAAAATATGATAAAAAGTATTAAGATATTTAAATTTATAAAACTTCTTTCAAGTTTTTCTCATTCAAGAATCAAGCTCGCCTCGGGTTAGAGGAATACTTGTATAGTAGATTGCAAAGCCTTGTACTTTCTCCATTAGGGAATACAGCACTTTGCTTCTGGATTCCTACTCTCTATGCCGAGCAGCTAAATTCTGAGAAATGGTGTTGATAAATGTTAAGTAAAATTATGGAAATCTTATTTTTCTATGAAAATACACTAATTATTAAATTATGGTTAGATACTAAGACATTGACTTCAAGTGAGACTCCTAGTCATGGCGATTCCTGACACTTTTACACTGGATGGATTGCGAATACTATTGGTTGATGACGATCTCGATTCCTGTGTGTGGATGACTTGTTTGCTTGAGTTTTATGGGGTCGAAGTTCATTCAACTTTCACGGTTCATCAAGCCTTAACAGCGTTTGTTGAACTTTGCCCAGATTTAGTAATTAGTGACATTGCCATGCCCGATGAAGATGGTTATTCGCTGCTACGTCAGATCCGGCAAATCGAAGAGCGGCTGGAAAAATCCACTCCTGTGATTGCAGTCACAGCACTCGACCAGTTAGAAGCTCGATTTTTGCAGTCAGAAGCAAGGTTTGACCAATGGTTCTTAAAGCCTGTGGACATAGAAAAGTTAGTCGCAGCGATCGCTAATTTAACAGGGCGGTCAATGTTGATTGATAAATTAATAATTTCTTCATATTGATAAAGCTTTTCACCTCAAATTTGTGTATCTAGGGTGAATACTTATTCCGCTCCATGCGCTGCAATAGAAATAGCAGACTACAGCAGGCAATAAAAGGACGGCATGACTATCGAGCAAAAATTCAACCAAGAAACTAAGTTAAATCCGCTCCAGCAGCTTAGTGGAATTCTAATCTTATTGGTAGAGGATGAGCCAGAGATTGCAGATTTACTCATCTTTATTTTAGAAACAGCTGGCGCACAGGTGATGGCTTTGAGTAATGCAGAAGCAGCCCTTCTTGCCTTGGTCGAATCGCTTGATCCCGATCTTCTGCTGTGCAATATAAAGTTGCCCGTTCATGATGGAAATTGGTTAATTGAGCAAATTCGAGTGCATTCTAACCCATCCATAAGAGAATTGCCTGCGATCGCCATTACTTCTTATACACGGGAATTCTCAAGTGATAAAGCTTTGAATGCTGGCTTCAATCGATTTCTAGTCAAGCTTGAGAGTCCAGAGGAAATTGTAGATGAGATTGCTCAGTTGTTATCTTCTAGAATTTAAATATATAGTAAGTTGAAGAGAAAAAATTCTATGTATAGGAACTTCAAGAAATAAAAACATTACTACATGGTAGTCTTTGTAACGGGAGTAATGGGAGAATTTAAAAGTGTCTAAAATCACAACTAAACACTTTTTAAACAACCTCTAAGGTATCCTACTTGCAATCTTGATTTACAGCAGGCATAGTCTTTATCAAACAGACAGTGTTTAAAAATAATTCAAGATTGTAGACGCCTATTGAAGTTGCAATAACGGATACTATAACTACTAGGGTAGTAGTCTAAGGCTTAATCTCACGCATAGATTCTTTTCCTGTTATGAATTGTAGAGAAGATATCTCCAAATACATTACCGGAATCTAGTTCTGGTAAATATTGTTCTTGATTATACAACAATTGATACCCTGTGCTACATTTGACCGTCGATTGAATCGGGAGTTCTTGGCCAGAAGTATTACCCAGTAAGCAGCAGACAGTTGTTGCAATGAGTAAAATCATAGCAGCGTACTGCCTCCGATATTCTACAGAATCCAAAATAACTACAGCAAATTGCAATTTAGTGAGGTACAAACAATTGTAGGGAACATGGCTGTGTCCCTACTCGTGTACTTTATTTACCTTGTTCTACAAATAATACTTCCTTTCCCAATTTGGTATAAGCCGTTTTTTATACAGCAGATTTCGAGGAAACTGAAGTACACTATCTATGCCTGGTAGCTAACTACAGAGCCTCTTCTAATTCTATTAGCGCAACGGGATGTAGCCCTTTTTGATGCTTTAGTGGAGGTTCTTTGGCTTTGCTCCTGAATTCACTAAATCTGCTGTATATCTGTTAACTTCTTTGAAAACCCTTTACTGACTTTTGTTGTCCCTTACTTTTCGGCTTAGATTTATTAACTTCTGCTAATGCTTCTTGAAATAAGTTATGTAGATGTATCGGGACACTGGCAATTTCCGGTAACTCTGGCTCAAGAGGTTTGTTGAATTCTTGCAAAAGTGCGTCCAAGTCACTTTCAAGGCGAAACTCTGGACGTTGCAGATATTTCTGCAACACCTTTTCTAATTGAGTTGGATACTGTTGCGCTAATCGATGCCAAATAAAGGCATTAATACTTTTGTCTTCGAGGTAGTAGCGAATTAGTTTTTCGCTACCTTCAACACTTTGCCAATCTTCTGTTGATAAAATTGTTTGTACCTTACTATATGTTGGTAAAAACATTTGTCCCCAACGGGGATGAGAAAGAGCCGTTACTTGTTCTGCTTTCTTAAGTTCAGCAGGTAAATCAACCTTGGGCATCACCATTTTAGAATTGCCCTTTTTGTTGTTAAATATTTGAGCAACAGCGTTGGAGTCGGCACCAAATTCTGCTGCTGCTGCTTTGATTTCCTCATCATCAATGCCAGCTTCCTCTGCTACTTCTGCCAGAGATTTGTCAGGATCAATTCCTGCTGCTGCCAAGGTTTTTTCAGTAATTACTTCTTGGAATTCTGCTATTTTTTTATTTAGCTGGTAACCGGGTAACGTAATCTCATCACTACCAAAAAAGTCAATAAACTGTTGATGATATTGTGCTACCGATTGCCAAGCTTCCTCGAGCAAGTCGGGAGCATCGCTGTAAAGATTACTTTTATAGTTTTCTTTGAAATTACCAATTGCCACAGCAAGTTTTGGTTTACCTAATTTACCCATGAGTGTGTAAGGGCCAGAGAACATCCAATAGCTATCGGTAACGGGAGAAATGCGAGTTAATAAGATTTCTCCGACTTTCAAGCGAGATATTGCCTGCAATAGTTGAAGATTGTTTGGTTTGACGATGTAGTGTTTGTCTGTCAACCAGTTGGTTAATTCAAAACCATCAGGTAGGATGTTAGTAATGGCAAATAAGCCAATAAAACTACGATGCCAACTGTTGATTAAGTTGCGATCGCTCTGGTCTAAATCTGGCTCGCTTTGAACAAACAACTCTAATGGTGAGTGTTCGCCGACTTTTCCTTCTGTGAGAAAGCTATCGATGATTAAGTCCTGCTGTGTACTGTCACCACTTCCACGGCGCAGTTGTGCAGCTGCATAAGTTTCCAGTGCTTGTGCGAGTTCGCCTTCTGCATCGAGGACAAAATCAACTAAAGCTTGTTTTAATTCGTGCGATCGTTCTAATATGGCATCCACAAGTTAATCTCTCGGTGCAACAGATGTAAATTATAGCTTTTAACAAAATTGGAAGATCTAGCAATAGCTAGATTTATGGATAAGAATTCAGAACTCACAAACAAAGTCCCAGATGCTTTCTTTGCCGAGGCGTCACAATTGTGCATAAACCTGAATGAAATTGAGCCGCCAAATAATGGAACTTCCAAGACAGAGGAAGGTACTGGTAGCCGTGGTAACTGTATATAATGCTTGAAGTAGGGTATTTAGCCACTTTTTGCTATTTTTTTGGCAAAGCGAATCGCTTATGGGTTAAAAATCTTCTTTTTTGCTGCAAAACTATAAAATACTTGGCCATGAGAGAGTTAGCAGTATGATGAAATTACTTGACCAAAACCCAAGCAGTACCCACAAGACACTACTAATTATCCTCAAGTTCGCTTGAGATAAATTAGTAGTTTTAAGAGATTGCTGCTCGTGCCAAAGTTGCCAAACTCGAAATGTAGTGTAAAGCGTACCAATAATAACTACTAAACTTTTTAACCAAACACTACTGACTATATCTTCAGTGAGAATTTGGATGACAATAACTAACAAATAGAAACCAAATATTTTCCGAACTTGAGGATTTTTCAACCAAACAAGAAATACAATCGTAGGCAGAACAAGTCCAATTGCGATCGCTAATAATATCCAAACTCGAATAAATCTCAGCCCGGCATCGCTATAGTTAATCGCTTGACTAATTGGTAATATTCCAATTGAGGTCAACCAACCCACAAGTACGGTAACCAGGGTTGCCAGTACAATAAAGATAAATGTTGTTCTCCAAGTCATTAATTGTTTGCTCCATAATCCCCACGTCATCATCTGTAATTCTATTTTGGAGAATTGGTATTAATTATTCAAAAATTTCTACAAAAAATTTGATTCCAGGAGTGGTAGATATTATAAAAAATGTAAATTAAAAATTCGATAATTCCAAATTATCTTGGGGGGTAATACTGCGGATTAATAATCGGAGATGAATAACCATTTGTGGGTACAGGACTGATCATCGGAGCTTGATAGCTGTTTATGGGTACGTTGCTTGTAGTACCGTTAGGTAAGACAGGATTGACAATCTGCGGTTGATAACCGCTGGCAGGTATAGTGCTTGTAGTACCGCTATGTGTAACAGCATTTTGGCTAAACTCTTGGTAAGCAGCCCGAGAAATTGAGCTAATCAGTTTTTCGGCACGAGGGTCGTTATTGGGGCGTTGTACCATCACAGCAGCTATGTAGCGCTTGCCAGTGGGAACAACAATTAAACCTGCATCTGCCAGCATTGTACCAATATCACCTGTTTTGTGGTATACTCTTGCGCCTGTTCCCAAACCAGATGGCAGCAGAGTATCTTTCTGGGTGCGACGCAAGATATCGAGCATTAAATCGCGTGATGGCACACTAACTAAATTTCCCTGACTGACGATCGCCATCAAATTCCCTAGTTCTTTGGGACTAGTGGTGTTTGTCCCTTCTAAATCTGGGAGTTGATTGCGAATCACTGTCGTTGTCAATCCCCAACTGCGGAAACGCTGGTTTAAAGCGTCTATTCCTCCTAGTCGGGCAATTAGCATATTTGTGGCTGTGTTGTCGCTGATGGTAATCATTTTAGTGGCGACTTCCAGAGCAGCGTACTGGCTTCCGGCTGGTTTGTATTGCAGATTTCCCGAACCACCTGCGATCGCATCTTGCTGCATGGTCAGCATTTCATCGAGGCGAATTTTTCCCGCATCCACATCTTGGAAAAAGGCAATTAAAATCGGCAATTTGATTGTGCTAGCCGCAGGAAAACTGGTAGAGGCATTGTTATCTACATAATTCCCAGTATCCAAATCTACTAAGAAAACTCCGGGTGTAAGATTTGGGTTGCTGGTGGTCAAATTCTGCACCGCATTTTTTAAGGGAATAATTTCCTGAGATAAGTATAGGCTCGAAGACGTAACTGGGGGGGTAGGGGTAGGTTGCGGCTGCGATTGTCCGGTATTAGTATTAGTAGATTGCGGCGCTGATGTGGTGATGCGATTAGCCGGGTCTAATACTGACAACGCTGTGCCCACAATTGCCCCCATCCCAACACCCACAATCAACAACCGCAGAACATATAATATGGCTTTGGCTGTTGGCTTTAACCGCGTTTTGCGCGATGAACGCCTGCCGATTTTTGGCTTTTCCATCCGCACTGTTTTAACTGTTGCAGTACTTGGTTGTAAGGGAGATTTTCCCTTTCTGGTCGGTATTGGTTTGACTGCCGCTGGCATGAGTAACTCCGATTTTACCTTGCGTGTAGTCGCTGGGATTGCCGGAGGACTGATGCGATTTTTTGGGCGTGCTAGCACCGATTTCCCAGCAACAACTTGCTGAGGGTTATTAGCTTTCACTTTCTTGGGTGCCACTTTTTGAATTTTTTGTGGACGCTGGCGGCGGTTTAAGGGTTGACGCCGCGAGAAAGCTGTTAGTTCGTCACTCGACTCTGACACTAGTTACTCCTTGTGACCCACTCGACTGTTTTCTTGCAGACTCCTGACCCAAAACTTAACCTTCAAGCAATAATAATCCTCAAATTCTACTTTGCCACTAAGTAGGATTTTTGTGTTTAATTTAAGCCATATTAAATATTTTGGGGGGATGATTGCGTATATATTAAACTAATAATTACAAGTTTTCACTATCCCTCTGGCTTTTAAGCGCCCATTCTACCTGGCGTAAAATTCCTCGCAGCATTGCTACTTCGCCAGTTTGCAGCCCAACACGATTATACAGTTGGCGAAATTTTTCCATGCGACTAGCTGCGGTATGTGGATACAAATAACCAATTTTCAGTAGTAATGATTCTAATTGTTGGTAGTATGTTTCCACAACATCTAAGGATGCGAGTTCGGTTTGTGGTAAAGTTTGAGTTTGTCTTTGCTCAACAGATTGTGACAATTCATAACAGCAGATTGCTACAGCAGTAGCTAAATTCAAGGATAGATAATTTTGACTTGTGGGAATGAAAACAAACCGCTGAGCATAATTTAATTCTTCATTGCTTAATCCCCGGTCTTCTCTACCAAAGATTAGGGCTGCGGGTTTTTCTGGTTCCTCCACTAGCCACGGTAGCGCAGTGCGGGGGTTTTCTAAAAGTATTTCCCAACTGCGAACGCGACCTGTGGTAGCGATCGCCCTGACACATCCATGTAATGCTTCTGGTAAGGTTGCCACTACTACCGCAGATTCTAAAATTTCTTTAGCATGAACAGCCATCTTCAAAGCTTCAGCCGATAGGGGATCGCATTGCGGATTTACTAATACTAGATTATGTAGTCCGAAATTTTTCATTACCCTGGCGATCGCTCCGAGATTTATCGGCCCAGCTGGCTCTACCAACACAATTCTTAATCCAGCTAAGCTCATTTTTTGCCTCCGGCGATCGTACTTAAAAATATTTTTAAGCTAGTTCAAAGTATTCTTAAGATTATTCTAAAGGTAAGTTACCCGCTTTAATCATTACTACCAAGTGTTCAATACGTTCATACTCATTTAGTTCTTGTAACTCAGTGAATGTGAGTGTACCTGCTTGAGAGCGTGCTAGCAAAGTACGCAACCGTTGTTGCATTTCGGGAGTGGGTTTAAATTCTGCAATTTGTTCACGAGTGGGGTTACTAGCGAGAAAATCGAGGATATATCAGTAAACTTGTGCTGGTATCGCTGGTTGTTGGAGGCTCAAAGCAAGTAGTTCAGGTAAGCGTAGACACAAAGTGGCTTGCCGCCAGGCATCGCCTACTTGTGCTAGTTGTTGAGATAGTTCCTCTGATACTTCTAGGGTAATTCTCGGCATCGTGGGCTTTAGTGGGGATTATTGCATTGGAGGTTTACTATTACTAAATGATATATCGCAAAATTCTTTATTATTGTGGCGAGCGCGCTGACATTTATTAGTCCAGTTGGCTCTACAACACAATTGTTAAGCAAGCTTCGCTGATTTTTTGCTTTGGGCGATCGTACTTATATTATTTGAGATTTGAGATTCGAGATTTTAGATGATTAAAGAGTCACGCCTTGGAGAGTAGGGAATACGGAATCCTGGTTTCCAAGCTTGAATCTGTAGCTTGACTTTTCAAATTAAAAGCTAAATTTGTTGAATTTTTGACAAGTTTGGGAATTCTATAACTGAGACTCGGAACAAGCACTCTGAATAAAGCTCATCTGGCTTAGAGTTAAATAGCATATATCGCTGTGTAAATCCTCCGATATACAGTTACGGATAATCGGGAAACTAAAAGCTGTAAGACAAATTTTATCTTCTGAAAGCTGGATTTAGTTTCCTCACTCGCCTACTTTGCTAGCAAGTATCAAACAATATTTACCTGAAAAATATGAACAGTGAACTGCACAAAAAACTTGATAATCGCTACATAATCATCAAGTTACTCGGAAGCGGAGGATTTGGTGATACTTACTTAGCTGAAGATCAACGTTTGCAAGGGCGTAAGTGTGTAGTCAAGAAATTTAATCCAAAAAATGTTATTCCCGAATTTTTAGACGAGTTGAAAAAACGATTTCGGAAGGAAGCAAAATTTTTATTTTTATTTGATGGACGTGACCAAATACCTAAAATAACTGATTTTTTTGAGGAAAATGGGGAACTTTATCTAGTCCAAGATTTTATAGTTGGTCATGAATTGAGTCAAGAGATTGAGACGCCTTTGAGTGAAAAGAAAGTCATCGAAATTTTACAATCAATTCTGGAAGCTTTAGAATTCGTGCATCAAGAAAACATTATTCATAGAGATATTAAACCTCAAAATTTAATGCGTCGCCAGCGCGACAACAAAATTGTAATTATTGATTTTGGGATAGCTAAACTTATTGATGACATGACTATTAAGGGATCTCCCCAAGGTCTAAAGTCTCCAACTATTTGTATTGGAACTCGTGGTTATATGCCATCCGAACAAAACGATGGAAATCCGCAACTGAGCAGCGATATCTACGCAGTGGGTATGATTGGTATCCAAGCCCTTACAAAAATATCTCCACAAGTATTAGATAGTGATTCTAAAATACATGAGATTCTTTGGCAAAATAAAGTATCAAAGGAGTTAGCACGTATTTTAGAAAAAATGGTCCGTCGTGACTATAATCAACGTTATCAAAATGCAACACAGGCGTTGAAAGCTTTAAAGTCATTAAACACCAAACATGTTTTCAGCTTTCCTTTACCTTTGTTGTTGCCAGGAGTTTTAGGAATTTTTGCTCTGTTAGCAATTTTACTACCCTCAAAAAAGCAAACAGTTATTACTCTCCCTCAACCACCAATAACATCCACACCAGTCACTACTCCCACTACGATAATAACACCTACACCTCCAATGTATAAGGAAATAGGTGATGAGGCTTATTCGCAGTGGTTAGAAAGTAAAGATGATAACGGTAGAAGCGCTGAATTTAAAATAGCAATTCTATCTATTGGCTATCGGTGGAAAATTGGAGAAGTTAATTTAGTAGAAGACAAAAATCAGATTATCCCTCTCACTCAATTCAAATCTAAACTCGACCAACGAGGAGAAATATACAATCAAATGAATAATCCCACTAAAATTATCTCTGTTGGAACGGCATCTTGCGAGCAAGTTCCAGATGAGCAAGATCCACTAAGACTCGAAGAAGCTAGAGCATTAGAACGAGCAAAGCAACTACAAAAAGTGGTTGCTAAAGAGTTGTTTGATATAGGAGAATATAGATTGTTGAATTTAGGTCAATTTAAAGACTATTGTGAACGTCACCCACATAAAACATCATTGCAGAGAAGCATTATCATAATTGCTGTTAGAAAAGAATCACCTGGTGTAATTCTCGATCAAGCTCTCCGGAATAAGTTTCAACAGGAACTTAATCAATCTAAAAATCAAATTCAAGGCTATACAATCAATCTTGACAAGTACTCCCTTGGCTCAAAAGATAAATTTAGGTTGATTACCGATAATACTCCCTAGTTAGATAAAGTAAGTTATCTGCTTTAGTTAGATAAAGTAAATTATCTGCTTTAACAGTTATAGCAAGCGAATTAAAGGTTAGAACATCTTGAAAGCATAGATGTTAGGAATAGTAATGTTTTACCTCCTGCCTCCAGCAAGAACTGCCTTCTGCCTCCTGCTATATTAGTAAAGAATGAGGTGTTTATCCAAAGGGGAAACACGACACCAATTAGTGGTAGGCGTTGGTGCGAGTGTTACAGCGCACCAACGCCGCGATTACTGCTCACTGTTCACTGTTCACTGTTTTAATCATCACCGCTAACTGTTCAATACCTTCATATTCATCTAGTTATTGTAACTCGGCTGATTTTTTGCTTAGCTAAATTTTGCAGTTATAAAGTAGCCATTAAACTATTATTTATTTGCTGGAGAATTCCAACTAAAATCTGCATTAAGACTTCTAAATCAGTCGGGACTCTATATAGCATTAAGTCTTGAGTTATCATCCGCTTTTCACGTTGGAAGCTACCAAACTGCCAAATATCGCCAGTTGTTACCGCACCATATAATACAAGTTCATCCGACTCTACCCATTGATCGAGAGCAATCAATTCTACAGCTAACTGTGTAAACCCTCGCGTCAGATCGGCTTGTTTTGCCTCTACTACTAATATGTCTTGTTTTGATTGCAGATAATAGTCCAAATCACCTCTAAGGTATTGGTTAATCTCAATAGGATATTCAATATTAATTGTTGATTCAGTAATATGTGCCACTTCCAAGAGAATGGGAGCAATTAGAACTTCCCGCCGTGCAGCTTCACTCGTGAGACTAACACGAGTTATTGCTTCTTCCAAACGTTCCTTGAGGTCACCTAGTCTCTTTATTTGATTGGTGTTAACTGGTAAATTAATTGCTGCTTTGGTTAAAGTTGCTCCCAATTCTCTTAGGATATCAGTTGGAGCAAACTTTAAATCAAAATATTTACAGAAGGTGTAAGTAAGTCGGTGCAATAAAACCAAACTGTGTGAAGAAAGATTAATTAGACTAAAACTCTTTTTCCTCCTGCCTTCTGCCCCCTGCCTCCTGCCTTACCTTAACGATAAATTTTCCTACCTACCTACTTAAATCTCATCTGGTTTGAGGATGGGCGGACGATGTGGTGTGTTCATAAGAGCAAAGTTAAAGTACAAGAGTAATTATTCTCGATGTCGTACTGAACACAAAGCTTCAGATCAAATCAATATTACTCACTCTACTGTAATATCAACGTTGTAACGTCGCGTGATTTAACTCAACAATGCCACGGCAAGCCCAAACAAAAAACTCTAGGAAACGTTGGTTACTTGAAAGACTCAAAACTACTCTGATTTTCCTGTTAGTCTTGGGGCTATTGTTAATGGGACTTGCCACTCACATTGGGCGTCAATCATTTCCCCAAGAAAGTGGCACAATTGGGCTACCCGGATTGAAAGCCGAAGTAACCGTTGAGCGCGATAAATGGGGAATTCCCCATATTTATGCTACCAATTCCCACGATTTATTCATGGCGCAAGGTTATATTCACGCCCAAGACCGCTTTTGGCAAATGGATTTTTGGCGACACATTGGTTCTGGGCGACTCTCAGAAATGTTTGGTGAGTCTCAGATTGATACTGACAAATATCTGCGAACAATGGGTTGGGCGAGGGTGGCGCAGCAAGAAATCCAGCTGATTAATGCAGAGATGAGAGCGTACTTGGAAGCTTATGCTGATGGTGTCAACGCTTATTTAGCAAAACATCAAGGCAGCACCTTGAGTTTAGAATATGCTGTGCTAAAATTCCTCAATCCGGGATATCAGCCAGAGCCTTGGCAAATACTGCATTCTCTGACTTGGGGTAAGGTGATGGCTTATGATTTGGGCAGAAATTTCCAAAATGAAATTGAACGTGCAATACTGCTTAAAACCCTCACTCCTGCTCAAGTAGAAGAACTTTTTCCGCCGTATCCTCAAGATTTACCGGTGATTTTGTCGGAGTTTGAGAAGAAAGAGGATAAGGAGATAAGGGGACAAAAAGACACGGAGAGTTCTTTGCCCAGGTCTTGTTCCCTCTTCTCTGCTTTAGAATCAATTACTCAGCCAATGATGGCTTTGGAAAAATTAATTGGTTCTACGGGAATTGGCATTGGTTCAAATAACTGGGTGATATCTGGCAAACGCACGGCTACAGGGAAGCCGATTTTGGCTAACGATCCCCACTTGAGCGTGCAAATTCCTTCTATTTGGTATGAGGTTGATTTACACTGTACGCCGAAGAGTGCAGAATGTCCTTATAATGTTGCTGGTTTTTCCTTTGCAGGAACGATTGGAGTAGTTATCGGTCATAGCGATCGCATTGCCTGGGGTGTAACTAATGTCCAATCTGATGTTATGGATTTATACATTGAGAAAATCAACCCGAAAAACCCCAACCAGTATGAGGTAAATGGTAAATGGGTTGATATGCAACTCGTTCCAGAGACGATTCAAGTTGCAGGAAGTCAGCCAATTGTGCAAACAGTGCGCTATACCCGACACGGGCCGATTCTCTCTGATGTTTCACCCAATCTCCAGCAGTTCCAACCCAGCCATATTAAGTTACATTCAGAAATAGCATTTAAAAATAAAGAATATACGGAAGTAACATCACCCTCATCTGCTTCATTTTCCCCATTAAATGTAACTCGCTATCAACCCCTGGAATTACCGCCAAATTATGCTGTTGCTCTACGTTGGACAGCCTTAGAACCTTCCAAGCTAGGGTATGCTATTCCCCAGATAAATCGTGCCCAAAACTGGCAGGAATTCCGCACTGCTGCTAGCAACTATGATGTCCCGGCTCAAAATTTGGTCTATGCTGACATTGATGGCAACATTGGCTACCAAATGCCTGGTAAATTTCCGATTCGAGCTAAGGGAGATGGACGTTATCCGGTTCCTGGTTGGACGGATGAGTATGAGTGGCAAGGCTATATTGATTTTGAAGAGTTGCCCAAAAGTTTTAATCCAACCGCAGGTTTTATTGTTACTGCTAATAATTCAGTTATGCGTGAATACCCTTATTTAATAACCGCAGACTGGGTTTATGGCTATCGGGCAAAGCGGATTGTCGAGATGATTTCACAACAAACTCAGCCGATTTCTCTCAAAGATGTACAGCACATACAGGGTGACGATCGCAATCTGAATGCACAAACCCTAGTACCACTACTACAATCGCTCGCAGTCGATACACCCAGCTTGCAAGCAGCCCAAAAACTACTACGAGATTGGAATTTGCAGTTGGAAATGACATCGCCTGCTGCGGCTCTATTTGAAGTATTCTGGAAACACCTGCTAGCAGATACATTTGACGATCGATTGCCTCAAAGGTACTTTGCCGATGGCGGCGATCGCTGGTATGCTGTGGTAGCAAATCTGGTCAAACAGCCTGATAGTTCTTGGTGGGATAATCGCAACACCCCAAAAGTTGAGAACCGCGACCAAATCCTCCGGGAATCTTTTACTAAAGCTGTGGATGAACTAGAACGTATTCAAGGTAAAGACTCGAAAAACTGGAATTGGGGCAAACTGCATACTGTTACTTTTCGTAATGCCACCTTAGGTAAATCTGGGGTTGCACCAATTGAAGCTTTATTCAATCGTGGTGCTTTTGCCACGGCGGGTAACGGCGAAACAGTAAATGCTAACCGCTGGGAGGCGAACAAATCCTTTGAAGTTACGGATATTCCTTCACTGCGGATGATTGTAGATTTGGCAAATTTGGATAACTCACTTTTCATTCACACCCCCGGACAATCAGGTCATGCGTTCCATAGGCACTACAAGGATATGGTTGAGCCTTGGCGTCAGATTGAATACCACCGCATGTGGCAACAAAAGAATGTTACAGCAAATACTAGTGTGACATTGAAGTTAATACCAAAATTGGCAGAATAAATTTATTTATTTCAGTGAAATTACATACACATATGCAAAAAAATGGAGTATAAAGTAGCAGGGATAAAGAAGTTATATCATCTGCGGTTAAAGACTATTGTTTAGACTGACACTCTCAAGCACAGAGATTTTAATCATTAGTGATTAGCTGCATACGATATCAGAAGCAGAAATAGAGATTTTTAAAAAAAAGTATTTTTGCTGACTATCAATTTCCTTTACCCAACTTTCAAAGAAACATAGTCGGAGATAATAGAACGTATGCAACATGGATTTAAGCAAAGTTTTATACTTTCAATCACAACTGCGATCGCATTATTATTTGCAAGTTGTGGAGAAAGTAAAGTTGCCCAATGTAACAAAATCATTAAAGTTGCCAATCAAGCATCTACTCTCGGTCAGGAATTCGGGAAAAATCCCAATCAGCCAAAAGGTTCTAAAGCATTAACTGAACTTGCCCAAAAGATAGACCCATTTGCCCAACAGATGAAAGCACTAGAAATTAAAGATGAAAAACTCCAAGGTTTTCAAGGACGCTTTCTTAAACTTTATCAAGACATCATTAAAGAATTGAATAATGCCGCAACAGCTATAGATAAAAAGAATTCCTCAGCAGCAAAGAACTCCTTGGTATCTCTGCAAAAAAGTGGGCAGGAAGAGACTTCAATAGTCAGTGAAATTAATAGCTACTGCTCAGGTAAATAACAAAATATAGATGAAATTTTGATAAGTAGAAGGCAGGAGACAGGAGGCAAAAGGCAGAAGGTAAAACCCTCAACAGTAAAAGATTTCGCTATGGATTTTACATTTTATTATGTCCGCTTACTTAATAAATTTTGACATGCTTGGGTTTGAACCGCAGCTATCAATATTATTAAACTCATCAAGTCTTGTTTCTCAAGTCGGACAAGCACTTTTTGTTTCAAAGTTAACGTCAGCTAGATAGATTCTCACTTAACCCCGCTTCCATTCCTCTCCTCCAAGTGGGAAGAGGCTGAAAAACACTATTTTTTAATTCTAAGTTGTAAATTTTTTGCCTTTTGTGTTGCAGGAAAGGGGTTGGGGTTAGGTTCCATCGAACTCAGCTACAGTTATAGATTCTTTACAGCGCATTAGTCTAAGACATAAGCTGGATTTATCAAGAGGACTTACACAGGCGATCGCCCGATGTCTATTCCCCAAATTAGTGAGTTTACTATCCGCCGTCATGCCAACGCCAAATCTTTCCAGCGCGGCGAGGCATACTATCAAGCTGGTGCTGTCAATGCTATCACCCAACGTGGTGGTTTGCTTGAGGCAGATGTTATGGGCAATGAAGCCAGACCTTATCATGTCAGCCTGAGTTTTGATAGCAGTGGATTGAGTTCTGTAAACTGTACGTGTGCTTACAACTTTGATGGGTGGTGCAAACATATTGTGGCGACAATGCTCGTCTGTGCCCGTCATTCAGAACACATCCGGCAGCGCCCCACCCTAGAAGAATTACTCAATCGCTTAGATAGCGTCCAAACTCAAAGGCTGCTGCAAGAGTTGGTAGCAGAATATCCGCGACTGATTGAGGCGATTGACCGCCGTGTTAACTGGATGACTGCTGCTGTCGGGGAACGAATCATAAAACCTGTACGACGCAGTAGTATCGATGCAGCTCCCTTTCGGCGAGAAGTGCGGCAGATTCTCCGGGAAGCTGTGCAGTGTTTTGAGGAGGGTTACGAAGAAGACCCGATTGCTGAAGAATTGCTGAGTGTAGTGCAAGCTGCGGTAGATTTCAGCGAACGGGGAGAGGCTGAAAATGCGATCGCTATTTTAGAGGCGATTACTTCTACCTGCGTAGAAAGTTGGGACGATGTTGCAGAATACGGCGCTGAAAATGATGAAATTGTCCAGGAACTAAATCAAGCTTGGTGTGATGCAATTCTCAGTGTCGAACTCACCCCAGAGGAAAAAGTTGATATTCAAATAAATTTAGAAGCATGGCAAGATGAATGGAATGCTGATTTTGGGATGATTATGGAGGCTTTACGCCAAGATTGGGATTATCCACCTTTAGTGCAAGTTCTCCAAGGGAATATCACCGAAAGAGGAGCTTGGGAGGAAGATGTGCCCGACTATGCAGATGATTTAGCACTAATTCGCCTAAAAATTCTCGAACGTCAGGAACGTTACCAAGAATACCTGTATTTAGCCGAGGCAGAAGGGCAAACTCAGCAGTACTTAACAATGCTAGGGCGTTTAGGCAGAGTAGAAGAAGCAATTGATGCTGCTCAAACCCAGATGAACTCAAAGGAAGAAGCCTTTGCTCTTGCTAAAACACTCGTCAGCGTTCAGGGAGCATTACAGCAAGCATTAAATATCGCCGAGAATGGCTTAAATTTACCAGGTAATTGTCAGTACGAATTGGGAATTTGGACAAGTAATTTAGCTCTACAGTTGGGTAACAGTGAAGCTGCTTTATTAGCAATCAAGGCAGCTTTCCAAGTCAAACCCTCGTTTTTTGATTACCAAAAGATGCAAGAATTAGCTGGCGAAAACTGGGAAAGTGTCAAAACAGACCTGTTGAGAATTATCCGTAATTATGGTGGTTGGGGAACAGAATCAGACAAGGTGGATATTTTCTTGCACGAGGGACTAGTTGATGATGCTATTGCGATCGTCAGCGAACTTAGTTCTTATTATTCTGAATTAATTTACCGGGTCATGGATGCTGCTATCCTTGATAATCCTGATTGGGTGATTGCCAATGCTGGTAGCCGTGCTGAAAAAATTATCGATGCAGGTAAAGCAGAATACTATTACTATGCGATCGAATGGCTAAAAAAGGCACGTACTGCTTATTTGGAATCTGGCAGAAAGGCAGACTGGTTAAGCTATCGGCAAAATTTGATGCAAACCCACGCTCGTAAGCGTAAGTTGATGGCAATGTTTCAGCAAAGGGGTATGGAATAATATTGTGTCCGATTAAAGAGTTGCTACTTTTACAGCAGTTTTCTCTTGCATGAAGTATAAAGCTACGGGTTTTGAGGCAGGAGGCAGGAGGCAGGAGGCAGAAACTGTTTATATCTGATTTTAATTCCTGCATTTTGTACCTCATTTACTTGCAAACTGCTGTAGCATTTATCAATCAACTTTTAACAAATAAATGTAGAGATGCAAAATTTAGAATCTCTCAATTTTTATTAACAACGCTGCAATTCGGCTAACAAAACGACAATTTCATCAATTGCTTGGCGCACAACTGTCGCAGGTTGTTGCGATTGATTGACAATAATACTAAAAACTAACGGTTGATACTTAGGTGCATTCACATATCCGGACAGAGAAACTATACCTGTTAAAGTACCTGTTTTAGCTTGCACAATACCCTCAGCTGGTGTGTTTTGAAAACGGTCTTTTAGGGTTCCACTTTTACCAGCTATAGGTAAAGATGCACGATATATAGATGCTGCTGGCGTTCTTGCCATTCCCCGCAAAGTTTGTACAAAAGCTTCTGGTGTTACTAAGTCACGACGTGATAAACCCGAACCATCAACTAAAACATAATTTGCTGGATCGACTCCCAATTGAGTTAAACTCGCTTTCACAACTTCCAAACCTACATCGGTGCTAGTCTGATTTTTCATTCGCGGTTTTTTCGCAGCTAATGCTCTTAATAATGCCTCAGCATAAAGATTATTACTATTTTGCAGAGTTTCCATCAATAATTCAGATAAAGGTGGTGACTCTACAAATGCTATTTCTTGTTGATTAATTCCACCAGATACTACTAATGTTTTTCCTAAAGGTATTTTTTCTTTTACCAAAGCAGTACGGAAGCGTCGTAAAAAGTAATAATTAGGATCGACTACAGGTAAATCTAATGAGTAAGGTTCAGAATTTGCTGTTAATTGTCCTTGAATTTGCAATACTGTTCCTGATAACTCGCGGGTGACATTGATATAAATCGGTTGATTTTGGGCAATGGTTACTGACTGATTAATTGTCTGCCACTGTCTGGCTTCGTTAGGGTCGTCCCAGACTATTTGCAAAGGTTTACCTACAGCCTGAGGTACTAGTTTTAAACTAAAAATATTCTGATTAACAATAAAACTGTTGACTGGTGCGCCATAGTCTGATTGTACATCTTCCCATTGCCAAGTAGGGTTAACAATATCTCCTTGAATATAACTATCATCGGCAATTAATTCTTGAATTTGAGTAATACCTTTGTGTTTCAATTGTTGTGCTAATGTTTGTAATTGAGTATCACTCAAACTAGGATCTCCCCTACCAACAACCCGTAAAACACCATTACCATTTTGATAAATAGAAGTACGAATCCGAAAATTAGCACCCAACTGTTGCAATGCGGCTGCTGTTGTTAGCAACTTCATGTTAGAGGCTGGAGTAAAGTATTTCTCAGCATCTCGATTGTAAAGAGTTAACCCCACTGACAAAGGTTGCACCAAAATTCCCCAACGCATCCGACTAAATAGAGGACGATTGATAACAGCATCTACAGCTGTTCTCAATTGATTAGAGCAAATTGATTTTGTAGTAGTTGTAGATGCAGCTTGGGTTTGTGCTTTCCCAACTCTAGTACTAAATGCTATCTGGGTGGTTAAAAATATTAATAAAATAGCCAGTGGTTGATTGAAAGTCTTAAGTTTCACCTATACTCCTTATTCCAATGATAAATAATTTTACTTTGCCAGCAATTTTTCCCTGCTAGAGAAAAATGCCTCAGTAAAGTTACTTAACTAGTATAAAGAAGATGTTTACATATTTACAGCCTTTTTCATATATTTGAAGCACAATTTTTTGTAACGCTCTACGGCTAACTACAGATCGCGATAAAATAGGTTAGGAATTTACTTTGTAGTAGTTTGGGTTTCGCTTTGCTCAACCCAACAGCAGGTTTGTTGGGTTGTGTTACACGCTAATACACCCTACTTTTGTTTTAAGAGGACACACACAGAAGTCAACAGATAAAGCTTGCTGATTGGAACTTTGATGAAAATAAGAGTAAAGAAATATAAATCACCCTTCTAAAGGCATCATCTCAGATTTTAAAAGTATTGACTAATATGATAGTCAATGAATTCACTACGATTTGACCACTTAGCTTGGGGAAACACTAACTTTTTAGTCATGTTGATAACCTCATTTACAAAAATGATATAGTCATCACCTCGTAAAATTAACTCATCACCCGTTATGTGGTCAGTCAATACTACAGACTGACCTACTTTCATATATGTGTATCGTTGCATAAGTTATTGTGCCACTGGTTGGTCAGTTTAAGTAGCCGTGTTCTATCTGTAATTTGGACACAAAAACGCTAACCATTCCGCAGTTAATTAAAAATTTTTCGATGAGAAATTAACTCTTTGCTGTCTCTATTTCCTTATTTATATAAGGCAAAGACGGCTTTTACTCAAAAGCAATCAACCTATATTCTCAAAGTGAATCATATCAGAGAAATATTGCGATCGCTAATAGATACGAAACAGAATTTTATTTGTTAAACCCGAGATAATACTGACTTTTTTTGACTTATAAGGTAATTGAATGCTGACAAATCCAAGAGCTATGGCTCATTTAGACTGAAGCAGAGAGTTATTTTAATAATTGATTAAGCAGACTAACTATCGAATAAAATGTTCCAGCTTTTGACAACAAAGCTTTTTCTTGCCAATGAAACTTACATCACCAGTCTGGGAATAATAAATCGTACTGGAGAAACATTTGAAACGAATTCCAGCGCATTAGGTGTGTTTTTTTATCGGCGATTACAGGAGCAAATTCTTCATGAAACTAAGTTTATCAGGGGCTAAGCTGAGTAGTGGAATTGTTAGCAGTAGTTTGACCGCAGCAATTATCGGTTTGAGTAGTTCCAGTGCTTTTGCAGCTCAATTCATCACAATTAAAACCACTGGCACATTATCAGGAACTATCGAACTTCCCAGAAATAATCCTAATTTCAATAATAGTATTACTCGTATTGATACGGATGACACTGGAACTTATTACCGTAACTTAGGTACTAATAATAATCCTAATTATGTTCCTGTATACAAGTCAGACTATTTGCAGGTCGAAACGCGCTCTGATGGAAGTCTGCATTACTTCGTTGACTTTAAAGGCATTCCTTTTGTCTCCTTCGATGGCGTCCTCACATCGCCAGTTCTCTCTAGTGGTCAGTTGACTCCTTTTGTTTACCAAGGACAATTGCCAGGAACCACATTTCAAGGAGTAGTCCAAGATGAATTTAATTTTATCAAAGCCTTCTACACTGGGACTGTCACCGACCCAGACACCAAAAAGCAATATCAGGGCACTTTTGAAATAAATGGGTATGGAGAACGATATAGCGATCGCAATGGTGGTTTAACTCCGACAGTTTTTGATTTCCAGTCCGATATCCCTGGCTCGCCAACTATAACATCTTTGACTTTGACTAATATTCCCTTGGTGAATTTGAGTATCAAAGTACCTATACCTGTGAATGAAACTTCTATCCCAGAACCCGCTAGCATTCTCGGAACTCTGATGGCAGCTGCTTTTGGTACGATCCTAAAAAGGAAAACGTTGACTGATGAGTGATGAGTGATGACTGTTGAGTGTTAAGCGTCAACGAGCTAAAAAGGCGTCTTTCATCCCATCCTCACAAAGAATGGGTTTTGCTGACGCCTTTTTTACAAATTTTCTTAGCCATTAAAAACGCGACTGCGCCACTTATTTAAACGAGCTTCCCCAACTGCGGCTAAGCGTCGAGCATCTGCAATTTGCTCTTGCAATGAGGTAATCTGTTTTGCTTGGGCGTCGGCTTGGTCTTGCAAAGATGCAGATGAATCTGCACTCTGAAAACTAGAAAACTGCGAACTAGTGGTAAATTGTGTTGTACCGATGCTAGCAAAGGGTCGTAACTCTGCTAGTTGTTGTTGTAAAGCTGCAATCTGGCTTTCTTGTTCTTGAATTTTTTGCCGCAAGCTTTGTTCGGCTCCTTTGCTAGCTGCAACAAATGTATTAACTCCAGCAGATTCAGGCTTGGGTTTGAATACTTCAGCTAACAATGCACCAACGTCTGTGGATTTAAGTTTACCGTAAGGAGTGTTGGTAATTAGCGATCGCACTAACTGGGGTTTATTATTTGATGCTGGGTTCTTGTCGCTGCTAGAATTACTTCGTACTAGTTGCAGCATATTAGTAAATTCCAGTATTTTTTGGCCAGTTTGGGTTTTGTAACCCCGGTAATATGGCACTATGTTGTCGCCAAAAGCATTTAAATACTCGTCGCTATCAAGATAAGAATCAATATCTGCTTCAAAACCCTGTTCGTCTAAAATGTTGCTGTGATCTTTCATCTCAGAATAGTCATCAGGAGCGCGACCCAACAGATGCTTGAAGTTCAATTCTATAGCACGGTAGCGGTAAACTTTATCAAAAAATCTGGAGCGATACAACTCTGATTTGGCAAGTTGACGCACGAACTCACGAACACTAATTATCCCTTGCTTGAGCTGTGATTCTGGGGCAATAAGGCGTTCGCTTTCCATCACGTAAGCATTGCCCAAAACTTGCCGATAAACTCCCGCAATCACAATTTCGATGTCATCAACTGAAGCACCAGACCACAGTTCAATGGTTTGTGTTTGGGAAAATGCTTGATATTGGCTTTGTCTAATTTCGTCATCTGAAAGGCTTGGCATAGTTTAATTATTGTGGGTAGGTGTAACTAATGGTTCAGACTCGAGGTTGAGGACGTTGGCAAGGAATCTATTGATATCCGTTGTAATACTTTGTTTGGGTTTATATAGCCCCGCTAAAACGGCACTATATCTTCGCCAAATGCAGCTTCAGTATTCATCGCAATTGATTTCTAATACGATATAAGTTATCAAGTTTTGAGATATTTTTTAGTTACATTTTCTAACAAACTTAGACGGCTAACAATTAATAACTAACAGCTAATCATCAAAAAAATTAGCAGCAAGATATTAACAGTTAGCCGTCAACCCTCTACAGGAGGAATTAAAAATTCAATCCTGATTGATTTTTGAACTTTTCATGAGAGCAGATTCCCAAGGCGAATCAAGCTAGCAAAAATATTTGTTAAGCACGCACATCAAATCTAGTGTAGAAACCACCGTATTTTATCCAGTATTGTTTCAAAGTGTGATGAGGTGTATGTAAACTTGCTTTTGCTTGATATAGAATAACTTGCCGATGATCGCCCATCCAAATTTTATTAACGGGGTCAACTGATATTACTGTTCCTCCTAAAGAAGCAACGCATTCAGAAAACCTTTCAATCGTCGTATATTCTAGTGTCTCAAAGATAAAAAAGTTACCCGAACAAATCAAGTGACGACTGCGAATCCAGCAGCGCATTTTTTTTTCAGCCTGTGGAGGTAACATTATAGGTTTAACAAATTCGAGCTGAATTAACATCATGCGCTCACCGCATCTAATTCATCAGCAAAACTTTCTCGTTTTTCAAAGCGTAAAGGCCCAGCAGTCGATCCCCATATTTGTTGATGGGTTTCAATATCCATACCTCGATCCAAACTTATCCAAGTATGCTCGGTTATTTCTACTTCGCTAACAAGATATGTTTGGTGACCATTGCGAGGAATTAGACATTGATTGCCTGCTTCCACACTACCGCGAAACATTTCACCTTCTCGGACAAAAACCATCGAACAGTGATAGCGTCGTTGAATGCTTTCTGGGGTGATGGTTTTGAGGATATCTAGTTCGCGAGCAGCACCTGCATAAAGTATAGGGTCTTTCAAGCTGTAATTTTCGATATAAACGCGATCGCCCCAATCTACTAATCTATGTACTCCCTGGCGGTAGGGTGTCCATAAATCATGGTCATATGCTTGTTCAGAATAAAAACCAATGGCTGAAAAAAACTCAAATGGTAAAGGACGAAAAAAAATGTGAATGTGGGCGTAAAGTTGAGGATTTGCAAAAGATTGCTTTTGGTTGCTAAAATCTCCTGCCATCCAACAAGCTAAGGTGAGCAAATCGCTGGACTTGGTGCTAGAGTCACTGGGAGCTATTGTCATATTTAACCTCAGGAGTGACAAGACAAAACTAGTGCAAGAAGGCAAACGGCAAAACAAAGAAGTTCTATCTCTTAGGCTTTTTGCCTATTTATCAGATGTAGGTTGATTTTTGCCTTATTGTACTAAATGATTCCTTTAACAGCTATTAGTAAACACTGTTACTGATTTAATCTTTTAACCCAATATTGCTAACTCGTTGAACTTGACAAAGACCGAATCTCTGAAGAAAAGGAAGCCGTTGTCACACCTTTACCATCGCTGGTTTTGATCAACGATACGCGAAATCGCAGATTTGGGTTAGCAAACCAAATTCGCTCTTCAGCAGCAGCCAGGTCATATTCTGTCACCAAGGTAAAAATACCATCGTCACTCAGGTGGTATTTACCTACTGCTGGGATTATTTCAGCATATCCTTTCTCCCGTAGGAGTTTACCTGTAGAAGGATTTTCGACATCGGGAATTGGTACCAGCACGGTACTACCAGAGATTGGTTTATCGTCCCAATCTGATTCACCTTCCCAAGTCATGCGAAAGGGATGAATGATACTGCCGAGGTCAGTGTCATATAATTTACATATTTCTTGCACCGCTGGATCGTCATGAGATAGAGACTCAATGTCGATAGTAGACAGCACTTCTTCAAAATGGGCGAATGCTAAATGATGACCGCTACGCTGCGATCGCCATCGTCCAATTGAAAGTTCAAAAAATTCAATAATTTTCATTACAAAAGCGATTTGAAAAATACAGCTTATAATCCGATAAATCTTTTGGTTAAAGAGTTATTCTCTCAGTCTATATGGTGGCCTCCTTGACCACAACTGTATTTGGGAGTCCTACGTAGTGAGTGGCGAGTGTTTTTTGCTATTCTCAATTCCAAGTTGGGAGCTAGTACTGCGAGCATGGGGAACAATCTTCTCACGAAAATTCTGTTGATACTCTTTACTATCGATATCCGATTTTCCTATCTTTAAATATATTCATTACTGAAATTGGCTCCCTATTGTTTAACTATTCTGGCTCCTGGATTTTGATTTCTAGATTGGAATGTTCTTGTTCAAGACGATAGAAACCTTACTAATACAAAGCTTTAGTTTCCACTTTTTGCCTCTAAATTTTAGTTTCTGTTAGAAAATAAAGCCTCAAATCTAGATTCAATCAAAGTTTCAGAATTTGGTTGAGGTTATTGTTTTTCGATAGTGACAAAATAGGGTTATTTTCGTTCGAATGTAGGAATTGGGAATTAGGGACTGGGTACTAGGTATTAGCGACTGGGGAAACAAGGAGAATAATCCATGCCCTGTTTGACGAATGCCCAATACCTAATACTCAATCCCTATTTTTTAAACAATCTCTGTGATACTAACAATCTTGCCACTAGTGCGATTAATTCGCTGAATTTGCGGTGTCATATTGCTAGCAGGAACAATGTATTCTGTTGTAGCACGGCGGCGGGGATTATCAAATTTTCCACTTCCACCCTGAACGAGGATTTTAAATCTCTTTTCAGTACTACCAATCACAGAAGGTAGCTTAATTTTAATCGGGCTATTGGTTGCTACTGAGTACACCAACTGAGAAGACTTAACGGCACTTGAGGTTTCGGCTACACCGCGAACAATCCCAAAAATCCGGTTATAGCCGACTTGCTTTTGTCCTACTTGGCTACTGTTTCCCCGATAGTAGGGTACAATGTTTTCACCAAAGGTAGTCTCGTATTCAGGGCTATCGATGTAGGAGTCGATCTCAGCATCATAACCGCTTTCAACGGTACGACGGATATGCTCAGAAACCTCTGCCTGCTCTAGGGGAGCGCGACCTAGCAGATGTTTAAAGTTGAGTTCAATGAACCGATAGGGAGCAGTGGTTTCAAAAAATCGAGTCCGGTAAATATCGGACTTGGCAACAATTCGCACAAAATCACGGACGCTGATTTTGCGATCGCGCAATTGCGATTCCCCAGTCACGAGCCGCTGACTTTCTAATAAGTGAGCGTTACCCAAAACTTGCTTATATACGGCTCGAATCACTGCTTCTACTTCTTCGGTAGAGTTAGTTGACCGTAGCTCTACTTGAGAGGAATTTATGACTATGCTTCCCATTTACGTGTTTCCCAAGCTTCGTTTATAGTTAATTTTTTAGTTAACAGGAGTAATACTGGCAATTACACCGCCCTGTTTGTGAATCCGCTGATATTCTTCTGATAGCTGATTGTAGGGCACGAAATACACCTGGTTACTGCGGCGAAATTTGGAAATGCGATTTACCGTATTCGCTTTGTAGCCAGTGACTTCAATCCGGTAGACTTTGCCATCTTCACCCGCTCCTACACCTTGACGAGTGCGAGGAGTAGAGGTGGGATTGCGGAATGTCGCACCACTGCTGCCTGGTGAAACCACAGGGGTAGGTGTGTTTTGAATTAGCAGACTATTTAATTTTGGCTGTTTGCCAGCTAGGTCACCTTTGAGACTGCTGCTAGCAGAACCACGTACCAATTGAAATAAGTGGGTAAACTGAACCAAACCCTGAATCGCTTCGGTTTTATAACCCCGAATATAAGGTACGGTATTTTCTCCAAAGGTTTCTTGATATTCGTCGCTGTCTATATAGGAATCAATCTCCGCTTCAAAGCCCTTTGTATCCAGAATCGTGCTGTGTGCCCGCATTTCTTCTAGATCCAATGGCGCACGACCAAGTAAATGTCTAAAATTCAACTCGATCGCTCTATAGCGAGCAGTGTTATCAAAAAACCGCGAACGGTAAAGCTCTGACTTTCCGACTTGACGTACAAACTCGCGAACGCTAATTTCACCCCGTTTGAGTTGGGATTCAGGAACGGTCAGCCGCTCGCTCTCCATTACATAAGCATTGCCCAAAACTTGTTTGTAGACGGATCTAATTACGGTTTCAACTTCCTCATTAGAGCGACTTGGCCACAAATCGATCGGATCGGTATTCTCAAACGGAGCCACCCCTAATCGTGATGCTGGTCCGAAAGCCATTCAAACTATCTCCCAGTTAAAAACTAAATTTTATGAGAACATTGTGCAGCAGATGTTAAAAAACTTTACATTGCTTAACAAAATCAAAACCACTAAGTCTTTGAAAGTCTTATTAGACTTCGTTATTTAAGTTTTTTTGAGTTTTTTACATCGTTTGCCTTTACACATTTTGATACGATGCTGAAGCGATATTTGTTAAAAATTGTTAAGTTAAATAATACTTTTGATAAATTTAAGCTTTTTTTTAGTATTGAATTGATTATTGTGGTACAAGTAGTGGTAGCGAGGTATGCAAAAGTATTAATCGTAAACTGCCCATAGCCTAGCAGTCACAGAAAAAGGGTATGGCGATCGCAGTTCTTGTAAACAAGGACATTCGGTTAAAAACTATACGCATCGGAATTGAAGATTCAAAATCCAAAATTAAAAACGTTTCAAGTTCCCGAATTTATACCTGCATTGCAATTAGCAAGGTAGGTGAAACAATTTAAACCCCGTCGATTTTGAAACCTCGAGTTCTTAAGAAGAGGTATTATTCGCTCGTTGCTTAAGTTATGAGCTTTAGCCTAATTCCAAAAAACTATGGTTTTTAAGGTAGACGCGGTTTAAAATTCAAAATCTAAAATTGCATAATACCCCCTATTTTTTAAGTAGCGATTTTAATTGCAGGGTGGTCGCCCAGGAGGTAAAATAGGAGGGCATTGAGTTATTGGAGACTTTTCACGACACTTAATATTAGTCATAGACACTTCTTGAGAAAAAGTGTTTGATTGAATTTCTATTTCCAATCTTTGAGGTAGTTTTGATTGCAACATTTCAAAGTTTTCACGAATAGGAACACCCAATCCATAATTAAATTTTGAATCTGGTTGTATCGGTAGAGAGTTACAAGTATTATCAGATGTCGGGCCAATATTGCCACCCTGTCCTGCTTGAATAGCGACAACATGTCCAGTGGAATCAAATACAGGCCCTCCACTCACACCCTCAATAATATTATTCGTATAACTTACATCCCAACCATTTTTAGAGTCTGGGTTAATTTTACATATTTGACCTTCGGTCTTCTGAAATTGTTGTTGTTTTCCTCCTAAGCAATTAGTCCATCCAAATGCATACACAGACATTCCTGTAAATATAGATTTTGCTAATGGAGCAACTTCGTATTCTTCACCTTGTTCCGCAGTAAATTGTATGACTGCTAAATCAATCGATTCTCGAAATTTTTGCACATTTTTCTGATAATTATCTTGTCTTGCAACATCATGTTCTTGATTATCTTTTGTTCGCACTTTGTATGGAGGTTCGTCTGGTTCTGGCTCAATTCCTACTACATGTGCAGCTGTTAATACATAGTAAGTGTTATCTTGTCTATCAATAATTATGCCAGATCCGGGTTCACCTCTTCCAGTGATAAACACAGTGGTTTCTTCTCCTAATTTCGTTATTTGTTGTGGCGTTAAAACAGAGGTTGTAGGAGTAGGACTAGGAATTGTGTGTGTAGGGCTAGGGATTGGAGCCTTCTCGGCTTGGCAACTCGATCCAATAAATACGATCGCCACAATCAGCATCATTAGCATTAAAAATTTTTTCACAGCAAGGGAAATTAAATTACAAAATGTAAGATATTTTTACTTAATAATTTTAATCTTAATATTGTCAAATCGTTCATCACCTTTTGGATCGCAAGAGGCTCTTGAGGAGGGAGCGGGGAGCAGAGGATAAGCCCAAAGAATAAAAATTTGTAGGTTGGGTTTCGTTCCTCAACCCAACATTTTGTGGAGTTTGTTGGGTTTCACTACGTTCAACCAAATCTATAAATATTCTTAACTTATACAAATCCTCTACTTTTAACTATGGGGATTGAACTGTTGCCTGTTTCCCATTCCTGTTTCCTTTTAATAATATTAATCTTTTATTTAAAATGTAGTTTTTAGTTTTTATTCATAATGTTTTTTTTTATCTAATGCTTTTACCCATTGTTGAAATTTTACTTTCCAGCTTGATGCTTTTTGCTCTTGTTCTGTAATTTTTGGCTGTTGTATTTGTGAAGAAACATGAGATTCTTGTTCTTTTTGCTGTTCTTCTTTAGCTTGAATTTTTGGCTGATTTTCTGATTTGTATTTATTCCACATATTTAAGCAATACCAAACAATAGCTATTACTAAAACAAAAATAGTAATTATAATGATAATGTTAATTAAGCGATTGTTAACTCCAATGCTTTGATTTTTTGAATTTGTGGAATAATGGCGTTGTGGATTCTCAGACAAAGAAGATTGAGGAGTACTTTTTATTGATAAATTTATATTATCTAAGTTTGTATATGTTTCAATCGGAATCCCCCAAGCAAAGTATCTCATCAATAATTTAATATTTTTATCTGGTTGAGTATTATCGGTAAATGTGTATGGATCTGGAGCATTAGCAAAAGGTGATTCTACAGATTTACTCCTTCCATTAACCCCTACTACTTCACCTACAGTGTCTATAATTGGCCCGCCACTTGTCCCTGGTTGAACATCAATATCATATGCTATTTTATAGCCTGCAACTAAAGTTTTTCCCTGTAAGAGAAATTCTTGAGGAGCAATGATACCTGATTTAACTGTAAGTTTAGGTTTGCATGGAGTAGATTCACATGGAAAACCAGCGACAAAAACTTTTTGTTCTGGTTGCAATCTATCAGAGTGACCTAATTTTGCTGTTTGATATCCCACAGAACTAGTAAAAGTGAGGATGGCTAAGTCATAGTTATTAAATTTATTTGTTTGTTGAGACAAAGAAGCTTTGTAAATGCGATCGCCATCAGTTTTAATTTGATACTGATATCCACTTTGCAGTTTTTTGACTACATGGTCGTTAGTTAATACTTGATAAATATAATTTTTATCTTGTTGAGTTTGTTTTTTAACTATAAATCCAGTTCCAATTAAATTTTCTTGTTGTTGAGAATTTGCTTGAAATATCTGAACTGTAATTTTTTTAGCAATACTTGTGATTTCAGTATCGGACTTGTTCTTGCTAGAAGTTGTTTGAGCAATAACCAAAAAATTAATAGCCTGCGTTGATGGTTCCAACAATGGGACACAAACGCAGGCTAAAGTCCAGATTAGTACCAAAGTTCGTTTCATTAGCGAAGTGCTTTTTCAAACTGCTGAAGTCTAAAATTATCTAGCTCTACAAACATATTTAGCACTAGGTTTACCTTGCAAATATAAACGAACATTAACATACAAGGGGCAACTTGTTGCTGGTACGCCTATTGAAGGCCCTACTTCAGGGTTAACAATTTCTAGTAATTCTTTGACAATATCGTTAGCAGGTATACGCCCGTTGGGATCTAAAGTGTAAATCAGTCCCTTGCACCCACCACCGTTTTCGTCAGTGCGGCAAATGATAGGATACTTGCCGTCTTCACTTCTACCGTGAGTCATGTAAAATGGACGTTGATTCATTATGTAGTAATTTAATCTGTTAGTCACTTCCTGACAGCGTTTTTCGCGCGTATACTTAACTAAACCACCAAAGTCAGAAGTCCAACGAATAAACGGTTTTTCTCTGCGTGAGTCTTGGTAAATAGTTGTCAATGTACCATTAGACTTTTTGCAAACAAAACCTTCAGTGGTATCGGCTTGAGCATTTGTAGCGGGTGCAATGGCAGATGCTAATGTCAACATCAATGCTGCTATTAAAGATAAACTTTTTTTGGGGTTCATTGTTGTACCTCTTAAAGAATGGTAGAAAGAATATTGTTTGTATATAGGAATCCAATTTGATTTATTAACAACTTGTAGAGACAGCGAACAGGAAGAAACTAGTTAAAGTGTAATGAGTTTTTTCACGCAATCAAATATGAGTCCTATATTTCGATATTTTATCTAAATGAAGATAGTATCCATTTTAAGTTTTCATGTTTTTATTCAAAGGTTTTTTGAGAATATGAATAATTGCAAACTTTACCAGGAGGCAAGATGGGAGGACATGGGTTTAGTCTCTCTTGAGGTAGTTTCAGATACTTCCAACATTCGATACGATCGCAAGTGGCATAACCGAAGTTTACTAGCGTTGCCAGGCTACCAAAGACACTAAGAATAAATAATGTTATTTGTAGTCTTGGATTATGAATTATCATATTAATGTTGTTTGTATTTTATCGTTGTTTGACAACTTTCGCCTGGTGCCAAAATCGGAGGGCAAGGATTGATATTTTCTTGATTTTGATTATTTTTATTGGGTAGGTTGGAAGCTTTAGGACTAGTTTCTTTTGGGATTATTTTTTGTTGCTTTGGTTGAGGAATACTAGAATTATTTTCTAGAGGCATGAGCAATTGTCTCATACCAAAAAATGATGTTGAACCAAATATTCCAATGACTATGAGTAGTAAGATTGGAAACTTTAACCATTGAGGAATAATGCTTGTTGGCTGTAAAACAGTTTTGTGTATAATTTGAACTAGTAAATAGTTTTTTGGTGCAAGCATCAAAGTGTTTTGTAGCTTTTTTAGTTCCCCTAAATCGGCTAATACATCTTCTGCTGATTGATATCGACTACGATAGTCTTCATCAACCATTTTTTGCAGTATTTCCACTAAGCGATCGCTCACTTTAATTTGATTAGACCAAATTACCTTACCTGTGTCATCTTTTAATTTTTCTGGTTCTAATCCTGTTAGCGCTTCTAAAGCTGTGATTCCTAGAGCATATATATCGCTATTAAATTTTGCCGAGCCTTGGAGTTGTTCTAAGGGACTGTATCCTGGCGTATAAATTATTGTTTGTTTTGCCTGAAATTGAGTATTCACTACTCTTGCTATTTCTTTTACCGCGCCGAAATCAATCAATGTCGGTTTACCATTATTAGCACGTATAATAATGTTATCAGGCTTGATGTCTCGGTGAATAATTCGTTTTTCATTTATTTCTTTGAGAATAGCCAAAATATCTTTGAGCAAATCTACTACTTCATCTTCTGGTAGTCTGATTTTTTCAGCTAACTCTTCTTTGAGAGTCCGTCCCTCAATAAATTCTTCGACTAAATAAAACTCTTGGTTTTCTTCAAAAAATCCTATAAAGTGCGGTACTTGATTGTTTTGCAAATCATTACTCAATTCATATAAGACTTCCGCTTCTCTTTCAAATAATTCCTTAGCCTTATTCAGCGTAGATTGACTATTACAAACAAAGCAAAATTGTTTAACTACAACTTTGCGTTTTTTCGCGTGTAAATCTTCTGCTAGGTAAGTTTGTCCAAAATTTCCTTTACCTAAGCTACGTAAAAATTGGTAGTGTCCGCCGATAGTTTGCTTCGTTCTAGTCATTTTTACCGCCGCGAAGACACTTATACAATTTATAGAATAACTCAACAATCATGACTTGTCAAAAGATTACACTTATTCAATCTAGAATTATTACTGAATGCTAAGGCTGTAGGTAAAATTCAGTAAATTCAGCACTTTTGCTATCGCCAAACCAATACACTGAAGTAGGATTTTTCACAGCATATTTTTACCCACAAAACTGTATTTTAAAGTACAGTTTTGTGGGTAAATTGTTGGTTTCACTTTGACGATACATTCATCAAATAGTTAGATTCACTAATTTTTTGATATCCGAAATAGTATAAGTTTTTAATACTAGCGAGTTTGAAAAGTAGCTAGTTGAGCGATCAAATGGTCAAAATAGGGAGCAAGAGTTTCTTGCTCAGTGGCTTGGCAGCGTTTTAAACTAGCAGCTTTGATACTTTTTAAGCCCAAAACCATCGCATCCAAAGGAACTTTTAATTCCTGATAAAGCAAATTCAGATAATGCAATCCTGTGGGGCTGGTATATTCAGTGTGGCAACCTGCGATTCCATAGGTAATGCAGCGAAGAAAATGCCAAAAGTCTCGCCAGCAAGCTTGGGCGCGTTCAGGTGGATAAAGACCTCCTCCAGGCTCAGTAATTTCCGGATAAGTCAGCAAAACCTGAACTCTTGCTTCATCAACGATTTCGGCTGCACGATCGCGTAACAACTGAGCAACAGGAATCAAGGCAGAATTATTGGGTGCTAAAGTTTCGATCTGGAGTAAATCTTCGTCACTCAAATAGCGAAGACTATCATCCGCAGCCTGGAATATGGCGATTGCAGCTTGAGGATGGGACTGTTTCCACTCAGCAAAGCTGACAATTCTAGCTTTGGCTATTAATTGCTTAACGGTTTCGCTTAATTGAGTCATACATAGGAAGTGGGGAGTATTCTCTATAATCTTCCTAGAAGGCGATCGCTATTTTTTGACATTTGTAAAATAAAGTAAAGAATAACCACTATTAAATGCACCTATGGAAATCGATAAAATTAAAACTCAACTGGAGAATCCAGATTTTCAGTATCGGTTGAAAGCGATCGCTGCCCTCAAGGATTATGAATCAGAAGTTGCAGTTCCTCTGCTAACGAGTCTACTGCATGACTCAGAATTTTTGGTGCGTTCTTTTGTCGCCAGGGGTTTGGGTAACCAGCAATCAGCGGAATCTTTTGCAGCCTTGATGCAAATTATGAAATTCGACGATACCCCCAACGTGCGAGCTGAAGCAGCAAATTCGTTATCGTTATTTGGTAGAGTAGCAGTTTCTCATTTAGTTCTGGCATTTTATCAGGATGACCACTGGTTAGTACGGCGTAGTATTCTCGCAGCGCTTGCTGAAATGGATTGTCCCGAAGAATTATTTGATATCTGCATTCACGGTTTAAAAGACGAAGATTTCACAGTTGAGGAATCAGCTGTTGATGGACTTGGGTTATTAGCTGATTCTAGCCAAAATACTGCGGCGTTATCCCAACTACTTAGCTTAGTGAATGCTGAATCTTGGCGGATGCGCGTGCGAGTTGCCTATGCCCTCAAACGCTTTAATGCAGTCGAAGCAAAAGTAGCCCTGAACCAACTCAGACAGGATCGGGATCATCGAGTTGTCGGAGCTGCTTTAGAAGACTTGTTACCATAATAGCGAAGTGAGCTTGTTTGGATTATTGTCAATAATTTTGATGAGATGATATAGCAGGAGGCAGGAGGCAGGAGGCAGAGGGCAGAAGGCAGAAGGTAAAACTATTACTATTCCTAGCTTTCACGCTTGTCATTATGTCCTAAAGGGCATGACTACGGCTATAAAACTCAACTCAACAATAGCTAATAAGTGTTGCTGAATTCAGGTATGAATTTACCTCAGGCAGAGGCGCACAGAGCAAGATTTTGAGACATTAAGTTTTCAAACTTCATACTTCAATTCAGCAACGCCAGATTTTCATACCCTTTTGATGATGGGCTGTATTTAGGGACTGACAAATAAAAAATATCCACTGTTGATACTCAACAGGAGCCAGTGTGTTGGACGGGTTCCCCGGCTTAAAGCAACTGGCTCTCATCAGTCATCAGCTTCAAACGGGATAATTTATTTCTTGGAGTTCCCTGATGGATAGAGTTCTGCTTACTCCTGCTCACCCACTCAAACTTTCACGAGTTGTTTTGCGGGTATAGGCGTTCCAAACATCGAGTTCTGACGCTGGACGACTTTGAAGCATGACTATGGTAGCTTGTGTCAGTCCTTGGGCAAGAGTAAAATCTGCCCCAGCGATACTATGAAGATACTCCATCTCTGCGTGACTCAGATCCGTTGCTCGCAAATCTGTACCCCGCAAATCGGCTCCAGTTAATCGAGCATTTCGCAAACAAGCCCCTGTCAAATAAGCTTTACTCAAGTCAGCACCACTCAAAGCTGCACCTTGTAAATTGGCTCCGGTCAAGTCAGCACCGCTGAGGTATGCTCCCCGCAGATTAGCCCCTTGCAAATCTGCATCGCGTAAAAAAGCTGTATTGAGATAAGCACCGTTGAGATTAGCACCCGGCCCCACTGCTCCTGAAGCTTTGTAGTTATATTCTTGAGGCCATTTTGTTTGTGTATCATAACGCGCTACTTGGAGTTTAGCTCCCTGCAAATTCGCGCCACTGAGATTCGCTTGTTGAAGGTCAGCACGGTTTAAATAAGCTCCCTGCAAATTCGCTCCACTCAAATCGGCTCCATGCAGGTTAGCACCTCGTAAATCGGCTCCACTGAGATTTGCATTACTCAAAACCATCTGACTGAGGTCGGCTCTTAGTAGCTTGGCTTGACTCAAATTAGCTTGTCTTAAATCAACTCCCCGCAGATTGAATTCGTTCAAATCTACTTTTTCTAAAGGAAGTCCTGCTTTCAAGGCTGTTAATATTTCTGGAGTTGGACTGGGACGTTCGTTGGTAATTAGGTGAATTTCACTATTTGTCATTAGGTAATTAAAGTAGAACTTTTGGAGTTATTTTACACTTTAGCTAGATTCAAGATTCATCTTATTGCTTAGAAGCAAGCAAAAGCCAATTACAGCAATGAACATCTGAACCAAATTATCAGAGGTTGAGATAAAACTGCTTTTGCTTCGTTAATTTACTTATTGAAAAAGTAGATAAAACTAACAACAGCAATTGGAATAATTCTTTAACTATAGGAACCAAAAAGGATACAATGCAAATTATCATCTAGAAATTTTACATCAGTAAAAATAATTAATACAAATAAGACAATGTAGTAAATAGGCAGAATAAAATTAAATTATGTGAAGAAAAATGAACTAAGCTAAAATCCTGATGGTTATCGCTTATTATTTTATGCCAACAAAAATTATTTACGCCGACTTAGTTACTATTTGTGCATAGTGCAAGAATGCAGATATTAATGCATAGGACTACAAATGAAGATTTTACCAAAGATATTGTTTTAAAAAACGAGGTTTCAAACTATATGCACATAATACCACCCTTGTCAATGATTGACTTTTTCCGTAAAAGTGAGGGGACATGGTTTACGGAACGTTCGGTTCATCACTTTGACTCAGCCGCAGATGAATCGGGTGAATCGAATTTAATTGTTACAGTCATACAAAAAGACGATCCTAAAGTCCAAGAAGTCTGCAAAGTACAAGGAATAGAGCCAGATAAAGCAACTGGGGGTGCTAGCTTTGCATGGCAGGCTAACCTAGACACTAGGCCACCGAACACTGACAATGCTGCCATTTTAGTTGATATTCCCGATGATGAAACAAGGCTTTCTGGAAAATTAATCCGCAATCAAGGCTATGTAGAGAGCATTCCGGTTGTCAGTCGGTATCGATTTGCTGATGATGGAGTGTTGACGATTGACACTGATTATGACAACAACCAAGGTCAAGAACGTTGTTGGTTTGTGACTGATGATTTTCGTGTCAGGGTTAGTACCGTGCGAATGATGAGCGGAGTCAACTTGATGACTTATTGTTCTGAGCGTCGTTGTGTTTCCCAACAAGTGTTGGAGCAAATGATTAGTCAAAACCATGCTCGGGAATAGGGAGTAGGGAGATGTGGTTCGACTTGGCGGTAGTTGAGCGTAGTCGAAACTCACCAACCACGAGATGAGGAAGTGTGGGGAGATTATAGAAAAGCTTCTCATCCTGTAACCAAGCCTCCCACACTCGCTGTTTGCCCAATCCTTAATCCCTATTAAGGAATGTTGCTTTGTTTCTAAGAAATGAGACGTGTATGATTCACATCCTTTATTTTCATGCAAGGGTTAATGAGTCATGCTCTATGTATAAGCCTTTCCTGGAATTTTTAGAAAAAGAGCTATTTGAACGCTTTGATTTAGAAAGTAGGGCTATTCCACCTGGTTTAGAATTCAAAGTTAGCGATCGCGGCAGAAACCCAGCAACCATTCGTAGCTGGTGTCACCAATCTCAAGAGCTGCGGAAAATTCGCTATACATATATTGATGCTGGAGAAAGCGCCCAAATTTTTAACAGTGTGATTTATCCTAGCCATCACTATGATTTACCGCTATTAGGGATTGATTTTTTATCCTTTGGTAAAATTAAAAACTTGATTGTCCTTGACTTTCAGCCTTTGTTTCAAGATGAAGATTATCAGAAAAAATATATATTTCCGCTGAAATCTCTGCATGATAAATACCCAGATTTATCGCAAAACTTAGAAATGAAGTTTTACGATGCTAACCAATATTTTTCTAAATACCTGTTATTTGCCAAAACAGATGCTCAAACAGTAGCAACGCGAGTTTTTGCAGCGTTTCAGGATTATTTAAATTTGTATTGGCAAATGCTAGCAAACGCTCAACCACTCCAAGAAAGAGAAGATATCCAGCGAATTGTTAAAGCTCAAAAAGACTATGACCAATATAGTGCAGACCGCGACCCCGCATCTGGACTATTTAGCAGTTACTTTGGTCATGAGTGGGCAGAACGCTTTCTCCACGAGTTTTTATTTGAAGATGCTGTGCCTTTAGCAGTCAGTGCAAGTAAAAGATGACCGCAAGGGTATGGGGAGCAGAGGCGCTTGGGGGGAGAATTACTAACCGGAGTATCCCAAACGTCTCCGGTTTTGTTCTTAAATCTTAACTCATGCCCAAAATGAATCTTTACTAGTTTCAATTTTATACCTGATAGTTAAAATGACACTTTATCAGCCATTTCTTGATTATGCGATCGCCTACATGCGATCGCGTTTGGATTTGCAACCCTATCCTATCCCCATTGGGTTCGAGTCCAAGAGCGCTACTGTGGGCAAAGGAAAGAATCAGGAAGAGGTTGTCACCACAAGTTATGCCTTTCAAACCCCAAAATTGCGGCAAATTCGTGCAGCTCACGTACAAGGTGGCAATTCGCTGCAAGTACTCAATTTTGTGATTTTCCCCCACCTCAACTATGACTTGCCCTTTTTTGGAGCAGATTTGGTGACATTGCCAGGAGGACACCTTATTGCCTTGGATATGCAACCCCTATTTCGAGATGACCCAGCATATCAAGCAAAATATACTCAACCAATCCTGCCCATTTTCCACGCTCATCAACAACATCTGACTTGGGGAGGAGATTTTCCCGAAGAAGCACGACCCTTTTTCTCTCCTGCTTTTTTGTGGACTCGTCCCCAAGAAACCGTTGTAGTAGAAACTCAAGTGTTTGCAGCTTTCAAGGACTATTTGAAAGCGTATCTGGATTTTGTCGAGCAGGCACAAACTGTAACAGATTCGCAAAATTTAGCAGCCATTGAGCAAGCCCAACTGCGCTACCTGCGATATCGCGCTGAAAAAGATCCAGCACGAGGCATGTTTAAGCGCTTCTATGGTGCTGAATGGACTGAAGAGTATATCCACGGCTTTTTATTTGACTTGGAGAGAAAATTAACAGCCGTCCGCTAAGGGGCAGAGGAGCAGGCTGGCAGGGCGGCAGAGGGGCACAGAAGAAATATCCCAAGTGTTTCTCCTCTGCCTCTTACCCATGCCCTTTATGTTCTGAGTAAATATACATGTAAATATTAAGTTATGTAAAGCAAATTAAAAGACATCACAATAATTTTTAATAAAAAATGACCCAAGACCATTGTATAAAGGGGACTTGGAAGAAAAAACAACATCGTAAGGTAAGTAGAATGCCTACTGACCAGGTTTTCAAATCCCTGATAGAAATATGAAGTTTTGTAAAAAAAAATTTAATTGGAAACCCAGAAAACATTAAACTTATACCTTGGATGTCTGTTATTGGTCTTCCCAATCTGGTCAGACAGTCTCAACTCAGACTTAAGGTAAAATACTTCTCAGTTTGAAGTCCGAAGAGTCTGTTAATCAAGCAAATTTAGGAGATAAAAGCAATGGTGTTAGATGCATTTGCCAAAGTAGTTTCCCAAGCTGATGCACGAGGTGAATATCTCAGCCAAGCTCAATTGGATGCCCTGACCGCCATCGTTAAAGATGGTAACAAGCGTGCGGATACTGTAAACCGGATTACCAGCAACTCCTCTGCGATTGTTGCTAACGCTGCTCGCGCTTTGTTTGCTGAACAACCCCAGTTGATTGCTCCTGGTGGTAATGCTTACACCAGCCGCAGAAATGCCGCTTGCTTGCGCGATATGGAAATCATCCTGCGCTATGTTACCTATGCAATCTTTGCTGGTGATGCCAGTGTACTCAATGACCGTTGTTTGAACGGTCTGCGTGAAACCTACTTGGCTCTAGGAACTCCTGGTGCTTCTGTAGCAGTTGGCGTTCAAAAAATGAAAGATGCTGCTCTAGCAATTGCTGGTGACCCCAACGGTATCACCAGAGGTGATTGCAGCGCTCTGATGGCTGAAGTTGCAAGCTACTTCGATCAAGCTGCTGCTGCTGTAGCGTAATACCAGATCGAAGCTATTAGCTAACAATTGTCAGTTGACAAAATAGATTTCAACAAAATTGTAAATAGGGAGATACTAAACCGATGAAAACACCTCTTACCGAAGCAGTTGCAGCTGCCGATTCTCAAGGACGCTTTCTCTCCAGCACAGAACTTCAAATCGCTTTTGGTCGTTTTCGCCAAGCTCCTGCTAGCATGGAAGCAGCAAAAAGCTTGACTGCTAACGCTCAACGTTTGACAGAAGGCGCAGCTCAAGCGGTGTATAACAAGTTTCCCTACACCACTCAACAGCAAGGCCCTAACTTTGCTTCTACCAATACTGGAAAAGCCAAGTGTGCGCGTGACATCGGCTACTACCTGCGGATTATCACCTATTCCTTAGTTGTAGGCGGTACAGGTCCTTTGGATGACTTCTTGATTTCTGGCTTAGCTGAAATCAACCGCACCTTCGACCTGTCCCCCAGCTGGTACGTTGAAGCTCTCAAGTACATCAAAGCTAACCACGGTTTAAGTGGCGATCCTGCTGTAGAAGCCAATTCTTACATCGACTACGCAATTAACACTCTGAGCTAGAGAGTGTATTTAGCCCGGAAAGGCAAACAAGCTCTATTGGCTAGTAGCTAAGAGTTGGTTTACCTTTCTGGGCAGTTTTATTTTGAAAAACTGTTAAAAAACTAGAAAAAATTTTTCTAAAAAATTTTCAGTTTTGCAGCTAAAAAACTGAGGAGGTTTAAAAATGGCAGCTTTGGGACAAGCAGCAAGATTAGGGATTGCACCTATTGAAAACTCAGGACTGGCAGAACTACGTCCCGATAGAACTGAAGCGGATGTGGAAGTAATCATTCGAGCAGCTTACCGTCAAGTTTTAGGTAATGCGTACTTGCTAGAAGAACAGCGTCTAGTCACTGCTGAATCATTGTTACAGCAAGGTGTAATCTCAGTTCGAGGATTTGTGCTAGCCATTGCTCAATCAGAACTTTATCGTGAGAAGTTTTTCTACTCCAACTCGCAAATTCGGTTTATCGAGTTGAATTATAAGCATTTATTGGGACGTGCCCCAGAAGACGAGTCAGAAATTTCCTACCATGTTGAGCTTTACAACTCACAAGGTTACGAAGCTGAAATTAACTCCTACATTGACTCAAGAGAATATCTTGAAAGTTTTGGCGAGAATATTGTGCCTTACTATCGGGGTTTCAAGAGTCAAGTAGGACAGAAAAATGTTGGCTATAGCCGATTGTTCCAACTGTATCGGGGTTATGCCAGCAGCGATCGCGCTCAAGGAAAAAAACAAGGACAGCTAACCTGGGAAGTCGCTAAGAATCTCGCCTCACCGATTTACCCAGCCTCTACAGGAGCCTTAACAGGCCTCTCTACTGGTGGTAGAGGAGAAACTTATCGAATCAGAGTCCTACAATCAGCTTCCCCGAACTCAGCGGTAGTGCGGCGCGCTACAGCGGAATTGGTTGTGCCTTACGAACAACTATCGAGTAAACTACAGCAGCTCAATCGTAAGGGCAGTAAAGTAGTGAGCATTACACCTGTATAAATGGGGAATAAATGAGTCGGGAGTGAGGAGTTAGGAATTAAGAGTTAGAAGTTAGAAGTTTTGAATTCCTAACTCCAACTTTATTCTTAACTCTCAACTTTTTAACTCCTAACTCCTAACTTTTCCCAATTATGAAGTACAAAAGGATAATTACCAATGGCTATTACAACAGCAGCTTCCCGTTTAGGAACAGAAGCTTTTAGTGATAACGCTCCTGTAGAATTGCGTCCAAATGCAACTAAAGAAGACATAGAAAGGGTAATATCTGCTGTCTATCGTCAGTTGTTGGGCAATGATTACTTAATGCAATCTGAGCGCCTCACAAGTGCTGAATCCATCCTGCGTGATGGAAAGAATACAGTTCAAGAATTTGTACGTCAAGTAGCTAAATCAGAACTGTACAAATCGAAGTTTTTCTACAACAGTTTTCAGACTCGCGTGATTGAGTTGAACTACAAACACTTGTTGGGTCGTGCCCCCTATGATGAGTCAGACGTAGTCTATCACTTAGACTTGTACCAAACCAAGGGGTATGAAGCCGACATTGATTCCTACATTGATTCGCCAGAGTATCAAGCTAGCTTTGGTGAAAATATAGTTCCTTATTATCGCGGTTTTGAAACCCAAACAGGACAGAAAACTGTAGGATTTAGCCGGATATTCCAACTTTATCGCGGTTATGCCAGTAGCGATCGCTCCCAACTCAAAGGCAATTCTTCTCGTCTAGCTGTCGAATTAGGTCGCAATGGTTCATCTACCGTTGTTGCTCCTTCTGGTAGTGCTTCTGGCTTTGCCTACCTTGCTTCCGCCAAAGGCGTTACCCCCAACAGCACTTTCGGTGGTGCGGGAACTTTTGGTAAAGAAGGCAGACTCTACCGCGTTGAAGTGGCAGGCGTTTTTGGAGCTGGATATCCTAGCGTCCGTCGTGTCAATCAAGCTGTGGTCATCCCATACGAAGAACTATCTAGTTACTTCCAAAGAGTACTAAAGCAAGGTGGAAAAATAGCCAGCGTTAAACCTCTTTAGGGTCATTAGTCATTGGTCAGTCATTGGTCAGTCATTGGTGATTAGTCATTGGTCATTAGTTTAAAACAAAAAACAAATGGCAAATGACAAAAAACTAATGACAATTTTAAATTTGGAATAAATTTATGCTAGGACAAGTTACAGGTAGAACTAGTAACCGCTACTTTCGGTATGAAATAGTAGGTTTACGTCAAAGCGAAGAAACCCAAAAAGTAGACTATCCCATTCGTTCTAGTGCTACTGAGTTTATTACAGTGCCTGAGAACCGGATGAATCAAGAAATGCAGCGGATTAGTCGCTTAGGTGGCAAAATAGTCAGTATTCAGCTATTGAATGCTGAGGGTAAAACAAATAGCCCACAAAGCACTCCTTCTTCTGATGAATCTAAGTCCACATAAAATTGAAGATTTATCACTAACGGGTGAGTTAGCTGACGGTGAATCTTTAACAGTAGAGCAAGCGATCGCCAATCTCCAAGGTCAAGATTTAGGGTTGCGCTTTTATGCTGCCTGGTGGTTGGGTAGGTTTCGGGTGTGCGAACCTGCTGCGGTTACAGGATTAATCCAAGCCTTAGAGGATGAAGCCGACAGAACACCAGAAGGAGGGTATCCTCTACGACGGAACGCAGCTAGGGCTTTGGGAAAAATTGGCGATCGTCAGGCGGTTGTACCTTTGATTGCCTGTCTAAACTGCTCAGATTATTATGTGCGGGAAGCAGCAGCACAATCGTTAGAGATGCTAGGCGATGCTGTTTGTATTCCCGCTCTGAGTCAGCTATTAAAAGCAGGCTTGGAGGGAGAACAGCTCAAATCAAAGCAGCCTGATTTGTCTCAACCCTACGACGCTATTTTAGAAGCTTTAGGAAGGTTGAAAGCAACTGAGTGCATCCCTTTGGTGAAGCCGTTTCTTGAGCATCCCATAGAAGTAGTGCAATATGCTGCCGCACGAGCTATGTATCAGTTAACCCAAGAACCAAGTTACGCACAACGATTGGTACAGGCTTTGGCTGGTGATAAATTACAACTGCGTCGAGCAGTATTAGCAGACTTGGGAGCAATTGGATATCTACCCGCCGCCGAAGCCATAGCTGAGACTTTGGCAGAAAATAGCCTGAAACTAATTTCTCTTAAAGGATTACTAGAACATCAAGTTAACCATACAACAGCAAGCAGTTTATCAGCAGGTGCGATTAAAGTCATGAATTTGATGGACTCGCTGTTATAGTCTTAAATTTGAGAAAATTAGTTGTCATTAATACCTAAAAACCAAATGTTTACCAAATATAAACCCCCAACCCGACTGCAAAAGAAGGGTTAGGGGTTTATGTATGAGGTCAGCTACGGAGAACTTAAGCTACAATGGGCTGACCACTAATAACTCATGAAAAATTCTTATGAATAACAGTGACCTAGCCCAAATATTGATTCGTGCTGTGGAAGAAGCGGATTCTTCAGAGCGCTTATTAGACGCAGTTCAAGAGTTAGCAGCAGCTGGTATAGAGGAATCTGTTCCGACTTTGATTGCAGCTTTGGGTTACAATAATCCGGGGGCGGCAGTGGCGGCGGTAGATGGATTGATTGCCATCGGAGAACCCGCAGTAGCGCCACTATTGAAACTTATTGATGATTACAACTATGGGGCGAGAGCCTGGGCAATTCGTGCTTTAGCGGGAATTGGGGATCTACGGGCGCTAGACACGTTGTTAGAAGCAGCAAAAACAGATTTTTCCTTGAGCGTGCGCCGCGCAGCAGCTAGGGGATTAGGCACATTGCGGTGGTATCAACTACCACCTGAGAAAGTGGAATCTGTCCAGACTCAGGTAATAGACGCACTACTACTAATTTCTGAAGATCCGGAGTGGGTGGTACGCTATGCAGCAGTTACGAGTTTAGAAACACTAGTAAAAGCGATGCCTGCGGCGGTAAACAACGCCATTACCTTACCCGATGGAGCCTCGCGCATTACACATCGACTTGAGCAAATGCTAGATACAGATGCAGACCTTGGAGTGCGTACCCGTGTAAAGTTCGCACAGCAAAAAATTCAGCAGCAACAGCATCAAGAAGTATTTGCACTTCAAACAAAGCAAGAACAGCCTGAAGTGCCTCATCGTGGTGGTGGCAGACGTTAAATAATATCAATTTAAAAAAAGAATGTGACAGACCATCTGTAGAGATGCGATGAATCGCGTCTTGAACCAAGGATATGTTGAATCATTAATTGAATTGGTATAAGAATGCGACAGATGTATGGGTAGGAGCGTACATCTGTACATCCCTACAGCCAATTCATTTGGAGCAAAGATTTTTGCGAATGGTACAATATCATCTCTAGTAAAAAACTTATTATTTATGCTGACGCCAATAAATTTTAATCATAAGTAATTAGCCAGACATGATACAATCGCTTGCCATTCTAACCGCATAGAATATAACTCTGGTTTAAGAAGTAAAAAGATAATTCCTGGAAATAAATTTTCTCGGTGGGTGATAACCATTTTTTCTTTTTGTTTCTTTTGTCTTATTTGATGAAGTTTACACAGTGTTTATCAAAAACCATATCCCGAAGTCAAAGACTTAATTTCCTCCTGAATATTGCTACGAGCAAATGGTTCAGCAAATTCCAACATTAAAGGCGTAAAGTAAATTGACCGCTGTAATAATCCTTGTAAAAACTGCCGCCGTCCTGCGATATATTCTGCTTCTGATACCCAGGCATATTCCTGGCGAATCGCATCAGAGTATTCTGGATAATTAACTGGATTACTAGCCAAAACCGCTAAATCTGCATCCAATAAGACTTGGCTATCACAATCATCCGCCGCAGCTTGGTGATTTTTAGTGTTCAGAATCAAACGGCTGACGGTAGCTACAATACTTTCGGGAATGCCCAAATGACTCAGCAACTCAAAAGCATAGTCTGCACTTTTTTCTTCATTATCTTGAGCCTTAGTGTCATACACGACATCGTGAAACCAGCCAGCAAGTAGAACAGCAGCTAGGTTGTTTGTGTAGCCATGTAAAATCTCAATTGTGGTAAGGACATGATGAATATGTTTGAGTGTATGGTAATAGCGATCGCTGCTAGAGTAAGCTGCAACCAAGCGATTAAAGGCTTTATCAGCCGCTATTTGGTCAACGCCAAAGGGTTCGAGTGTGCGTTGCCACTTAGAAAATAAGATATGCGTGAGGTTTTCTGTAGACATAAAGGTAGTATCCCCACTGTTAGTATGACTGAGCTAATCTCTTGTGCCGCAACATCTGTCCAATCGAGTAAAAAATATATCAACAAAAGGATAACACTTGTAAATAAGTGAATAGGGTATGGAACATTGGCAGTGAGGAGTGAAAAGTTAGGAATTAAGAGTTAGAAGTTATTCTCGTTCTGCTTTCCGTTGTCTCCTCATCTTGCATCTCCCCAATATGGTGACAGCTGAATGAAAGCGTCAAAATAGAAGACACAGGCTTTGTCCAAAAAGCCTTGCCTTGATTAACGGAGTTTATTATCAGTGGTATTACAAGTACAGACAAACATCTACGAAGCTAAAACCCAAGAAATTGCTAAACAACTTCTAGCAGCTACACAGGAAAATCGTTCATTTTTTGCTTCGCTGCGCGACCAAATGCGCTGGGATGATAAATTACTAGCTTGGACGATGAGTAATCCTGGGTTGCGAGTGCAATTATTTCGGTTTATAGATACTCTACCTGCTTTGAATAGTAAATCAGAAATTGCCTCACATTTACAAGAATATTTAAGCGATGAGTCTGTAGAATTACCGACAGCTTTGAAGGGAATGCTAAACTTTGCTAACCCTGACTCAATGCCAGGACAAGTTGCTGCTACAACTGTTGGTACAGCAGTTGAAACTCTTGCTCATAAATATATTGCTGGCGAAAATATTAAACAAGTCATCAAAACAGTTGAACGGCTGCGAAAAGAGAAAATGGCTTTCACCATTGATTTACTTGGTGAAGCGGTAATTACTGAAGCTGAAGCCCAATCTTATCTAGAACGCTATCTAGAATTAATCCAACAATTGGTAGAAGTATCGAAGAATTGGACAGTCATACCGGCTATTGATGAAGCAGATGGCGAACTGCTACCAAAAGTCCAAGTTTCTGTTAAGTTAACGGCGTTTTATTCGCAATTCGATCCATTAGATGCTCAAGGTAGTGAAGAACGAGTTAGCGATCGCATTCGGATTCTTTTACGTCGTGCTAAAGAATTAGGTGCAGCTGTGCATTTTGATATGGAACAGTATGCCTACAAGGACATAACTCTGAGTATCTTGAAAAAACTGTTACTCGAAGAAGAGTTTCGGCAACGCACAGATATTGGCATCACTATCCAAGCATATCTGCGTGATAGCGAGCAAGATGTTAAGAATCTGATTTCTTGGTTAAAACAACGCGGTTTTCCCCTGACAATTCGTTTGGTGAAAGGCGCATATTGGGATCAGGAAACGATTAAAGCAGCCCAAAAGCACTGGTCACAGCCAGTTTACAACGATAAAGCGGCAACTGATGCTAACTTTGAAACTATCACCCAGTTATTGCTAGAAAATCATCAATATGTGTATTCTGCCATTGGTAGCCATAATGTGCGATCGCACGCTCGTGCCATTGCCATAGCCGAAAGTTTAAATGTCCCCCGCCGTCGCTTTGAATTGCAAGTCCTCTACGGTATGGGTGATAAAGTTGCCAAGGCGTTGGTTGACAGGGGTTATCGGGTTAGAGTTTACTGTCCTTACGGTGAATTATTGCCTGGAATGGCATATTTAATTCGGCGATTGTTGGAAAATACGGCTAATAGTTCTTTTTTACGGCAAAATCTCGAAAATCGGCCAATTGATGAACTATTAGCACCACCATTTGTCAAAGACGCAGAGAATGAAAATTTCCCCGTGTCCTCTTCCTTTGTTGGGGCGGCGGATACAGATTATGCAAAGGAGGAGGGAAGAAGGAAAGTGATGGAAGCTTTTGCAGGTGTTCGTGAAGATTTGGGTAGAACTTATTTACCACTGATTGATGGAGAGTATGTTAATACGCCAGAATTTGTTGATTCTCTCAATCCTTCTAATTTCAGTGAGGTAGTTGGGAAAGTCGGGTTGATTAGCGTTGAACAAGCCGAACAGGCGATGCAAGCGGCTTCGGCGGCGTTTCCTGGTTGGAAGAAAACACCAGCTAAACAACGCGCTGATATTTTGCGGAAAGCGGGTGATTTGATGGAAGAACGCCGCGCCCAACTCTGTGCTTGGATGGTTTTAGAAGTTGGGAAACCAGTTAAGGAAGCTGATGCAGAGGTTTCTGAAGCGATAGACTTTTGTCGGTACTACGCTGATGAGATTGAACGGTTAGACGAAGGTGTTAATTATGACATACCTGGAGAGACTAACCGTTATATTTATCAACCACGGGGAATTGCTGTGGTAATTTCTCCCTGGAATTTTCCCCTGGCGATCGCCTGTGGAATGACTGTTGCAGCCTTGGTTTCTGGCAATTGTACTCTTCTAAAACCTGCGGAAACATCTTCTGTGATTGCCGCCAAATTCACAGAAATCTTGGTAGATGCTGGTTTTCCAAAAGGTGTCTTTCAATACGTACCAGGTAAAGGTTCACAAGTTGGGGCTTATTTGGTAAATCATCCAGATACTCATGTAATTGCTTTTACGGGTTCTCAAGAAGTAGGATGTAGAATTTACGCAGATGCAGCAACGCTAAAACCTGGACAAAAGCACATGAAACGAGTGATTGCTGAAATGGGTGGCAAGAATGCAATTATTGTCGATGAAAGTGCTGATTTAGACCAAGCAGTTGTCGGGGTAGTGCAATCAGCATTCGGTTACAGCGGACAAAAATGTTCTGCTTGTTCGCGAGCGATCGTGTTGGAACCGATTTATGATGCTTTTGTGCAGCGGTTGGTGGAAGCGACAAAATCTCTGAATATTGGGGAAGCAGAGTTACCTAGTACGCAAGTCGGACCGGTAATTGATGGCAATGCCCGCGATCGCATCCGCGAGTATATTGAGAAAGGTAAGGCAGAAGCACAACTAGCCTTGGAGTTACCAGCACCGTCACACGGCTATTTTATCGGCCCTGTGATTTTTAGTGAAGTATCGCCAAATGCAGTCATTTCTCAGGAAGAAATTTTTGGGCCTGTGCTGGCGGTAATTCGGGTGAAAGATTTCCAACAAGCCTTAGCAGTCGCTAATGGGACTAACTATGCATTGACTGGAGGACTTTATTCTCGAACACCTTCGCACATTCAGCAGGCACAGACAGAATTTGAAGTTGGGAATTTGTACATCAATCGCAATATCACAGGTGCTATCGTTGCACGACAACCTTTTGGTGGATTCAAACTTTCTGGAGTCGGTTCTAAAGCTGGAGGCCCTGATTACCTACTGCAATTCCTGGAACCACGCGCAGTCACAGAAAATATTCAGCGCCAAGGTTTTGCACCCATTGAAGGTGCAGATTAAAGTATAGAATTAGGTGGGGAAAACCCACCTTTTTTGATATACTAACTATAAAAACAGTTTGATGAGTAATTTAGTTATAAGACTTGCTGAATTACCTGAAGAATTTCCGGCGATCGCTGCAATTAGAAAGTCAGTTTTTCAGGAAGAACAAGGAGTAGATCCGGCTTTAGAATTTGATGGCAAAGATGAAATCTCTGACCATTTGATAGCTTATTTAGATCGGGAAGCTATAGGTACTACCAGAATTAGATATTTAGATGAAAAAACTGTCAAAATAGAAAGACTTGCTGTTTTATCTACAGTTAGAGGGCAAGGTATTGGTAAGAAAATCATGGAAAAGGCACTTTTATTTATAGGTAGTAAAAATATTCCAGAAGTTGTGATTCATTCTCAAGAGTATGTCAAAGGTTTATATCAAAAATTTAACTTTGTAGAAGAAGGAGAAATATTTGAAGAAGCTGGTATTCCCCATGTAAAAATGAGGAAAATTTTACATTTGCCGTAATTATAAAATTTCTATATCGATTGTATTATTTAAACTATTTTTATTAATAAATAAAATGCGAAATGCCATAACAGCATCTTGCATTCCCAAATTTCTTATTTTTCCTTGTGTATAATCATGAAGCACTCATCGCGATTAAGCAGTCATATAAAAATTGTTATTGCTTAGTGACACCCCAACAGATAGCTGGGCAAATTTAACCTGAGTAAACGCACTTCCACTGGCATCTTGGTCAAAGTACAATGCACCAGTAGCGTCATCATAGATAAATCGCCTATCATCACCGATGCCACCGTTAAGGGTATTATTGCCTGAGGCTGGGGCGTTACCGTATCTACTTGTGTCGCCAGAGGCACTGAGAGAATCGTCGTCATCGCCACCAAACAGTAGGTTATCGCCTCTTGAATTGTCAGCATCTAACCTATCGTCTCCAGCGCCACCGTTGAGGGTGTTATATTATTTCCAGAAGTACTATTACCATCGCGATAGAAGATATAGGCACAGAAATAATCATTGCCATTCAAACATCCTCTTATGCACTATTAAATTCTTTAGCATGTGAATTCACAAAAATAGGTTGTTTCAAGCTTTTATCAACTATCTTTTATTCAGTAGCTATTACTAACAAAGCACAGCAAAATCAAGCTTAAATGCCTTAAATCCAGAATTGATTTTTAGTTTTTTGTCAATGGATAAGTCTTACTGTCTTCATAACAGGGAATAGCCTAGACAAGAAAGGCAAAGCTATTTTCATGCTCTGACTCTCAGCTATATGTGCGTGATATTTAGCTTAAAAATAGGGAACATCTAAATAACTTGCTAATAATTAAGTACAGAATATTACTGAGATGTCTATACTTAAAAAGACATCTTTGCATACTCTTTATATTTTTGAACAAGAAATGGATATAAAATTGCTTATCTTTGTGTAATCTTGATATTTTTATATTAATGGCAGCGATGTCTGACTTAGGTTAGACCTTAGGGATGAACGAGTTTGATTGAGCGCTTGATGTTATTTTACAACACCTCTTTGGAACTAAAAATATAAATGCGATCGCCTAGTACGGTACGGCTTAAATAAACAGACCATTTAAAATCGCGCAAAAGTCCAAAATACAATTCACAATCAAAATAGTTTTATTTTCAGAAAGGGCTATAAAAGACGATGTAGACAAAGTAGAATTTTCTCCCTTATTTGGCGGTTGGTAAGTTTCGACTGCGCGGAAATCGAGCGAAGTCGAGATTCAACTACCACCAAGTCGAAGCCCATCTCCCTCATTTTCTAAATCCAATCGATTTGGCAGAAATAAAGTAAACTCGCTACCTTCTCCCAAAGTTGATATAACAGTCACATCTCCACCGTGCAAACGTGCTAATTTGCGTGTTAAAGCTAAACCCAAACCCGTCCCTTCGTACTGGCGATTTAGCTGACTGTCAAGCTGTTTAAACGGTTCAAATAGAAATTCAAACTGACTTGAGTCAATACCAATTCCAGTATCTGAAACGATAAATTTCATCCCTTGCGGGACTTTTTTTACTACCAGCGATACCTCACCAACTGAAGTAAATTTGACAGCATTGCTGAGCACGTTAAGTAGCATTTGCTTGATGCGCCGTTCATCAGCAATGCAAGTATCCGCTTTGGGGTCAATTTGACACGTGAGTTGCAATCCCTTTTCTAAAGCGCGATTGCGTACTGTTGATATGGCATAATTGCATATCTCTGACACTGACAAAGGTAAAAGTAACAATTCTTCTTTGCCTGCTTCCACCTTAGATAAATCCAAGATATCGTTAATCACCGCCAATAACTGTTCGCCACTACTATATATACAATCGATATATTCCTTTTGTTTTTCATTAACAGAGCCAACTATTTCTTGTTGGAGCAATTGCGATAAGCCCATAATCGCATTTAGAGGTGTCCGCAGCTCATGGCTCATGGTTGCTAAAAATTCACTTTTTGCTCGACTGGCTGCTTCTGCTGCTTCTTGAGAAGCACGTAGTTTCAATTCGGTTTGCTTGCGTTCAGTAATATCCTCAATCATCGCTAGAAAAAACTCAGATTGACCATTGCTATCCGGAATCACAGAAACAGAAATATGGGTCCAAACTAAGCTACCATCTTGATGCAGGCAGCGTCTTTCCATCTCAATGCGATGTCTATCTACAGGTTGTTTAACTTCGACCCTTAAATTTTTCCCTAAATTTGTGCTTATTCCCGATACCAGTTGTTTGTAAATTTCTAAATCGCCTTTTTGTGTACAAACATAATTTGTAAAGCGTTTGCCGTATAACTCTTCTCGGCTATATCCTAAAATCTCGCCCAGTGCAGCATTAGTATCGACTATCTGCGCTTTCATATCTATAAGCGCGATACCAATAGAAGAACACTCAAAAATCGCCCGAAATTGCGCTTCACTCTGCCGCAGTGCTTCCTGTGCGGTATTTCGCTGGCTCGCTTCTATAGCCAAGGTGACGAAATCTGCAATTGAGCCAGCAAAAGTTTCTTCTTCCAAAGTCCATTGGCGAACTTTGCCTATGTGTTCGTGACAGACTACGCCCACCAAACGTCCTTCTAGCCAAATTGGTGCATCCAGCAGCGATGTGATGCCAAAAGTAGAAAGATAAGACTCTGATAATTCTTGGGTTCTGATATCATTTCTAGCATCATTGACGGCAATGCTACGTTCATGTTCTAAAGCTTGAAAATAAGCAGGATAATTTGTTTTTAAAAGCGAGCTACTAAAAGTATGCTCTTTGGTATTCACATCGTATAAATCGATGCATTCCATTTTTGAACGTTCTTGATTATATAACCACACCCCGACTCGCTCCACTAAGAGCGTCCGAGCAGCAGTTTCTGTGATTTCTCTTAAGGCCGCATTTAGATTACCTTGCTGAAATGTCTTACTCCTTGCCAGTTGCACCAAGGTCTGGCTTTGTTTTCGCCGACTATCTTCTCTGATTTGTAAACCCTCTTGGGCTTCATTATACCCTGTGATATTTCTAGCCGCAGCCACCTGCATGAGTTGTCCTCAAGAAGAGATAATTTTGTCTGGCAGTTCTACGGGAACAGTAGAACCATCTTTGTATAACTACAATTACTTCATAGAATTTTTCATAACCGGAAAATATATTTATTTAAATAAAATCTTCCAATTTTGGAATAATAAGTTCCAGATTAGAATTTGCCAATCACTTTTATAAGTTCATAGCAGTCATTTTTGCCTCAATGAATTATAAATTGGCATTTAAAATTATTTAACTATCAAGTAGTATAGTATTTTTAAAAGTTGACTTGCACAGCTAATGTAATCATTACATCACTTAATTACCGTAATTGCTACCTCAATTCTTTGGGATAGCGCTCCTCAGGTTTAGATTCTTGGTTAGCCCTGACTACCAGAATATCCTTGAATTCGCCTAGAGAAAGATATCTAATGACTTAAATTTTGCCAGAATTAAGTTAATATTAGCTGTTGCCAAGGTAGAGTGATGATAGATAGTAATATAAGAATTGTTTCCTTAATTCCTGGTGGAACAGAGATTTTAGCGACATTAGGGTTGGTTGATGCTATTGTAGGGCGATCGCACGAATGCGATTACCCTCCAGAAATCCAAAATCGCCCTGTTTGTACCCAAGCACGTTTAGACTCCAATGCCTCCAGCAGCCAAATTCACAATGACGTAAATAATTTATTACAATCTGCTCTCAGTATCTATGAAATTAAAACAGATGTTTTAGAGCAGTTGCAGCCTACCCATATTCTCACTCAAGACCAGTGTGATGTATGTGCTGTCAGCTTTGACGAAGTCGAAAAGGCAGTTGCTACTCTCCTTAAGAGCCAACCCCAGATTATTTCTTTACAACCTAACATTCTTGAGGATATTTGCACTGACATTGAAAGAGTTGGCAACATCTTCGGTGTAGACTCAGTAAAAGTCATAGAAAATTTAGAGGCTCGCATCAAAATTTGCGAACAAAAAATTCAAGGACTTGCTTTAAATGAACTGCCCACTGTCACCTGCATTGAGTGGATCGATCCTTTGATGATTGCGGCGAATTGGATTCCGGAATTGGTTAACTTGGCAGGAGGGCAATCCCTGTTTAGTGTCGCAGGTCAGCCTTCTCCTGTGCTACCGTGGGAAACACTAGTAGCAAGTAATCCAGATATAATTGTTTTTATGCTTTGCGGCTTTGATTTAAATCGTACTCGCCAAGAAGCCCAGCTTTTAACTCAACTTCCAGAATGGGAAAAACTACACGCTACCCAAACTGGTAGGGTCTACATTACCGATGGCAATTCTTACTTCAATCGTCCAGGGCCGCGACTGGTAGACTCTCTGGAAATTTTGGCGGAAATTTTACATCCAGAAATTTTTGAATACGGCTACAAAGGAACTGGTTGGGAACCTTTATGAAGAATTTAGAAATCATAATTCAGGAGCAAAGCAAGGAAAGCTCCTGAATCGTGGATTCTTCTTCAAGATATTTGTTCAGAATCAGATGATGGTTCATTGTTAAATAACAGTAGACGTGCAGCCAGAATCGCAAATCCCACAGCAGCGATCGCTTTAATCAAGCGTGTAGGTAATAATTCTGCTACTGCTCCTCCTGCTAAGACTCCCAAAAAACTTGTTAACAGTAGTGCTAATGCTGCGCCAAAAAATACAGCACGCGGAGATTGACAACGCCCTGAAAGCGCGATCGCCGCTAGCTGACTTTTGTCACCTAATTCTGATAAAAAAACTGTAATAAAGCTCAATCCAAGAAGATGCCAATCCATATTATTAGAACAGAGTATGAGGAGTGTAGGGGACAGAAGGGAATAATTAATAATCGATAGCCAATAACTAATAACCAATAAATACATCCCAAAACAGCATTAGAGAAATCAACAATAACATCACGCCTGCTGATTTTTCTACTGTTTTCGGGCTCAGTCGGGTGGCTATCCAACCACCTAAAAGTACACCTAATAAACTGGTGGTTATGAGTGCAGCCGCAGATCCGATGAATACTATCCACGGCGAATGAGATTCTGCACTCATTAATAGGGTGGATAGCTGAGTCTTATCTCCAATTTCTGCTAAAAAGATAGTTATAAAGGTTGTACCAAAAACTACTAGCCCTGATTTCTGCTTTTGAGGATTATTGGCAACTTCAGGCTGAACTGGCAGGCAGCGAGCAGGGGTTAAATTCAAATCATCGCTATCTTCGAGTTTTAGGTCTATCTCAGATGAAGATATGCCAGAAATACCTAAAGGTGCAGAATGTAGTTTCACAGGCAATAGTTTTGTTGCTAGATTGTTTTCATATTTCTATCATTTTCTCAGATTTTTATCATAAATTGCAACCCCAGGGACTTCTAATTAAAAAAATATTCCATCGCTTTGAGGGCAGGAAGTAGGGGTAGGGGGAGAGAAAGTCGTTTTAATGGGCGTGAAATGGAATAATTTATTTTCTGGAAGTCCCTCAAACAAAAAATCAGCATTGGAGTATCAAAAGCCAATAGCTCGATCGAACCGGAGTATTTCTAAACTGCGATCGCCGTATACTCCCTCTATTTGCTGACGACAGCAGTCAATGGCAAAATCATTGAGTTCTTCCGGTTCAATCCCATACATATCTTGAAAGACTTCTGATTCTACGCGGCAGAAGCGCGGACGATTTGGGTAGATGCGGCACTCTCGCATCGTGTGGTCAAAATTAATGCACCATCCTCCTTCACCTACCATGCTAAGGTAAAGTTCTAGTTCTGGAGGCGAGAGATACTCATCCAAATCTGGACGCTCTGCTGGATCGAGATGACAGCAGGCTCCACATTGTTTTACACATTGCCAAGTTGTCATTTGGGATTGGGGATTAGGTACTGGGTATTATAGCGATTGTCGTTTGGATGCAACACCTTATAGGGCAGCACAGCTGTACTACCCTATGAACGTCTGTATTCTACCTAATTGAGAACATCTGTGAGGATTGCATACTGGGAATTGAAAAAAGTATTTTTAATCTTATTCTTTATTGCCCATGCCCCTAATCCTGACTGGGCTTCTCTACCAGACGCTACGCGTAGCTTGCTTGTTCGCGTAGCGTTCCGTAGGAAAGGAGTACGCCCCGCTTCCCTAACGTGGGGGAATCGAGTTCCCCAATCTCCGATTCCTCATATTTTATGTTTTTTCTTATAATTTTGTTAAGTAAATTAAATCTTACAGCCTGCGGCCAGATATGATCGATTGCGGGTTTCTAACAAAGTTATTGAATTTTTTAAACCAAATTAGGAGGAGAAAAGGAAAAATGTTTGACGCTGTGTCTGATTTGTTTAACGCTTTTACCAGCATCAATTGGGAAGTTATTTTTCAATTACTGTCCGTGGCGCTAATCGTGATTGCTGGGCCAGCGGTAATCTTTGTGCTAGCATTTCGCAACGGTAACCTCTAAGAATACTGAGTGCTGATTGAGAGTTAATAATTGAGAGTTAAGAGTGAGAAATCAAAATTTTCTTCTTAACTTATGCAGCAGAATTGGTGAGTTGAGGAGTGAAACAGTTTTTCTACTTGGCTACCAGACGAATCGTTGTGTACTTCACCCTGCTTGAAATCTGCTGTAACTCCTAACTTATAAATCAGCACTCTCATTCCCAAGGTTAGAAGTGAAAAGTTATAGCAGGGAATTGGTGACTAGAGACTAGGGACTGAGTAAAAAGTCTTTGTCTTGAAAAGTTCACAGACGCTCGCAGACTCCCTACCGCTGCACTAACGGCAGAAGCCGCAGCTCCGACTTTTCGGTTTTTGTCTAGGTTTTATCATCTGTTGATGTCCTAACCACCTTGCTGTTGCTGTAATAAAGAAACCACAACTCCTAACTCCTAATTCTTAACTAAGCACTTCCTAATGATAAAGCTTGAAGAGCTGCCTGGATAATACTCTCATACTGTGGTTGAGAAATATCAACTTCTTTGGCATCTTGACGATTAGTGCCAAGCAAACCGTTTACCTGTCCTGGTTGCATAGCCAAGATTTTGCCTTCAGGATTTTTAATTCTTAATTCTGCTGCCAAACCATTTTTATAGAAACCACAAGTATATTGTCGCTGGTTATATTCAAAAGTGGTGCTTGAAGAGGTAGGCGGCGAAACAGAAAATTGCTGAGCCTGAATTGGTAATCTCACACCTACTAACTCTAGCTCGATGGTAGTGTTACCGTTAAAATGATTCTCTCGCAGTTTATAAGCGACATCCACTCGTGATGGTAAGCGGAAGTAATCGCGCCAACGCCAAGCGATCGCTTTAATTGTATACTGTTGACCTTCGACAGTTTGAGCAATTGTCAGTTTGATATGACCCTTGCCAACAATTTGTTGCTCAACCACTTGGACATTAGGTGTCCAAAAAATGGGATCGGGATTATCGATACCGCAAGGATGCAGAGCATTAAGCTGTTGATAAAGCTGCTGATTGATTTGATTGAGGTTGACTTCGGCATCAATTTTCAGTAGAGGCTTGAGATGTTGGGGTTCCAGACATCCGTTGGCAAACTCAATCAAACGCGATCGCAATCCTGGCAAATTTTCTGCTGGTAGAGAAAATCCGCCGGCTGCTTTGTGTCCGCCAAATTTCCCTAATAAATCATGACAAGCTTCTAAAGCTGCAAACACATCAAACTCAGGAATTCCTCGTGCTGAACCGCGGATGTGTTGCTCGTCTTCATACGTACCAATGAACACAGGGACGCCGTAGCGTTCCACCAAGCGGGAGGCAACGATACCGATAACGCCGTGATGCCAATTGGGTTGCACAACAACTAATATACGGTCTTGCTGTAAAGATGCTACAAATTCTGTCTCTACAAAAGCGATCGCTTCTTGTTCAATTTGCTCGCACATCTGCTGGCGAGAGGCGTTGATTTGTTCGCACTGCATTGCTCTTTCGAGCGCCACTCCCATATCATCTGTAGTTAGCAGTTCAATCACAGTCAGAGGATTACCAATCCGACCAATAGCATTAATTCGCGGTCCTAAACGAAACCCGATATCTTCGGGCTTGAGGGATTTGGGATTTGGGATTTGGAATTTGGGAATTTTATCCTCTGCTCCTCTGCTCCCCCGGTTACTGAGCGCAATCGAAGTATGCTCCCCTGCTCCCTCATCTCCCCTCGCTTGCACTCCAGCTACCTGAATCAACGCCTGGATTCCAGGTAAATTGGATTTAGGTAAATGCTGTAAACCGCGTTTCACCCAGCGACGATTGACACCAGTTAAAGGAGCTAAATCTGCGATCGTCCCCAGTGTAAATAATGCTAGCATCGGTCTAATTAAGCCTTTAGTCTCCCCTAACTGTTGTGCTAGAGACACTGCCAATATGTAGGCGACACCAACACCAGCAACACCCCGATAAGGTGAGGATTCTGCTATGAGTTTGGGGTTGAGGATAGCATTAGCTGGTGGTAGTTTTTGGGGGATGTCGTGGTGGTCGGTAATAATAACTTTAAGGCCAAGTTCTCTGGCTCTAGCTATTGGTTCAAATGCAGAAATACCATTGTCTACAGTGAGAATTAGTCCCACACCTTCGTTATGAAATTCTTCAACTATGCGTTTATTAATCCCGTAGCCTTCGTGCATTCGACTGGGAATAGCATAATCTACTTGTGCGCCTAAAGTGCGGAGACTACGCAAAAGTAAAGCAGTGCTAGTCATGCCATCAGCATCATAGTCACCACAAATAGCGATTTTTGCTTGAGAGGCGATCGCATTTTGCAACAACTCCAAACTAATCGCCAAATCTGGGAATTCCTCCAACGGCGAAGGTAAGACTAAAGACTCTGGATTTAAAAATGCTTGTACTTGTTCTGGTGTTTCTATACCGCGATTAATCAACAATTGGCTGATAATGGGTGAAATATTTGTCAAAACTGCTATATTTTGGGCAAATTTTCGTTTTTGGGGATAAATTTGCCAGCGTTGATTAGGTAAGCGCTTGGATTGTTTTGAGGGTTCAGTTAAAGGTCGGTCTAGCACAATAAAAGTTAGGAGTTTTCAGTTATGAGTATTGAATTTGAAGTTGTTTCTTAACTCATAACTCATAACACTATTTGCTATCTGTTAAAACACGTTTATCCTACCATCATCCATAATATATAACGAGCGATCGCCAGGAGCGCGCCAAGTCGGACGAAGTTCCAGGCGCAATGTGCCAAAGTTCGGTTTTGAGACGATTGCTTGTAGTGATAAACCCTTTTCACTCCAAAATATTAAAGATGTATTTGGCTCTGTACCCTCTATTTGTTCTAAATTTAATTTTTGTCCTGGATTCAAAGATATCGCGTCAGTCCCAGAGGGTTTTTGAATTCTTATCAAATTTGGTGTGCTATTTACAACTTCAATCTGGATGTGTTGTCCAGGGGTAAATTGAATTGGACGCGGTCCGCATTTAGAAGCACATGTTCCCGCCAAGGTAATATCGGGATTATTAATGGATGCTGTGAAAACACTAAATGCAATTAAGGCAAACGACAAAGACTTAAACATAATACACAGTATAAGTACTTGACTGAAATTTTACTTCAGTCAAGTACTATCAAGCCTCAGCATATTTTCCAGAATGGTTGTTTAAATCAAAGTGCAAGGGAATAATAGTTGCTCACAACTCAACTTGGCTTTTACCTTTCTCCTTCCCCTGTAATGTCTATTTAACCGAAACGTCCACTGATATAATCCTCAGCTTCTTTGGTTTGAGGAGAACTGAACATTTGCAGTGTCGGACTGAACTCAACTAATTTTCCCCGACGTTTGCCATGCTCGTCAATTTCTGTATTGAAGAAAGCCGTAAAATCTGCGACTCTGGAAGCTTGCTGCATGTTGTGAGTCACTATGATGATAGTGTATTGTTGCTTGAGTTCTAAGCACAATTCTTCTACTTGGCGGCTAGAAATTGGGTCAAGAGCAGAGCATGGTTCATCCATTAATAATACATCTGGTTTCATAGCGATCGCTCTGGCGATGCAAAGCCGTTGCTGTTGTCCCCCAGATAATGCAGTACCTTTTTGTTTGAGTTTGTCTTTGACTTCATCCCAGATAGCAGCGCGTCTGAGAGAATCTTCCACCAAGTCATCAATGTTACCTTTATAACCGTTAGAACGGGGGCCAAAGGCAATATTTTCGTATATTGACTTCGGAAAAGGATTCGGTCTTTGAAAAACCATTCCGACTTGGCGGCGCAATTTTACAGAATTGATTTTCGGGTCATAAATATTGCGATCGCGATAATTCAATCTTCCCTCTACCTTTGCTCCAGGAATTAAATCATTCATCCTATTGAAGCAACGTAGTAGAGTACTTTTACCACATCCTGAAGGCCCAATAAAAGCAATAATTTGTTTTTCTGGAATTTTTAAGTAAACATCTAAAAGTGCTAGAAATCCGCCGTAGTATACTTTCACTCCTTCAGCATTAAATACTGTATTTACTGGTTCTAGTGTAGCACTATCTTGTTGGCTTCTTCTATTGCTGTAAGTCATTTTTTCGTCTCCAAATTTGAGAAAAAATTCTTCAATTATAGTTGTATACCTACTGAATATTATTCATTTATTCAAGCTTGTTAATATTGAATTCATATCAATTACCTAACTTATTGTAAAGCGTTGCCTAATATAAATTGCTAAACCATTTAAAACCAAAATCAAAACTAACAATGCAATAATTGTGGCTGCTGCTGCACTAGCAAAACCTGGTTCTGGACGAGTGATATAGCTATAAATTTGAATAGGTAAAGCCATAAATCTCTGGAATAAACCAGGGTTAAAGGTAAGAAAACCCACAGCACCTACAACAATTAAAGACGCTGCATCACCAATAGCACGGGATATAGAGATAATCACCCCAGTTAGGATACCAGGAACAGCATAAGGTATGACATGATGGCTAATAGTTCGCCATTTAGTAACACCTAATCCGTAAGAAGCATTTCTTAAAGAATCTGGGACGGCACGAATTGCTTCTCTAGCTGTGACAATAATTACTGGTAAAGATAATAAAGATAAAGTCAATGCTCCAGAAATCAAAGCGGGACCGAACCCAAGCAGATAATTAAAAACTCCTAAACCCAGTAATCCATAAACAATAGAAGGTACTCCTGCTAGATTGCTGATATTAATCTCAACAATCGCTGTCCACCAAGCTTTAGGTGCATATTCTTCTAGATATAGAGCTGCTCCAACACCAATTGGTACAGTCACGAAAATCACAACAGCCCCCAAAAGGATACTGCTGATAATTGCAGGACGAATACCACCTTGGTCAGGAAAACGAGAAGGAGTTTGTGTGAGAAAGCCGGGTGATAAAAATCTGCCTAATCCGTCTCGCAAAATATCAAATAGTAGCAACACCAAGATAAATAAACCAATCAGCAATCCTAATAAAAAAAGTACTTCAAATACTTTTCCTAATGTCTCCCTACTTTCAACATTATCAGTAAATTCTGCCGCCGAATCTAGAGAATCATTTTGTTGATAACTTGTAGCCATATCTATTTAGTCGTATTTTTCTTTAAAGCGATTAGCAATCCAGTAACTAACAATATTCAAAGTCAAGGTAAGTAGAAACAGAACAGCACCTACAGCATATAATGTCTTGAAATTGAGACTACCACGCGGACTATCTCCACCAGAAATTTGTGCCATGTAAGCTGTCATTGTTTCTATTGATTCTGTAAAATTAACAGTTAGCCTTGGTTGTTGTCCGGCAGCGATGAGAACAGTCATTGTTTCACCCACAGCTCGAGAAATACCCAAAATAATCGAGGCTATGATTCCAGAAAGTGCCGCTGGTAGAACTACTTTAAAAATAGTTTCCAGTTTAGTGATGCCTATTGCATAGGCTCCTTCTCGCAAAGAACGTGGAACTGCTCGGATAGCATCTAAGCTGATAGAACCAACCGTAGGAGTAATCATTATCCCCATCATCAACCCAGCACTTAAGGCATTAAAAATTTCTAAAGGGATAATATTCCGCAGTAATGGTGTAACGAATAACAATGCAAAGTAACCATAGACTACTGTTGGTACTCCTGCTAAAAGTTCTACTGCTGGACGTAAAATTGCTGCTACTTTGGGTTGAGCATACTCACTTAAATAAATAGCAGAAGATAAACCTAAAGGAATAGCAACTGCCATTGCAATAGTTGTAGTCAAGAAAGTGCCATTAATCAATGGCCAAACACCAAAATGTTTATCAGCAAATAAAGGTGTCCATTTAGTATCAAGAAAGAATTGGGCAAAGGAGACTTCTTGGAAAAAACCGAATGTCTCCTGAAAAATAATTACAACAATCCCAAAAGTAGTGAAAACCGAGACTAAAGCACAAGCAAATAAAATCCCTGCAATAATCTTTTCTGAAATATCTTCAGATGCATTTTTCTCCAGTGACTCTCTGGATTGTAAATAAGGAGCGTCTTGAGAATTTGCATTTTGCATAAACAATTAACTTATCACTAAAATTAAACTACAATGGATGAGACTTTATTTAAATAAAGTTAGTAATCGGTTCACCTGGTTTTGCTTTTTTATACTTTGTTCCAGTTTCACCAGTAGCAAATTTTTGTTTGACTTTGAGGTAAGCTTCATCAGGTAATGCTACATAACCAACACTATCTACCCACTTCCAAGAATTTTCTAAATAAAAATCTACAAATTCTTTTACTGCTGGCTTAGTATCTAAAGATTTTTTACTGACATAGATAAACAGAGGACGAGACAAAGGTGTATAGATATTTTTGATTACATTATCTACCGGAACTGGTTTTTCGCACTTTCCTGTAGGACTTTCTACAGCAACTAGATTCAGTTTTTCTTGATTTTGAATATAGTAAGATATCCCTACATAACCCAAGGCTGATACATCACCTGAAACTCCTTGAACGAGAAGGTTTTGATTTTGAGTTGCAGTGTAATCTGTTCGGCCATTTTTGGCTTTACCAGTTACAGCTTGAGTCATATAATCGAATGTTCCTGTATCAGAAGATGGAGCATATAGCTTCAGCTTTTCGTTAGGAAACTTGGAATTAACTTGATTCCATCTTAATATTTTGCCATCTGATTTGCCGCCCCAAATTTTACCCAGTTCCTTAATAGTTAGACATTTAGCAAAGTTATTTTGGCGATTCGCAATCACGGCAATGCCATCTAAAGCTATAGGCAACTCTACAAATTTAATATTATTACTTTGACACTTTTTGATTTCTTCATCTCTAATGGTGCGAGAAGCACCAGCTATATCAAGGTCGCCATTACAGAATTTACTAAAACCACCACCAGTACCGCTTGAGGCAACACTTACTTTAGCTTCGGGTTTAACTTTACCGTATTCTTCTGCAACTGCTAAAGAAATAGGAAAACCTACGGCTGCACCATCAATACTTACCTGACTTTTCTTTTCCTCATTCCTGCTACAAGCAGTGATACTGTTAGCAAGAATCATTAACAATATCAGCAAAAAGCTATCCTTAAATCTGCTACGAAAGCTCATAAATTATCAATTGAGTAAAGTGATTAAAGAATTTCTTATACTTGGCTATCTGCGAGTAGAGAATGCTGCATGAAAAAATAGATATTATGCTTTGTTTACAGCTTGCACTTTGTCAAAAATTCCTCCCTGGTCAAAAAACTTTTTCTGGATAATATCCCAGCCACCTAAATCTTGAGATGTAAATAAAGTTTTAATTGGCTGATATTGTAATGCTACTTCTTGGGCGACAGTGGGGTTAACAGGACGATATTGTAATTTTGCAAATTCTCGTTGAGCTTCTGTCGAGTAAAGGAAATCAACAAATGCTTGTGCAACTTCTTTTGTACCGTGCTTATCGACGTTTCTATCAACTATGGCTACAGGATTATCAATGGAAATATTGACTTGGGGTACAACATAAGGCAACTTCGTGCCAGTTCTTTGTGCCAAGATTACCTCGTTTTCGTAGTTAATTAAGACATCTCCCTGACCTTTTTGGAAAAACAAATCGCTTGCTTCACGAGCATCTTTTGTCAAAATAGGAGTGTTCTTATAAACTTTGGTAACATAATCTAATGCTGTAGCTTCGTCACCTCCCGCTAGAGTCACCGAACCCCAAAAAGCCAAGAATTCCCAGATAGCAATACCAGAAGTTTTTGGGTTAGCCGCAATCACTTTCACGCCATCTTTTGCCAAGTCTGCCCAAGTATTAATATTTTTTGGATTGCCTTCGCGCGTTACGATCGCAGCAACCGATTTACTAACAATGCCGTTTCTCGGAGATTTAATTTCCCAGCCTGATTTAATTAAACCTGCTTGCTGAATTTTATTTACATCGAGTGGAAGTGCCAAATGTACAATATCTGCTTCTTGCGAACCAGCAATTACAGCAGCCGTTTGAGCGCCAGAACCTCCATAGCTTTGCTCAAATGTGACGTTTTGGTTGTGTTCTTGCTTCCACTTTTGCACAAATTTAGGAATTATCCGATCGTGAGCTGCTTTGGTAACAGAAAAGGAAACTAGCCTCAGCTTGACATCAGCATTATTAGCCGAACTGCTTCCACAGGAGGCAATTCCTATACTCAAAAAAGCACCTATTAACAACAAACTCATAAAGCTTGGCAAACTACGTCCATTCAACCAACTTCTAATTCCGCGTTGGTACAAAAGTTCTATAGCCTGTAAAGCTTTCTTGGCATAAATCTGCATTCCTTGGGTTAGGAATTGACTTACTTGTGTTTGTTGCTGCGACTTGCTCATCAGAAATCACCCCTAAATCTACGGTATATCTAGTCAAATACCGTAATTAAAAAGATTATAGGGTATGTAGAACAATAATTTTCATTTAGTCTGAATTTTTGTACTACAGCTATTTTTTCAGTGTTTTGCAAGTACATGAGGTACATTCCTCCCCAACCTTCCCCTTAACAAGGGCAGAGTGGATGATAGTGCGGATGAGGTATTTCTAGACCTCACAAAGTTTAAATCTGCTGTAAGTAATAGAGTACGCGCTACCGCGATCGCATTGCTCAGAGGATTTTTGTATTCTGAGTCTGAGTAAGAAGAGGAAATTTGGCAGTGCGATCGCTCAAATAATTTATCTTCAATCAAGCTATCTACTACATTTAATTGGTACAGTCAACTGCCAATAATTCGTAGCTTGTTTCATATTCATTGATAAAAGCTTGGGATCTCCCAAATTTAAAACATCTTTAGGAGTAACTGGAGTAATTTCCAAGCATTTAATAATTTCTGTAGCAATTGCTCTTGCTAATGGTGGTGGAACTGCATTTCCTACCTGCCTTGCACCATGCCATTTAGTAATATGAAAACGAAACCAATCAGGAAACCCATGTAAGCGTGCCATTTCCCGTACTGTAATGCAGCGAGGCTGACTATAATGAATAGGTCTTGGAGAAGTATGTGCGCCATGAGCAGCATCAGTTCCTGCTCTTAAAGTGTTGGCTATGCCTTTTTCTGCTAGTTTGAAAAAGTGAGAAATAGGTTCTTTTTTTCCCTGTTCTGTGAGTTGAAATCTCGCCCGTGAAATCTGGGAATGATTAGTTCTCATACTCGAAGTCAAAACAGAAGGGTTCCAATTTCTGCGATAGCCAAAATGCCAACTGCTATCATCTAAACATCTCATCTCTCGCGCATAATTGCTTGGACTGCTCCATTTTTCTGTTTTGGTGCAATCACTAGATAATAACTCTTCAAATTCTTCTGCTTCTGGTAAATCTCCCAGGGCATCCCAACAACAAGGAGTAACAGGTAAGATAGGATTGGCTAACGTCGGACAAACTAGTTTAGTAGATGGGGTAGGGTACTCAGGCAAAACAAAACCTTTCTTTGCACCAATGAGAAATAATCTTTCTCGCTTTTGTGGTACTCCATAATCAGCAGCATTCAGGATTTTCCAAGGTAAACAGATTTGATAGCCATTTTGGTTGAAAGTTTTGATTAGTTCAGACAAAAAACATTTATGTTTTCCAACTGTCAAACCTTTAACATTTTCAAAAACAAAATAAGCAGGTTCTAACTCTAAGACAATTCTGATAAAATCTTTGATTAAAAAATTTCTGGGATCGTCTAATGCTCTACGACCTATATATGAGTAACCTTGACAGGGCGAACCAGAAATTATAGTTTCGATATTTTGATTGCCAATTCCAGTTCTTTCTCGAATCTCTTTCCCCGATAATTCCGTTATCGAACAAGGTAATACTACGCAATTAGGGAAATTAAACTTATGAACGACTGCATGAATTGGATCGATTTCAATAGCAGCTTTCACATCAAAACCAGCTTGTTCAAATCCTAAACTTAGCCCTCCTGCACCAGCAAATAAATCTATTACTATTGGTCTTTTTCGCTGCTGTTTCATTTTTTTGCCGATGAGTTAGCAGAAGCTTTTTAGGTATTGTGTATTGGGCGTTAAAAAAACTTTTCTGTAGTTCTTAATTCCCGATCCTCTTCATCTCCCTTATCTTCCTCATCTCTCCATTCTCCGGTAACATTTGCAAAATTTCTTCAGCAACCCGATCGCACACGCCAACTTCTCCTAAATCTCGCCGCATTTCCTGATAATCTGCCAAAATTTGCTGTCTGCGACTGGGATTGAGCAACAATTCCATTGCCGCTTGGATAATATTTTCTGGTGTGGCTTGCTCTTGTAAAAATTCTGGCACAATTGGCCTCATCACTACTAAATTGGGTGGTGATGCAAAAGTTATGGAACCTTTGAGGATTTTACGACCTATCCAAGCAGTCACGGGATTTAGGCGATAAATTACAACTTGCGGCACGTTTAACAAGGCAAGTTCTAAGTTGACGGTACCAGATTTGCTAATGGCTAAATCAGCAGCAGCAAAAACTTGCTTTTGTTGACCTGATACAACTGTAGCCTGCAAACCGTAACGTTCAATTGCCTCCTGAATTGGCTTTCTATAAATTTCTAGAGACAGGGGAACCCAAAAATGAACTTCGGGTAATTTAGCTTGAATCGTTTGGGCAGCTTGAAAAATTATTGGTAAAAGAGATTTTAATTCTTGCGGGCGAGAAGCAGGGAGTAGGGCGATCGCAATTTGTTCTGGCGCAATTCCCAGTGTTGCACGCGCTGCTTGGCGACTGGGAGCATCTTGCATCCGGTCAACTAAAGGATGCCCTACCCAAGTAACTTCTGCCCCTTGCTTGCTATAGTAACGGGCTTCTTCGGGAAAAATTGCCAATAGTTTGTCTGTAAAACCGACAATTCGGTTAGTGTTTCGCAAACTTACTGAAAAAGCCCACTCTTGAGGAGCAATGTAATATACCACGGGTACTTGTGGTAAATTTTGTTCCATAAAAGTGCCGATTCCCAAATTTGGCCCTATGTAGTCAATCAACACTACCAACTCAGGTGGATTTTGTTTTAGGGAAGCGATCGCTCGTCGTTGTAGTTGGAGAGTCGGCAAAACATAAGGCAGTCCTTCTAGAATACCCACTGAGCCAATACTACTAGTATTGCCCAACAAAGTTGCCCCAGCCGCCAGCATTTTTTCGCCGCCCAGCGCCAAAATCTCTAATTCCAACCCCATCGCCACAGCTTGACGCTTTAGCGCTGTAATTAGTAGCGATCCTTGCAAATCGCCAGATACTTCGCCAGTGCTGATAAATATCCGCATTTGATAACTCAAGTCAGTAGTTAAGAGTTAAGAGCCAGGAGTGAGTAGTTAAGAGTTAAGAGCCAGGAGTGAGTAATTAAAAAATTTTATTCATGACTCATAACTCAAAACTCCTGTACAGACGCGATTAATCGCGTCTCTACTTCACTCACGATTCATCACTTACGCCTTTTTTTGCTTTCCCAGGAATCAAGCCACGCCTTCCTGGCATCTGAGAAAGTAACAGGAAGCGCCTCAGATGCTGTAACTCTTCAGTATCGCCTAACAATTCCAGTTGTTCTAAAGCATCCTTAAACGACAAGTCAGAGCGGTAAAGAATCCGGAAGGCTTTTTTGAGCATTTGTAAATCTGCTGCGTCCATACCTGACCGCTTGAGTCCTACAAGGTTGAGGGTTCGTACCCGCGCCGGATTGCCTTCCACCAACATATATGGAGCTACATCCCGGTCAATACGTGCCATACCGCCCACCATTGCCTGTCTACCAATATGCACAAACTGATGGACACCTAAAACCCCACTCAGCCTAGCGCGTGACTCTATATGCACATGACCAGCCAAGGCCACAGAGTTGGCAATTACTACCTGGTCTTCAATCACGCAGTTGTGAGCTACATGGGCATAAGCCATCAGCAGGTTACCATCACCAATGACTGTCGCTTCACCAGCACCAGTAGCGCGGTTAATGGTCACGTACTCACGAATCAAGTTGTTGTCACCAATTTTGACCCAGGTTGGTTCTCCCACAAACTTGAGATCCTGGGGTTCCATGCCGATCGCTGCTCCTGTAAAAATCTGATTTCCCGCCCCAATTTCACAAGGCCCCTCTAGCACCACATGAGCGCCAATAATTGTTTCAGGGCCGACTTTGACATGCGCTCCAATCACAGCATAGGCACCGACTTGCACTGTATGGTGGAGTTCCGATTTGGGATGAACTACAGCAGTTGGATGAATAAGCGTTTTCAAGGGTGAATCTCCAGAACTGTCTTAATAAACCAGCGCTCGTCGGGGGTTTTCAGGCAGGGCTTTGCTCTGAATTAACAGAGTTGTAGCGACTGCCTCTCCATTCAGGCGACTGGCGTTGCTGAGCGTAAGTGTTTGAGTGAACAAAAGTGTCAGAGCAAGTTGAGTGCGTTCGTCTCATCAGAGAGGGCGGCGAAAATCAAGAAATTATAAGATGCTGTTGTGGATTCTTTTTTTAACTGTTATCCTTGTCAGGATTCAGTAGGGCAGTTCACGGCTATGCCCACACCACGAAAGCAAACTTTTAGTTAACTAGAGAAAACATCAATTCCCCTTCACAAGCGAGTTGACCGTCAACTTCGGCAATACCTTGCATCTTACCGAAACGACGTTGTTTTACCCATAACAGTTCCACTGTCATTACTAGTTGATCCCCCGGTATGACTTGCCGACGAAAGCGGACTTTATCGATACCAGCGAAAACGAACAGTCCAGCTTCTGCCTGAGACATTTGAGTTAAAACAATGCCCCCGACTTGTGCCATTGCTTCCACAATTAGCACTCCTGGCATCAGTGGTCGTCCGGGAAAATGACCTTGGAAACAGGGTTCGTTAACTGTGACATTTTTAATGCCAACAGCTTTTTTACCTGGAATATAGTCAATGATTTTATCTATAAGTAAAAATGGGTAGCGGTGGGGTAGCAGTTGCTGAATTTCTTCAGATGTGAAAGTTGTTTTAATTTCAGATGTGATTGTAGTCTCATTTGTGCCTTGTTGTTCGGTAGATGTAGGTATGGTGCGATCGCTGCTATTCACTTGAGTAAGGATTGACATTAGCCGTGTAGTTGATTTTTAATCTGGTTATTTAGTAGGTGTACATTGAAACTCTCATTTATCTAGGATTTCCAGCTTTCAGATTCGATCCAAAACCTGTCTTCAAAAGTGACGCTTCCGCTAACGCTACGCTATAGGCAAAAACTGCCGAGTCGTCACTTTTGGCAAAATCCCAAATTTAAAATTTCTTTTGCCAGTTGAATGTGTAAATTATGGCTGGCTTTATACGCTAAGAAATGAGCAACAGGAAAATTTCCTAGTAAACTTAAATCTCCTACTAAATCCAAGATTTTATGACGGACTGGCTCATTTGCAAATCTTAATGGTGGATTTACCCACCCTTCGGGACCACAAACCAGTGCATTATCCAAACTACCACCTTTAATTAACCCTGTTTTCTGTAAGTGTTCAATTTGATGTAGTAACCCAAAAGTACGAGCAGGAGCAATTTCCGCAGCAAAGCTAGCAGAAACATCTCCTAGTTCACCTGTTAGTGACCAACTATACCATTGATTCCCAATAGCAGGCAGGTCAAAATCAATACCATAACTAAAGCGGGTTTCGGCTGCTGGCAGGGCACATACAAAGGCATCTTCTTGATAAACCCATATAGGTTGTTTAATAGCCAAGGGTTCTCGGTTGTCAATCACTTGTGATACTAAGCCAACTTGGGCAATATTCGCTGTCCACACCTTTGCCGAACCATCCAAAAGTGGCACTTCTGGCCCATCAATTTCAATCCGAGCGTTATCTACACCCATACCTGAAAGCGCTGCCAACAAATGTTCTACTGTGCGAACACATACCTCACCCTTACCCAATTGAGTTGAGAGAACAGTATGATTAACTGCCGCAACTTGGGCTGGAATTATTGGCATATCCGGTAAATCTACCCTAACAAAGTAGCGTCCACTACTAGTTTGGGCTGGTAGTATCCGCACTTGTGTAGTCACACCGCTATGCAGTCCCACTCCAGTTTGGGTGATTTTACCTGCTAGAGTGTGCTGTTGCATAGAGCAATCAATATATTTGGTTGAGTATCGTTCATAGTCTGTTTTGGTAAAACCCCTGAGATTCGCTGATAAATATGATTAATCCCTTTATCGGAACAGTATTGAGGCAAATGTCAAAATTAGCAAGCTAATTCCGAAAGAGAATTGTCATTTGTCAGTTGTCCTTTGTTATTTACTAATAACTAATGACCAATGACCAATCACAAATTAAAACCTTTCGCCAATACCAAAATTAATTCGGCTATCACCGTCATCATTGATACCGTAGTCAATACGAATTGGCCCTAAAGGAGACTGGACGCGAACCCCAACGCCATAACCATAGCCAGTGCCGTTTTTATTCAGTACTTCTGCTGGTCTGGTAGTGGTTCCCAAATCACTACCGATATCAAAAAATAGTGCGCCACTAACTACAGAAAAAACTGGAAACCGATACTCAACAGATGCTTGCACATAACTACGTCCACTGCTTAATGCTCCTTCGTCATAACCACGAACCGAGTTGCTACCACCAAGGGTAAAAGCTTCGTAGGGAGGCAAGTCACCAAAAATAGTTCCTGCTTGGAGATTAAATGCTAAGGTTTGTGCCCCTTTGCTGAGGCGAATCAACTGTACGGGGAAATATTGACTATAGCTACCGCGTAATCTCGTAAGTAAAATATTACCTTCACCTATGGGTACTGACTGATCGACCCCGAAGCGGAGATAAGAACCGCTAGTGGGTTGGAGAGGATTATTACGGAGATCGCGCTGTGTTCCCAGTTGTAACAGTAATAAATCGTCCTGACCTGTACCAGAGAAGCTCAATGGAACTTCTTCGTTACTGATACGATTACCATCATCGTCAAATAGCGCTCCTGTTCTTCTGATATTGCCATCAGCATCTTGAGTGGTAACTCGTTGATACTGTAGACCTGCGGAGGCAGTCCACACTGAACTTTTATAGGGATTGGAGGATAGGGGACGGGTAAAAGTGACACCACCACCTAGACGGACAACACGGGGGCGATCCTGAGCGTCTGTATCTGCGGGATTATCTGGGTTAAACGTTCTTATATCTTGATCTTGTCCATCAAAAATCAGCGAAATGGAACTGCGGCGAAAAATATTAGTTGTGTAGGAAGTCCGGTAAGGATCTCCCGCAATCCAGGGATCGGTAAACCGCAGGTCAAACAGCAGTTCCCTTTCTCCCACCTGTACTTCGGCTCCCAGTTTTTGATTTCTGCCATTCAAGTTTTGCTGTTGATAGCTGACTGTACCAAAAAGTCCGCTAGCAGAACTAATCCCTGCCCCAGCAGCAATAGAACCGCTACTACGTTCAGCCACATTTACAACTACATCTACCTTACTGGGGTCAGTACCAGGGTCAAGGGAGACATTCACATCCTCAAACAGTCCTAGTCCATACACGCGCTGTAGGTCTTTTTGAACTGTGTTGCGGTTGAATACCTGTCCTGGCTTTAATTCCAATTCTCGTGTAATGATGTAAGGCTGTGTCTTTCCGCGAATGGGTTGTCCTTTCTCGTCTGTTTCCTGACCATCTTTATTGCGGAACCGGACTCGAATGTTTTCCACTACCCCTTCTGCTACTTGCAAGGTAACAACTCCGTTTTCAGAGACTTGAGGCGCTCCAATTACGTTGGCTAGTACGTAACCTTGGTCTTGATACCGCTTGTTTAACTGCTTGATCGCTTCCTGTAAATCACGCAAGTTCAGGATTTTACCATACTGGTCGCGAAATACTTCATCTACAGTATTAGGTGGTAATACCGAGGGAACACCGGTGCCAGGATTGGCTTGCACTTGTACCTTAGTCAGGACGGGGTTAGGCTGTACCACAAAGCTCACCCGTACTCCCAAAGGGGTATCTTCTGGGGTTGCTTGGACATTCGAGAAGAAGCCAGTACCAAAGATGGCATTAATATCTTCTTGCAGTTGGCTACGGGTTGTTGTTCGTCCTGGTTGAGTACGAATGACTCTGTAAACTTGTTCTTCCAATTCTGGTGCTAGTTGCCCAGCCTGCGACCTAACTACTACTTCCGACACCAGTACGCGGGGATCGGTGGTTTCTGGGGCTGCGCTAGGTTGTGTATTTTCTGGAGTAGTAGTGGGGGCTGGGGCAGGTGTTCGTTGTTGATTATCTGGAAGGGGAATGTTGGGTGTATTTTCTGGAGTAGTAGTGGGGGCTGGGGCAGGTGTTCGTTGTTGATTATTTGGGAGGGGAATGTCGGGTGTATTTTCTGGAGTAGTGCTGGGGGCTGGAGCAGGTGTTCGTTGTTGATTATTTGGGAGGGGAATGTCGGGTGTAGAAGATGGCTGTTGAGTATCTCCTGGAGTTGTGGGTAATAAAGGTTCTGTTGCAGGGGGATTAGTATTCTCTGGGGCTGGAGTAGTCCCAGGAGTAAGAGAAGGCGTTGGTTGTTGAATATCTGGGAATGGGAGGTCTGGGGTTGGAGATGGCTGTTGAGTAGGGTTAGGATTTGTTTGAGGGGTTTGTGCCGTTGTTTGTGTTGTGGTTGGTACTATCGCCTCTGGCGTGGCGTAGACGCAAAGCGGTGAGGGGGTCGCAGTCTTGGACGCCACATCCTCCACTTGGGGAGACTCCAAGACCGGAGTGGCTCTGCTTCCTGTCGTTAGCGTTAGCGCAGCGTTAGCGAGTCTTCGAGCGTCAGCGGTAGTGAGTCTTCTCCTGTCAGAGACGCTACGCGAACGAGCGTCTTGCGTTAGCCCAGCGTTAGCGACCTTAAGAGCGTCATCCCCGAACCCGTTGGCGCAGCCTCTCGTAGAGAAGGGCCTCTTATCAGACATCGCTGGTGTTTTTTTACCAGGGAAAACTGCGACAACACGGGACTGGAGATGCTCCGCTTGTGCAACCTCTGTGGGATTGGGTCGAGTTTGTTGACTGTTACTAGAGTCAATCTGACCAGTGTCTTTTTCTGGCTGCTGATTAGTTTCTAGTGTCAAAACTTCTGTTGTCTGTTTTGAAGTTTTGGCAGTTTGTGCATTCGCACTCGGTGAGCCGTACAAAGGCACTGTAATTGCTACTGCTGTCAGCAATACGGGAGATAAACGCATTTTACTTATGATTCCTCTTCACAACCACACACACCATCACAAATTTGTCATTAGTCATTGGTCATTGGTTTTTTACAAATGACAAAGGACGTAGGACAAATGATAAATGACAATCCACACTTTAATTGATTTTTCCCCATTTTCCATTTAATTATTACTCTCTACTGCTTTTAGTACTCGCTGTAAAACCTCCTGGTAAGCATCCTCTACATTGCCTAAATCGCGACGAAAGCGGTCTTTGTCCATTACACGGCGGTTTGAGTCTTGTTCTGCTGTATCCCACAAACGGCAGGTGTCGGGGCTAATTTCATCTGCCAAGAGCAACTGCTGTTGTGAGTCCAAACCAAATTCTAGTTTGAAGTCCACTAGGGTAATGCCGCACCGCTCCCAAAAGCCACCGAGAAACTCGTTGATTTGCAATGCTAGATGTGTAATTGCATCGACTTGTTCCGGCGTGGCTAGTTCTAACAGGTACAGGCGATCGCGTGTCAACAAAGGATCTCCTAATTGATCGTTTTTGTAATAAAACTCTACCAAAGGCTGTTTCAGAATTGTACCCACTGGTAACCCTGTTTGTTGACACAGACTACCAGCAGCAATATTTCTAATCACTACTTCTAAAGGCAAAATCTTTACTGCTCTTACCCGCATCTGATTCGGGGCAGGGCTATCGATAAAGTGAGTCTTTATACCATTTGCCTCTAACTGTTTAAAAAGCTGGCTGGAAATGCTACAATTAATTTCTCCTTTTCCTTGAATACTGCCACGCTTTTGCGCGTTAAACGCCGTGGCATCATCCTTAAAATCAGCCAACAAGACTCCCGGCTCGTCCGTTGTATAAAGAATTTTCGCTTTCCCTTCGTATAGCTTAGAATTAACAAACATAGTGGCAGGTAAAGTTCTAGGCGATGGACAATTTTTGTCCTTTGAGGCTTAACCATTTTATCTTTAGTTATTAACCATTAGCGATCGGGGATTGGAGACTAGGGATTAGTAGTCTGGCAAGGTAAGTTTGGGAAGTTTAAAAGCATCAAAATGCGCTTTGAGCACAACTTGGATTTTAGATTGAAAGAAAAATCTCAAATCCAAAATTGTATGACTCTCTACTCCTTGGATTCAACTCTTGCCTATAAATACTGAAAATAGTTTAAAAGTCTAGTTTTTGGATTAATGGTTAGTGGTCAGAAGCCGATTACTAAAGATTCACAACTCAATCTCTAACTTTTAACAGAAGACAATTGAATTTAGTAAGTAGTAAGTTTTTTATGTGTAATTTATTAGTTGAGAATTTACTGGTAATTATTTTTGCAAAGATAATCATGTAAAAGTTTAGTATATATTAATACTGAGTAGATAAGGGTTTTTAGCGAAGTTAATTACAATCTGAATTTCATAAATTAAGATGAGATAAATTGACAATGGGAGGAAAGTTAAATATTCTCTCTAGTCACTTTGACAGGGACTTTATTTGTAAAGTTTACGGTGGAAGTATTTTAAGCTTTATCCTCTAGCTTCAATATCTGAATCGACCAATTTCTACATCAACGGTTGGAAATGGAGTTTAAAGATTCAGTTTCCCTACTCTCATAAGAGCAAAGATTGGGGTAACTAGTGATTCAGCTTCCAAAATTCAAACAAAAGAGAATTTAATAAATGGAGAGAAATAGTGAATAAGGATGATTTTCTCTATCCTCGTGGTCGCTACTACGGTCAAGTTAAGCCAGAAAACTTAGTTTTTAACGCGAATCTACAGGAATTCGCCCAAAAAGTAAGCTACATTTGCAACTTAGAAACAGGTGGAAAACTGCCTCCAGATGAAGCTTACGACCAAATAAAGGATCTATGGAAACAGTTGAAACGCTCAAAAAAAGAATTGAGAATTGGCGAAGATCCTTTTCAGAATAATGGGGAGGTTGAAGATTGAAGCAGGGACGAGGGAGATGTGGTTCGACTTGGCGGTAGTTAAGCGTAGTCGAAACTCACCAACCGGGGGATGAGGGAGCAGTCTTTCCCCTCTATGTACCCCTGTGTAACCCTTGCTTTTTCAACACCGAATAACTACTTAGCAAGCATTGTCCAGACACCATCCCAAGACTCTGGAGGTGGGGTTTGTAGGTAATTACAAGCACGTTCTAAATGTATATTCACAGCTTGGTCTTTGGGTTTGATGCGGTTAGCAGCTCCAAAACAAGCGATCGCTTGCGAAAAGTTACGCGATAGATAAGCCGAGCGTCCGGTATGATAGTGAAACAAAAATTCTTGAGTGTTGGTATCTAGGGCAATACTGCGATCGCCAATTAGCTCGTAGATATTCACTGCTTGGTGCTTGCCTTTGACTCGAATTCTATCTAACTGACGCACCCAAATGCGATCGCTGCAAAGTTGATAGGTAAATTCACTTAGAATAATATCACAACCATATTCCTTAGTTACTGCTTCCAAGCGCGAACTCAAATTCACACCGTCACCAATTACGGTATAATCCATGCGCTTGCGAGAACCAATATTACCCGAAACTACTTCCCCAGAACTAATCCCAATACCAATACGGATTTGTGGCTGTGCTTGGATAATTCGTCGCTGGTTAAATTCCTCTAAGCGTTGTCGCATATCTAAAGCAGATTGTATAGCCCTCCAAGCATGATTTTCTGTCAGTGGTAGCGGCGCACCAAATACCGCCATTAAAGCATCACCAATAAATTTATCGAGGGTCCCTTCATAGTTAAAAACCGCCTCTACCATTGTTTCAAAATACTGATTCAGCAGCGATACCACTTCGGCTGCACCGATATTTTCCGTAAGTGTTGTATAGCCACGGATATCTGAAAATAAAATGGTTACTTCCTTGCGCTCGCTCACCATTAAGCCATCTTCCCCCAAAGCCATAACTTGTTCGGCTACATGGGGTGTCAGGTAGCGAGACATGGTGGTTTTCATGCGTTTTTCCTGACTAATGTCTTCTAACACCACCAAACCACCCCGAACCCCGCCTTCTGGGTTAGTCAAGGGATTAACAGTAAGATTGATACTGCGTTCTAATATTTGCACGCCAGCGGATGTGAGAAACTCAGATTTGGGAGTTAGGGGTTGATTCCAAGGAATAAAAATATCGGGGTTATGGCGATCGCGTACTGCTAAACTTAAGTAGTGAGTTTTGAGTGCCCAGTCCTGAGTTTCATTCAGCACTCGGCAATCAGCGCTCATAACTTGATACAGTCCTACTATCAAACTTTGCTCTGGCACATAATGTTTAGCTCCAGTTTTTAAACTATCTTCTAACCGCATTTGTAGATTTTCAATCGGCACAACTTCCCAAACTCGGCGACCAATCAAATTTTGTTCCCACAAAAGTTTGTTGCTTTTAGTATTAGCATCTCCTATGGGACAACCCAATAACTCTAATGCTGCATCGTTAATTGTGACGATTTTTCCTGCCATATCTGTAGAAATTACAGCATCAGAGAGACTTTGCAGAATGTCCTTTTGATACTGTTTTTCTAACAACACATTTTCAAACAGCCGAGCATTTTCTAAAGCAATTCCTGCTTGAATATTAAAAGCCCGCATAAACTCTTCATCAGAGGCAGTAAAACTACTTTGTTGCTTATTAATTAATTGCGTTACACCAATTAATTCATTTGCTGAATTAAAGACTGGCAAACACAAAATATTGCGAGTTACATACCCAGTTTTTCTATCTGTAGTCGGGTCAAACCGGGGGTCTTTATAGGCATCAGGAATGTTTAGGGCTTCACCAGTAGAAGCTACATAGCCAGCAATGCCACGGTTAGCAGGAATGCGAATTTCTATTAAATTTATGCCATCCGCCGCCGCTACTTTTGTCCAAAGTTCGCTCATTTCTTTACGATATAAAAACAGCGTGCTGCGGTCTGCTTGCATTAAAATTCGAGCTTGCTCCATGACTATTTGCAAAGTTGCTTCTAAGTCCAGACTTTGCCCTAGTGTTTGAGTTGCCCGCAACAAAGCCGTTGCTCCTCTTTGATTGCGAGCCGCTACATAAAAAGATTGGCAACTTTCTAGGATAATTCCAATAGAAGCAGCGAAATCTCGAAAACGTTCTTCATCATCATAATTAAATGGAATATTTCCAGTTTTATTTGCTAGTTGTACCACCGCCACAGTTTGGTTTTTACTACTAACAACTGGCATACATAAAATATTGTGAATTTTATAGCCCATTTGTTTTTCTAATTCAGGGCTGAATAAGGGGTGAGTATAAGTTTCGGATATATTTAGATATTGACCTGTACTAGCAACATGACCGGGAATACCTACTGTGATAGGAGTACGAATTTCTAAGAATTTTTGAGTATTATCTTGGGGAACTTTTGACCAAAGTTGACCTTTGTCATGGTCAACTAAAAAAATAGCTGTGTGTTCTGCTTGGAGAATTTGACCTATTTTAAGCGTAATCGCTTCTAGGACTTTCTCCAACATCGTTTCTAGAGCTTCATTATTAATTAGTTCAATGGCTCTAAGAAATTGTTGAAATTCAGCCGTTATGAAGTCGAGTAAACAAACAAATTCATTAACAGATAAATCTTTAACGCGACGCAGTAGGGCGTGAGTACGATTAACTTGAGTCAGTTCAGTTAATGTAGCCAAGACGCTGCCAGGGTTAGGGAGTGTCATGGTAATTTTGGGTACTAGGGATTGGGTGCTAGAGACTGGGGTGTAGATATTGAGGATTAGGACTAGGAACTGAATTATACTTTATATCTAATCTTCAGTACGCAATTTGCCATCGCTCGCACTTACTCCCCTATTTTGTCAATTGTTGAGAAAATGTGACCTTTTGGTAGTAATCTTGTAACTGGCAAGTAGCAGCTGCCCAACCCCAAGTTTCTGCTTCCCGGCGAGCATTTTGACGGATGATGTCTCGTTGTTGTTTCTGTTCTAAGAGGCGGACAGTAGCGGCCAATGCTCCTTGAACATCTGCTGTTGGCTCAAACAGATATCCATTAACTCCATCTGTGACAATATCAGGGATTCCTCCAGAACGGGCTGCTACCACCGGACAACCAGCGGCCATTGCTTCTAGTAGTACCAAGCCTAGTGTTTCAGTTCGGGAAGGAAAAATAAAGGCATCAGCACTGGCAAAGGCAGAACCTAACTCTTGTCCTATAAGATACCCAACAAAATAAGTGTTTGTCCCAGCAAAGTGTTTTTCCAGTGCTTGGCGGTGCGGACCGTCCCCAACCAATGCTAATCGCGCTTCGGGAATTGCTTCTAAAATTGGTTTGATGCGCTCAATTTCTTTTTCAGCAGAAAGACGCCCAACGTAAAGTAGTAAGGGGCTTTCTGGATGATTTTGCGATAAACGCGATCGCATCTCTAGACTAGCTAAATCGGGATGAAATAATTCCGTATCCACCCCACGCTGCCATAAATCTACCCGTTCAATACCGTGTGCTGACAGTTCCTCCATCATCGCTGTGGAGGTACACAGATTCAAAGCTGCTTGATTATGAGCGCCTTTGAGTAGTTCCCAAAGCAGTCCTTCTAACATCCCCAAGCCGTAATGCTGAAGATACTGGGGTAAATGGGTATGATAAGACGCGACTAAGGGGATTTTGAGGATTTTACTGTAAAATATCCCAGATAAACCCAAAACTGCTGGATTAACGACATGAATAATATCTGGCTGAAACTGTTCTAAGGCGTAACCAATGGCTGGGCGGGGAAGTGCCATTTTTAATTCTGGATACAATGGCAGAGGAAAGCCAGTAACGCCATAAACTTTAGCGCCTTTATGTTCTGCGATTCCTCCCTCAGGGGCAACCACTAGCACTTGATTACCATTGCGTTGTAGATGGTCAACGGTGTGGCGCAGGCGCGTTACAATCCCGTCAACCTTGGGTAAAAAGGTTTCGGTGAATAAAGCAATTCTCATAAAAAAATTATTCAGTCCAGGCAGCTAATCTCAGCTTTTCTTGCGTTTCGCTATTAAACACAGAGTAAACTGTCTCCCGTGGTGTAATCAATTGTGTACAGTCAGACTTAATATTTTGCCGCTGCTTTTGTACAAAGTCTGAGATGTCCTCGATATTTAAAATCCAATCTTTGGCGTAAGTAGCTAAGACTTGACCGCGTAACCCTAGCTGAATAGCGCGTCGTTCTAATTTTGTTCCCAATGGGTTATGGTCTGGGTCCCATTGCAAGCGAACTTGTGAGTGCTTTAGTGCTGTTTGCCACGCACTTGTGTCGAGATAAAGTTCTGGAACAAAGCTCGAATGAACAGCCGCCTTTAAAATTTCATCAAAAGCCGAACGCTTAATCCAAATAGCTAACACTACCTCTTGCCCAGTTTTTGTACCCCATCCAGAACGATACATCATCCACAGAAAGTTAGGTTTGATCCAACTCATCCGGTCAAAACTGAACTCACCACCAAAATAACCGTGGGTAGCGGCAAAGTCACCAATAATCGTACGATAAGCCTGATAAACAACAATTGACTGGTCGTCATATTGTGCTAAAATATGGCGACCAGTTTTCGGCCAGCGATTTACTTGAGTCAAATAAGGTTCTGTTATCAGCCGCACGTAGGGTAAACTCTAACTTCTGTGCCAAGAAACTTTAGGCAGAATTTGTTTTTTATCAACTCGTTTTTGATACTTGACTGCAAAGTTTAACAGAGAATCAAGTAAAGAATCAGAGAGAAAATGGGGCTGTAAACCTAAATCCAGTAATTTGGTATTTTTAGCGTTAAAGTAATGTTCTTCTTTTTCGACTCTGGGATTATCTAGGTTATTGATTTCTACATTCAATCCCATTGCATTCCCAGCTTTTTTCACCATTAATGCCAAGTCACCAACGCTGAATTGTTCGGTAAATTGGTTAAATACGCGAAATTCTCCTGCTTCAGCAGGATTGGCGATCGCTAATTCCACACATCTGACTGTATCCCGGATATCTAAAAATCCGCGAGTTTGTCCACCTTTGCCGTAAACGGTAAGCGGGTGTCCAATCGCTGCTTGGATGCAAAAACGGTTCAGTGCTGTACCAAACACGCCATCATAATCCAACCGATTAATTAATAATTCGTCCATCCCCGTTTCTTCGGTTAAGACGCCGTAAACCACACCCTGATTTAAATCTGTTGCTCGCAATCCCCAAATCCGGCAAGCAAAGTGGATGTTATGACTATCATGGACTTTGCTTAAATGGTACATTGAACCAGGTTGCTTGGGATAAGGTAGAGTATCCTTGCGTCCATTGTGTTCAATGGTGATGTACCCTTCTTCGATGTCAATGTTGGGCGTACCGTATTCACCCATTGTCCCCAATTTCACCAAATGACAATCTGGGAAATCTTCACGCATAGCATATAGTAAGTTCAAGGTACCGACTACGTTATTTACCTGGGTGACAACTGCATGTTCGCGGTCAATCATCGAAAATGGAGCCGAGCGCTGTTCGCCAAAATGCACTATGGCATTTGGCTGAAATTGATGTAATGCTTTACTGAGAAACTCGTAATTAGTAATATCGCCAACGAACAGGTCGATAGATTTACCAGCCAAATCTTGCCAGCGCTGGAGGCGTTGGTGAATAAGTGCGATCGGTGTCAGAGTTTCAACACCAAGTTCATTATCCCAGTGCCGCCGCACCAAACTATCTAAAATTCCAACTTCATAACCTCGATTGGAAAGGTAAAGAGCAGTTGCCCAACCGCAATACCCATCGCCACCAATAACCAGGACTTTCATCTTCACCAGTTTTTACTCGCTGATAGCTAAATCTATCAGGTTTGTGTCCCCTCTCAATCATCATTCTCAGAGAAATGTGGATTTTGGGCATGGGGCAAACAGGGAATGCTGAGTTAGGAGTTAGGAGTGGTGGGGTGGTAGGGTGATAGGGTGAAATTCTTTCCCTATCTCCCCATCTCCCATACCCGATAACTCAAGACTTTGGAATCCGATAATGCTGGGCAATGTAATAAAACAAACGGTAATACTTTGGAAATTCTTGGCTGTTGCTTCGTCCTTGCCAGTAGTATTTCACTTGATTATGAGTTAGTGTCAGTGTCATTGAACCTACTTGTTGAGCCACTTCTACAACCAACACTCCAGATATTCCTTGAGCAGTCTGAAAGTTCGATTTTATCTTTTTCCCAGACTCTGGGTCTTTGTCTATCGAATTTGGCAACTGTTGACTTGCCCACCCACGAATTTCCACTGAGTTATTCTGCGGTGAAATAAACCCAATTCCATCATCATTTTCTGGAGCTGGCAAAGAAGTCCAATTACTGGGATATGGAAACTCAAAACCATAACGAGAGTTGCTATAAGTTTTCCAGGCGATCGCTTCGGCGTTAAAATCAGTCGCAGTACAACCACATACGATTATCAACAAGGCAATGGCTCTGCTAACGCCAAAACCAAACCGATAAATTTTTTGCCCCAAACTCCGGGTTTTATTAGCAGTAGCCATTTAGATTACGCATTTTGCCAAAGTCACTGATTTTATAGAAATACCAGAAACTTAAATCAATACCTTCGCCAATTTACGAGTTATTATTCCCAAACCGAAAGGCTGCTAAATAAACTGCACTTTACAGGCTCTCATGAAAAATTCAAGATTCTTTCAGAATATTTACTATTCTCTTTTTAGTTATCAGTAGAGAAGCTAACCAAAAGTGCTTAATCACACAATTTATGTACAGTGCATCTCAGCCACCTGAGCCAACTTTGGAGCTTTTTCACCTCCAAACCAACACATCTTTGCGATTTCCAGCAAATCTTTCTCTAATTTGCATCGGCAAGCCAAATGACCAAAAACCACCAGATATCGATGTTTCTGGCTTACCAGATTCGGATGTGGCATCTCGCATCCACGCCCAAATTTGGATAAATAACGATGAATACCATATCTCCGATTTGGGCAGTTCTAACGGTACGTATGTTAACGGCAGAAAACTTCAACCTCAAGTTTTTTGTCCCCTGCATTCAGGAGACAGAGTTTCGCTTGGACAGGGAGATAAAATAAGCTTCATGTTTAGGGCGCAGCAACACTCTTCATCTACCATAAAAAATCCTACACCAAACTCTACGCCAACAAAAATTACACCACCAACTACCACTAAACAAGAGGAAGACCGAGTAATTTATGCTAGTAAGCTTATTGGTTTAGGACTAATCCTCGCAGGAATTACATTTTTAAGTACAAGTATTTATGTGAGCGTTTACTTACGCAGCACACCTGGGATTTTACTGTGTATTGGAGGTATAGTAGCTCTCAATTGGGGTGAGCGCGATTATCAGAAACTCGGATGGGTGCTAATTGGCATAGGAATCGCTCTATTCATCGCTAGTGGTGTTGTAATCGGCTCAGTGTCACTTTTTTCGATGTTAGTGTCATTCGCTGGCATCTCTTGTGGCTATCAGTTGTTTACAACTGGAAAGGTATTCAATTTTAATCCTCTGACACTCCAAGTAATTAAAAAATAAGCCAAATCAGGCAATCATTGCTTCATCAGTAATTTCAGTTACTAGAAAAATCTCAGCATGACTAGTTATCAACACCATCTAAGCTGAGAGTGTAAATAAATGTAACGAAACTGCCGTCAAAACGTTTTACCGTCTTGACAAGAAATAGGAGAACCGATAACTTGATATACATACCCGGGTAAGACCGTTAAAGAGTTATATGCAAACGCAAACTAAGCAAAAGGTCACTTTGTATTTATCGCCAGAGTTGCACAGAAAACTGAAGATTCGTTCGGCAGTTGATTGCCAACATATGTCAGAACTTGCCGAACGTGCCCTCGTTTTTTACCTGTCTAATTCAGAATTAGTTGATGAAGTAGAAGCTTCATCTTATGGGCGGACTCATAGAGTCTATTCCTGCCCAACTTGTGATAGTTCACTAGTCTTACGTGATGGGGAACTGGTTACTTTGGGCAATCAACCAGCAGTAGTCGGTCAAGAGCATCTTTCCATTGATGAAATGGATGAAGATGAAACCCATCCCAAGGGTGAGGAAGAGTTGGTTCCTTGCTAGATAGGAATGATGAATGACTATTTCATCATTCGGTTGCCTTTACCAAAAGCAATGTCTCTACTGTCTCTATAAGGTCTCAAGTAGGTCGATGTATGAAAGAAGAGCTCAATATCCTAATTCAAGCTCAATACCCTTTAATCTACCTTGTGACCTCCGAGGAAGAGCGGGCTGAGCAAGCAATTTCCGCGACCGCCCAATCGTTAAAGCCCCAGCGCCGGGTATTTGTTTGGACAGTAACACACGGCATTGTGGAGTACGGTCAACCCAGGAATGTCACCCAACATAATACCGTATCTCCAGAGGCAGCGATTGAGTGGATCATCCGGCAAAAAGAACCCAGTATATTTATTCTTAAAGATTTACATCCATTTATTGATGCGCCTGCAACTACCAGATCGTTACGCGATGCGATCGCCAGCTTTAAAGGTACACAGAAGAACATCATTTTGATGTCACCAATGCAGCAAGTACCTATAGAATTGGAAAAGGAAGTTGTAGTCCTCGACTTTCGCCTGCCAGATATGGCTGAGTTAAATAAAGTACTAACTTATCATCTAGACCAAAATCGTGGACGGCGCTTGACCACGGAGGCTAGAGAAAAACTTCTTAGGGCAGCTTTAGGTTTAACTAAAGATGAAGCTGAGAAAGTCTACCGAAAGGCGCAGGTAACTACGGGGCGCTTGACAGAAGATGAAGTAGATATAGTTTTATCTGAGAAAAAGCAACTAATTCGGCGCAATGGCATCTTAGAGTACATTGAAGAGGATGAAACCATTGATGCTGTTGGTGGCTTAGAGGAGTTAAAAAAATGGCTCAAGCAGCGTTCTAACGCATTCACAGAAAGAGCGAGAGAATATGGTTTGCCTCAACCAAAAGGGATGTTAATTCTAGGGGTTCCCGGTTGTGGTAAGTCATTAATTGCCAAAACTACTTCTCGCCTGTGGGGTTTACCACTATTGCGCTTGGACATGGGGCGAGTTTACGATGGCTCAATGGTGGGACGAAGTGAAGCAAACTTGCGTAACGCTCTAAAAACAGCAGAATCTATTTCCCCAGCAATATTGTTTATCGACGAGTTAGATAAGTCTTTTGCTGGTAGTGCTGGCTCCTCTGATTCTGATGGGGGGACTTCTAGCAGAATCTTCGGTTCTTTCCTAACATGGATGCAAGATAAAAAATCTCCAGTATTTGTGATGGCAACCGCCAACCGAGTGGAAAGGTTACCTGGAGAATTTTTGAGGAAGGGACGCTTTGATGAAATTTTCTTTGTAGATTTGCCAACTCCAGAAGAACGCCAAGATATTTTTAATATTCACCTAACCAAACGCCGCGAAGACATCTCTCGATTTGACCTTGAGCAACTAGCTAAGATGTCCGATGGCTTTTCTGGAGCAGAAATTGAGCAAGCGATCGTTGCGGCGATGTACGAAGCTTTCGCCCAAGATCGGGAGTTCACCCAACTAGATATTATTGCTGCACTAAAGGCAACATTGCCGCTGTCTCGAACGATGCAAGAACAGGTAACGGCTCTGAGAGATTGGGCCAGACAGCGAGCGCGCCCCGCAGCATCCTCCGTTGCTGAATATCAGCGAATGGAGTTTTAAAAGCTTTCCTCTGCCATCCCAGGGGGAAAGGCTAGCTTTAATGCTAGCAGTTATGAAAAAAGCCGCCTCCTGCTAAGTGCGGCTTCGCCCAAAACAAACCGTTGTCGTATTTCTCAATCTTCTCATTGGAGGAAACCCAAATGTCTCACTTTAGCACCCTGCGTACCAAGATCACCGATGCCGAAATCCTCAAAGCTTCTTTGCGCGACCTCGGTATCAGCGTAAAGACTGAAGCTGATGTCCGTGGTTATAACGGTCAGCGCGTTCGTTCTGACATCGTTGCTGTGTTAGATGGCGAATATGACCTCGGCTGGTCTCGCAATAGCGATGGTTCTTTTGACCTCATCGCTGACCTGTGGGGCGTCGCTAAGAAGCACAACCAAACCGAGTTGATTAACTCCATTAACCAAAAATATGCTGTTAACAAGACCTTGGCTGAAGTAAAACAGCGCGGTCTGCAAAACGCCAATGTGAAGTTGGTATTGCAATAACAATTTCTCTGCGCGTTCCCAAAGCTGCACGGGTTAACCAGGCATTAGCGGTTAGCCCGCTTTTTTTCGGGACTGAGATTGATTTCTCAGTCCTAATTTTTATGAAAATCTCAAATTACGTTAACACAACAGCGGCAGTCTCTAGAGTCGAAGTAGAAGGCAATATTTATGGAGCTATCCACATTTACAATAGTAGTAGTTCGGATGCAACCGATAGACATTCTAACTATAGCTACGTTCTCTTGCCCTAAGAGTTAACGAGGAGTATTGGGGGTGAGATCCTCATAATTATGGTTAATTGAGCGGATATGATATTATATTATTCTTAAACTTAATATATGAGGTTTTATTATATTAGACTATGTTTTATTTAGTTTGAATGAAATGAAGTTAACTAGTTCTTGAACTGTCCGTATGGTTTCGGCTTCTGCATCAGAAATTTCAATATTAAATTCTTCTTCTATAGCCATTAATAATTCTGTTCCATCTAGGTTATCCATACCTAAGTCATTAGATAGAAGATCATAGCTACTTGATGATAATAAAAAAAATCCAAAATATTCTCCTAATACAAGAGAGTGTTCTAGACTTATTTTTTCTACTTCTATCGATTGTTGTTCAGAAATTAGTTTTTTGACTCTTTCAACAAGAATATTTTCAGATAATAGCTCTTGATTACTTAAACTTTGTTCAATTTTTTCATCAAATGATGTAATTAATAATTGGGTATTATTATTGGTGTTATTATAAATTGGTAAGTTCAAAATACATTTTTCTAACGCAGTCTTTACTTCAATCCAAGCTAACAAGTTGTTATTTAGAAGTTCAATAATAGCTACTTGCTCTTTGATTTGAAACTGGAAGAAATTTGCAATTTTTTCTTGAATTACCTCCTGAGATAAAGCCTGCATTGCTAAGTGCTGATCGCTTTTCCAAGCAGCCTCTAAAGCATTTTTATGTGCAGATTCAGATTCTTTCTTAGCTTCGGTATATTGATTTTGAATTAGATTTTGGTGTGCTGTTGCCTTAGCAATTGCATCATGAGTATTAGTAATAGCTTTTTCTATATTAGCTAAAATAATTGTTATCGGTTGCATGATATATTTCAACGACTTAAGAGACCATTTATAAAGTAAATCTTTAGACAACAAGACGACGCAACATAACACGAGTCATAACAGCGTATATTGCAGCTTCACTCATTTCGGGAAGACGTTCATAATCTTTACTAAGACGATGATATTGGTTAAACCATCCGAATGTTCTTTCTACTACCCAACGTTTGGGTAAAACCTCAAACTGTTTTCCTGTACGTTGCATGACCTCAACATCAGCTTGAATCATCAGCCACACAGCTAGGGCAAACTTATCACCGTCATAGCCAGAATCAACCCACATTACCTCAACTTTATCTAAGACTTCTGGATGTTCTTCTAGCAGTTCCATCAAAGCATAGGCTGCAAGCACTCAATAGGGGGGCGTTTCCTTCACTGACTAGAACTTTGAGTAATACTCCGAGACTATCAACTATGGTTTGGCGTTTGCGTCCTTTAACTAGCTTACCGCCATCAAATCCGTACACTTCCCCCTTTTTTCAGTCGTTTTCACCGACTGAGTATCTGCTGCGATCGCTGTTGGTTGGACTGATCTACCCATTTTCTCTCGAACCTGGTTACGTAGTGTGTGGTTCAATTCTTGCCAAATCCCTTGTTTGTGCCATTTCCGATAGTAACTGTAAACTGTTGAACTGGCAGGAAAGTCTCCGGGAAGCATATCCCACTGACACCCTGTTTTTAAATGGTAGTAGATGGCATTGCATACTTCTCGCATATCAGTTGTACGCGGATGTCCACCGGACTTTGCTGCTGGAATTAAAGGAGCTAGAATCGCCCATTCTGAGTCACTCAGGTCCGTAGAATAAGTCTTTCGAGTCATTAAACGCTACGTAAATGCACTATCTTAAAAGTATCCTATCGTTGTTCTTTCATTTGATTAGTCACCTTTAGATTTACTTTATAAATAGCCTCTAACTTGTTTTAAATTTATTTTAATTTATTTCGTATATTTTTATTTATTTTAAATTAAGTCAAATTTAGTAACTTACTTTATAGTTATAAAGGTTTTTAGGTAATAAGTAATAAGGTGAAGCTAGGCAGTACAGTGTGTTATACGGTAGGCTAACACACCTTGAAAGGGCTAGTCCTATAGTTTATAATTTATTTTGTCCAAAACGGAGAATCACTCCCTTCTTACCTTGAAGATAAATTGATTTTAGTACGGGTGTGTAATTAAGAGGTGGCTTGTAGTAACTTATAGACTGCTTCTCTAATCTCATTAGAACCTCTCTTAAATTTGAGATTTTAGCTAATACATCCTCTGCTAAAACACGGTAGTATATGACAGCATTTTTAATGTTGTCAAACTGTACTTGGCGATGATGGTTTAGGTGGCGCTTTTTCAAGTTATGTGCAAGACCGATATACATAACTGGGCAATCATAATTACCCACATAATAAATTCCAGGTGCAGATGGCAGTTCTCTCCGCTGAATATAGGATAAAACTGGCATATCTCTATAGTTTAGATTTAACTTCATATCTACTTAGTGATACAAAATTTATTCACTAAGTTATTTTGCCCAAACAGTAGGGTTAAAATTTTAAAAATGAGCAATTCTTGTTAGCGCCGACTGCGAAAACCCTGTTTTCCATTAACTTGGTCAAAGAGTACATCGTATTTATCAAAAAATGCAATTCCAGGATTTACAAATATACTCAGTTGTGCTTGTGGCGAGATACTCAAATTCCAGCGATTAAAGCCGTCGCGGGTTCCTGGTATCACAGTGTAATCAAAAATACCATTCATTCCTACTTTCACAGTATTTGCTGAACTTAATACTCCTGGTTTGAGTTTACCTGCTGTAGAAGCTGACTTGAATTCAGTCAAACCATTAATAGTTCCAGTATCAGCGATCGCTGTGCTATTACAAGAATTTTTAGCAGAACTACCAGCAAGAGTTAAACAAACTTTGCCTAGTCGAGAGTCCCATCTATTACCTGGTACACCATTAATTTCGGGTTGTTGACTCCAAGAAGCCATTTTGAAACCTGCTTGATTCTGGGCAGTTAAACCGAGAATTAGACTACCATTTTTGTTACTACCACCATTTCCCATGACGATAAATCCGTTACTCAGATTGCCTGGTAATTTTCTCAACGGGTTATAGGGAAGTGACTTTTCAAAATAGTTGACACCGATAATACCAGAAAATGGCGCACCACTCTTTGCCGAACAATTAGGTTTTTGGGCAGTACATTGGCGACTAGTAACAACCTGTACGGGAACAGGTTCGGCGGCAGGAATCAATCCAAACCGGACATTAGTATAAACTAATTCTCCCTCTAGGATAGTACCATCACTTAAGACCTCCTTGATATTTTGACCTGTTTTTTGGATGGGAGCATTACCTAAAAACTCTTTCGGAACTCTTAGCCCTGCTGAGCCTGTATCTAATAAAATACGTTTTGGCTGACCATTTGCGATCGCCACTTCGAGAAAATAGCCGCGAACGCGTTGACCGAGGGAAGGTTTTGGATATAAAGGTAAGGATATGGTGTCAAAAGTTGGCTTGCGGGGTGTATTTTGAGAGATATCGCGCAACACTGAATTGGGAAAAAGAGCCGCAAATGCTGACTGGCGTTGCGCTGCTGGTTCAGGGGCGATATCCCAAAGGCTTTCGTAGTAGAAAAAGCCGATACCTAAACCGCGTTGTTGGGTTGCTTCTACCTGGGATTGGATTTGTGGTATGGAAACTGGGCGATTTCGTAACCCCGCCATAATACCGATACCAGTTGGGATGACTTGTTGTGTTTCTAAAATTTCTGGGCGGGTAATTTGAGCGATAAAACTTTCTAAATCATTACGGTATACCTGCATAACCAACTCATCGACAATACCCAACCTTACCCAGTTGAGCCAATCTTGCAGTTGCAGCTTGTAAGCAAAATCATAGTAATTAGGAGCAACTGAGAAAATGGCATTCGGTTTTCGGGCTTTCACAGTTTGGTAGAGGTCTACCATGAAGGCAGTAATTTTATCTGCTCGCCATTTTATCCATACTTGGGCTTGGGGATTGGCTGGAGGTGGATTCCCAGTTTCTTGAGTATATAGACTAATCGTGTACTTATCGTAACCAAAATCCACAGGTAAACTCATATGGTCGTCAAATTGAACGCCATCAGCATTGTATAGAGTCATAACTTCCATCACGAGTTCGCGGATAAAGTTTTGCACTTCGGGATGAAAAGGATTCAACCACGCTACTTCACCCGCAGCACTAATTGAAGTTTGAGTTCCATCCGGCTTTTGTGTGAGCCAATCTGGATGCGAAGATGTCAGTTCTGAAGTTAGAGGAACCATGAAACCAAATTCAAACCAGGGTATTGCTAGTAGTCCTTGGCTGCGGGCTTGAGTAATAATGTCTGCAATTACATCTTGTCCATCTGTTCCTTTGAAGAAAAAAGGAATACCCATTTTCTGCATTGTGGCGCTGGGGTATTGTGTATAACCATCATTCCAAACTACGGGATAAACAGTATTAAAATTTAACTGCCGCAGTTGGCTCATGGCGGCTTGTACCTGCGAACGATTTCTAAAAACGCTAAAATCATTACCACTTAGCCACACCCCCCGAATTTCTTGACGAGGTTGAGCAGGTATTTGGGCAACAGCAGGGGCAAAGCTGTTGAGTAGCAATACCGCAAAGAATGATATCAGACATAATAATGGCAGCAGACGCTTTTTGAAATGCCACCAAGCTTGATGAATCAAAGACGATATCTGTTGATTCGCTACCTTAAGCTTGCTTAGACCTAGTAGTACCCGTCTGTGCCCAAACTTAAATAGTAAGTTAATTAGAGTTGGATTAGTTTCTCTGCTTTTTTCCCAAAACTGAGTCGTCATTATTTCTGCTTACTCAACGTCGGTATAATTGGTTATATTTGATTTGATATAAATGTTAAATTGCTATACTAGGAAAACTGATACAGTAATTTAGCAGCAAGATAGTTGACGCAGCGATCGAGTTAGTGGTGCCAAATATAAATCTTTTAAATCTAAGCTCTAGTTATATCATGACCGCTTAATTACTTGTACTTCAAAATTCTTTGCCTCTCCCCGCCTTTGTGTAAGTCGTAATACATAAGTATTCAACCGGACATGATTAGTCAATCATCGCTTCCTAGCTGCTTTTAGTTTTTGCAAGCATCTCGACTCAATGCTCTATTACTTAAAAAGTTTTGTCTTTTTCCTTACCAAACTTGACTTAAATCTAAAACAAACCCAGGTAGCAATGGTTCCCCACTCAGCGTCTTAGGATTATCTAATACCTCAACCGTAATATTAGGACGATAAATAAAAACTTGGCGTTGTTTTCTATCAATTAACCAACCAAGTTGTGTGCCATTATCAATATATTCTTGCATTTTGTCTTGCAAAATTCGTAAGTTATCAGTCTCAGAACGCAATTCAATCACAAATTCCGGACAAATCGGTGCAAATTTTTTTCGTAGTTGTGCTGGTATTGCTTCCCAACGCGTGCGTTTTATCCACGCTGCATCAGGCAATCTGACTGCACCATTAGGTAAAGTAAACCCACCACTGGAACCAAAGCCTACACCTGTACCATCTTGCTTTGTCCACAGCCACAACTGCCCAACTAAATTAAAATTGCGTTCATCGGTTTCAGAACCAGTAGGGGGCATAATTACTAATTCTCCAATAGCATTGCGTTCGATGCGAAAATCACGGTTGAGCTGACAAAAATCATAAAACTGATTGTCACTCATGGCGATCGCAGGTTGTAATTGCAAAACAATTGGTACAATCTCTGTGACTACAGGTAAGTTGGTGGTCATAATTGCTCTGTGGCTACTTCACCTGCCTTAACTATAATCTCTTGGCAATCTAGGGTGAAATCAGGTTAACTCATGAAGATTGGAATTGTTGGCACTGGAAACATGGGACGCTCTCTAGGTATTCTCTGGGCAGAGCAGGGGCATGAAGTATTTTTTGGCTCCCGTGATGTCGAAAAAGGAAAAGCAACAGCAGAGTTCGCCAGACGCAAAGCCCAAGGTGGTACAAACGAACAGGCGGCGGCGTTTGCTGATGTAATTTTGTGGACAGCACGCAGCATTATGCCCAAACAGTTGCTTTCTCATCCTGAAGTTCTCGATAGTAAAATTATTATTGATTGTAATAATCAAGATATTCCTGAAGGATTTGCTTATCCCCCAATAGTAGAATCTTTAGCCGAAAAGCTTGCTCAAGATGTACCTCAGGCACGGGTGGTAAAAGCTTTTAATACGATGGCGCAAGAAGTTTTTGAATTAGCACCTGAACCGCTAAAAAATTATGGGGTTTCTGTTTTTGTCGCCGGAGATAATGAGCAAGCTAGAAAAACAGTGATGGGGCTTGCACAAGAAATAGGATTTTTAGCAGTAGATTGCGGTGTTTTACGTAATGCTCGATTACTTGAAGGTTTAGGAGATTTCATTCGCTTGATTATAAGTGGCCAAAAACAAGGTGCTTATGCAACTATATCTATTAATGTTTTACCTACAGCCTCAGGACAACGCTTAGGTGGACGGCAAACTTCGAGTTTGAATTGAACCAGATGTACCTAAATAAACTAAGTTGATTGTAATTGGCTAACAACTGGTAATAAGCTATAAAACCAGAAATGCATGTGTTTTGGCTGATGGAGAGATGGGGAAACAAGGAGATGGCCAGAGGAATAGAGCAATTAAGCAATAATCCAACCAGGTGCAAGTTAAATGTGGAACAGCTTACAAATACTAATCTTTCAACGCAAAGAAATAATTAATTAATCAACAGTTCCATCCAAATTTTGTAAACCGATCGCAATCTTACTATGTTTCTCAATTTGCCCCATTACTTGTTTTGCTCGTTGAATCACTACCGCTGGTAAACCCGCCAATCTTCCAGCTTCAATTCCATAGGATTTATCAGCGCCTCCTGGTTGGACTTGGTGCAAAAAGATAATTTGGTCGGGTAATTCTTTGACTGTCACTTGATAGTTAGCTACATTCGGCAAAATACTAGCTAGTTCATTTAATTCGTGGTAATGAGTGGCAAAAATTGTTCGCGCCCGAATTTCTACTGCAATATATTCTGCCACCGCCCAAGCAATGGAAAGACCATCAAATGTTGCCGTTCCCCGGCCAATTTCATCTAACAATACCAACGACCTAGATGTGGCATGGTTGAGAATATTTGCTGTTTCATTCATCTCCACCATAAATGTTGATTGACCAGTTGCCAAATCATCCACCGCACCGACACGGGTGAAAATGCGATCGCAGATTCCCAATTTGGCAAATTTAGCTGGTACAAAACTACCGATTTGCGCCATTAATTGAATCAATCCCACCTGACGCAAATAACAACTTTTACCGCTAGCGTTTGGCCCGGTGAGGATGATTAAATCAGGATTGTCATTTGTCATTTGTTCTTGGTCTTCCGCTAATGACAAATGACTAATTACTGATGACTCTTGACCCAATTGTGTCGAATTCGGCACAAAAAACCCCGCAGGTAAAGACTGTTCTACCACCGGATGACGACCATCAACAATGTTGATTTCTCTTCCTGACAAGATTTCTGGACGACAGTAACCTTGCTGTACAGCTAATTCAGCTAAACCACACAACACATCCGCCGCTGCGACTGCACGAGATAAATTGCGAATTACTTCCGCCTGTGCTGCTACTTCTTCCCGCAACCCTGTAAAAATCTCATATTCCAACTGATTTAAATCATCCCGCGCTGTGAGAATTCGTGCTTCCCGTTCTTTCAAGTCAGGAGTAATGTAACGTTCTTCATTGGTCAGCGTTTGCTTGCGGATGTAATTGGCGGGTACTTGGTCGGCTTTGGCGCGGGAAATACTGATATAATAACCAAAGGTTTTATTAAATCCTACCTTTAATGTGGGAATTCCCGTCCTCGCCCTTTCGTCAACTTCCAAATTAGCAATCCATTGTTGGTCTGCTTCTACAGTTACTTTCCTGTCATCTAACAAGGAATTGACCCCAGGACGAATTAATCCACCTTCTTTTATTTGTATTGGTGGCGACTCTACAAGATGGGTATGTAATTTTTGTGCCAATTCTTCTAAAATCGATGGTACTTTTTGCAAAGCTTTCAAGAAAGGAGAATGTGCTTCGGTAACTAAGTGAGATAGTTGTGGTAAGCGTGAGAGGGAATCTGCCAAAGCTGCTAAATCTCTAGCGTTAGCTGTACCAGAACCCGCTCTTCCCGTCAGCCGTTCCAAGTCATAAATTTGCCGCAACAACTGGCGCAAATCTTGGCGTAGGGGTGTATTTTCCATCAATTCTTCGATGGTGTCTTGTCGGGCCCGAATACCTTTAATATCGATTAATGGTTGCAATAACCATCGTCGCAAAGCCCGCCCACCCATTGCTGTACTAGTTCTATCTAATGCCCAGAGTAGGGAACCGTGAAATGTGCTATCACGCACAGTTTGAGTAATTTCCAGGTTACGCCGAGTTTGATTATCTACTATTAAATAATCAGTAACAGTGTAAGTGCGGAGTCTTTGCAGGTAGACTGGGTTTTCTTTTTGAGTATCTTCCAAGTATTCTAGAAGACCACCAGCCGCACGAACCGCGAGGGGAAGATGGTCGCAACCGAGTCCTTCGAGCGATCGCACTTTAAATTTCTGCAATAATTTTGGTCTAGCTTCGCCTTGAGCAAAGGGAATTTGCGATCGCAAACTATAACAAAACGATGGCGGCAAACACTCTGGCAAATGTGGCGAAGTTTCTCCTGGACGCAGCAAACTACCCAAATCGGGTGCATTTGTGGGAACTAACACTTCTGAAGGTTGCAAGCGCATTAATTCTTGTGTCAAATGCTCCAAATCGCTGCCTTGAGTGGTAAGGAATTCTCCTGTGGAGATATCTGCGTAAGCTAAACCCCAATGATTTGCGGCAATTACCACCGCTACTAAGTAATTATTGCGACTTGATTTGAGCATTCCCTCTTCCAGCAAAGTGCCAGGAGTGAGGACGCGCGTTACCTCCCGCCGTACCAATCTACCAGTAGCTTCTGCTGCATCTTCTACTTGGTCGCAAATTACTACTGCATAGCCTTTTTCGACTAACATCGTTGCGTAGCGTTCCCAGGCGTGATGCGGAACGCCGGACATGGCTACCCGTCCCTGTTCCCCAGCTTGCTTGCTAGTGAGGACTAATTCTAATTCTTGCGCTAGTTTGACAGCATCTTGGAAATAACATTCAAAGAAATCTCCCACTCGATACAGTAACATCGCGTGAGGATATTTATCCTTCGTCTCGACATAGTGCAGGTACATTTGACTTAGCTTACTGCGGTCTACCTGTCGATGGTCAGAAATAAAAGTACTGGCATCGGCTTTGGTAGATGGAGTTTCAGAGTGAGAGGCGGTCATAGATGCTATCGAGTTACGCACGGAAATTCCACAATATCTGATGGTAACGTGATGTTAGAGGCAAAAGGCGATCGCTCAAGGTTTTTTTACCCTTCGTTATATTAGCTTGCTGATGCACCCATGATTGTAGTAAGTGTAGTGAAAAGGCGATCGCTCAAGGTTTTTTTTACTCTTTTTTGCGACTGCTTCGACGCGTAGGTGGCTGTGGGGGCGGTGGTTCCTGAGATTTTAGCTTGCGATCATCAGTCAAAAATTCTACATGGAAACCCTTTTGGTGATAATGCCAACCCAAGATGACAATACTAGCATCACCCATAGAAGTCTTTTCTACAGCTTGCTTGGGGAATTTAACGGCTAACTCTTTCAATTGTTCCTCTTCCCAAAGAACAATTTGCTCGCGAAACTTAGCCCAAGGTGAGGTTTCATCAGCTGCATAAGTTATGATTTCGGCAAATTTTTGGGCTGCTATACGTTTACTTTCTGAATTTGCTGTTTTAGCCTGTGCAATGTGATTACCTGTTTCTATAACAGTAGCTAAAGGCAATACCAGGGTTGTTGATTTAGCGATTTCTGCCTCAATTTTTTGATTTACACGCTGATAATCCCATTCATTATTACCCGCAGTTTCTCTACCTGGAACTTGTAACCAAACACATAAAAGTGATGTATCAATGAGTAGCACCTTTCTCATACAAGTAACTATTCATTACGAGAAAGGCTTCTTTCAATCGCACCTTTAGTTGTCATATCACCTAAAGAATATGATGCGAACAACTTAGAAAAATTATCAATATCTTCTAAAAGAGTAAGTTTACTTTCTCCAGTTTCTTTATCGCGATGTGCGACAACCACAAAAGGAACTATCTCTGGCCCTAAAGCATCAAGTAAAGCTGGGTTATGAGTAGTTATTAAAATATCAATTTTTCTCTTGCTACTAATTTCTCGTAGTATTCTTACCAGCAATTCTGCACGTGAGGGATGAAGACCATTATCTATTTCTTCTATTACTAGTTGACTACCTTCTGGTCTAGTTAGTAGTGCTGTAATAATTGCTACAAAACGGAGAGTTCCATCTGACATACTTCTAGCATCTATTAGTGTTATCTCTCCAGGTTTCCATTCTTCTTCACAGTAAAGCATCGCATCAGTTTTAAGTCTACCAACTGGTTCTGCAAATACTTTTTTAATATCACCTTCTGGGAAATCTTTAATGTAGGCTAATAGAGCTGATTCTATTTCGGCTTTTTGTTCACCGTTTAATCCCGCTAGTACACCAGCAATATTAGAACCATCGCTTTCTAAGATTTCAGATAAGCGTGAATAATCGCGCATCATAAAAGGAACTGGATTCAAGATAAAAATATTACTAATTTTATCAATTAGAATATTCGTTAATTTAATATTATTACTAAGCAAATTTATATTATTATCATTTTTATAAAATCTTTCAATTAGATCATTTGTTGATTTTTTAATATTTTCTACTACCTCATCAATGGCTACTTGATTTTTTTGCTCTTGATGATTTATCTTTTCTTCTATTGTGTTAAGTCTTTGCAATAGATCTTGATAATTATTATTTCCAATAAGCAACAGCTTCAATTTATCATGTTGCTTTTGGCTTTGTGTAAACAGGTGATTAACTTCTGATAAATATGATTTTTTAGTTAAAAATTTGTTATCTATTAAAATTTTACGCTCTACCTGAGAATTTAATGATTTTTTCTGTATTTCAAGAAATTCTTTAATAATATGAACACTTGGTTGAGTTTGCACTGTAATACTATAAAAATAATCTGTATTGTTATCTTCACCTTGAACTAGTACTTTTAATATAAATTGAGTTTCAGGCTTAAGAGCAGCCCATTCAACTCCACCTCGAATGGAGGAAAGACTTGTATTTCCTGCTAAAGCTACTTCAATATCCTCACCTCTAACTATTCTTTTGAGCAACTCTAAAGCTTCAGCTACATTAGATTTACCACTTGCATTTGTCCCAATCAGAACAGTCAACGGGTCAAGTGGAAGCTCTGCATAACGGAAACTTTTCCAATTTTCTAAAATGAGTTGCTTAAGCATGACCAACCCCAAAACTCTACCTACTTCAATTTAGCTCTTATCAGGGGCGATCGCCCAAATCTTAAGCACTCAGTCAAGAGGCGATCGCTCCGCCAAACCTTGGCAAACCCTAGCTAGATTCAACTACGCTCAAAGCTGCAAAGCGTGTCTTATTTGATGATGTTTGCCCTTCTTGGTGTTGCGAGTAGTTAACAAAGCTCATCAGCAAGAAAGGTAAAGTCATCTTCTTACATAATTTAATTGCCCTGTCTATTTTGACTTAATGTAGATAGATAGCTCTTGAACCGATCGCTAAGTTGTTCCACTGTCAAATTCTGAGTCCAATATTCCACTAAAGCGTGACCAAATGCCCAAGCATTTCGCTCAGGTGAAGCGGAGTTTTCTAATAGCAATGGCCACAAAGATAGCAATTCAAAATTGAGCGGGTTAGAGTTACCTGTATGCAAAAGTGAGAACAGGTCATAGGCCATTTGGAGTTTACCAATTACAATTGGTAGCTGTTCCACGGGGATTTGTTCTGCTAGCAGATAAGCCAAGGTTGGAGAGCCAGTTGATAGCGTCGAAATAAACTGAAGGACGGGACTTTTGAGCAGTGACGTTAATCCCTGCGTTGTCGCCATTTGAAAAGTGTAATGGTCGATGATTTTTGCAGCAGCAACGGTGCGGGCTTCTAGGTTACGCAAAAAACGAGCCAGACGCAGTTGCTTACTAGGGGCGATCGCATTTACTAATCCCAACGATAGCGCTTCTACTCCCCAAGCGACTCGACGTGTTTTGTTGTCAGCTGTAACCACGGGTAGAACTAGGTTAGAGAAGTTTTGCAGCTGCTTAGCGCGGTACTCAGTGGCTTCGCGAATCGCAATTTCCTTGGAACGATCGCCCCATTGCCAATTATAAGGCGGTTGCCATTCCCGGATTGGACGCAGACGATCTACCTGGGTGACAACTGCGATCGCTGGTAAATCTGGAATTTCCGCTTTCACGTCTTGGAGAAAGTCTACATCCATTTGTAGAGCAGGATCTAGGGCTGGGGTTACTAACAGCAGCAAATCTGCGTTGTCAGCATAATCAAGCACTAAATTTCGTAAATCTGTACGCTTGACTTGCTCGTAACCAGGTGTGTCCCAAAGCGTCAGACTTTCCCCGCTTTGAGAGTGCCATTGGTAATTCTGAATCCGATCGGTACTGGGCAAAACATCAACAGCTGCCAAATCTGCTTGAAATAGAGTGTTAATCAAACTGCTTTTTCCCGAACCCGTGCGTCCTACCAGCAGAATGCTCACGGGTTTTTGTGCAACCGCCTCTGCTGGTTGGGCTTGAGTCAGGATTTGTTTGAGTGTTTGGGTTTTGGCTTTGGGTAAAGTTTGTGTAGTTGAAGATACTGAAATTGGTAAAGTGCTACCTCCGTAGAGCGCGATCGCTTGTCGGCATAAGTTTCTGAGGGCAGCTTCCCGCAATAATTGACTCAAATTCACCAATAATTGCTCAGTTGCACGGTTACTCGAACCTTGGCTAACTTGTTTTGCCACCGCCGCCACGGGATTTAATAGCCACTGCGCCCAGTTCCAAGCTTTCCAGAATTTCCGGGCAGATGGTTCCAACTTCCGGTAAACTTCGTAGGCTTGGTATGCTTGTCCAACCGTCACCTGATTTAGCACAGGGGATAACTTTTGCATCCACAGATCCACATCGTCCACCGTTCCGCGAATTAGTCCGTAAGCCTGAGGAACGTAGATATTTAGCAAGGGATATTGAATTTGCGGATTGTAGATATGAGCAATCGCTACAACCAAATCTTGGCATCGCGTCCAAAAAGTTTGCCAATCTTCCCAAATTGGGCGATCGCTTTGTGCGGTTTGGAGAATTTCTTGCAAAGCTGCTTCTGCTTGCTTAGTGGTGTCGCTTCCCGGTGGTAGTACTGTATCTTCTGCTGTCGATTCTAATTCTTGCTGGACTTCGGCTAATACAGCTTCTACCTGCTGTAGGGCGGGTTGAGTCCATTTTACTAGTAGCCAACGCCAACCAACGAATAAAAGAGTGAACACACCCCAAATCCAATTAATGCCCCACACATGGATTTGCAAACCGGCGGATACTAGTAAGAAAATAATAATGAAAGCGATCGGAATTACTAATACAACCCATTGCCACAGCTTTAATCGCACCATTGCCCCATACCTTTTGAGTTTGGCTAAAAACTACTCTTATAAAAAGTTTATCGTTTTCAATCTGGGCAGAATAAAGCGATCGCACTTCAAGGCAAAGAAATTAGTCTTTCATACTGCTCCTCACACAATACTCAACAAAACTCAGATATCATGCCTAATTCATCTCTAGCGATATGTCCAAAGCAAATTGAGCTTCCTTGCGCTTTTGCAGTCAGCACACAATCGACTTGTGTCTGTGCCGACACGATCTGATTGATGACAGATAATTATTAATTGCAATAGAGCATAGTTTAGAGAAGCAGTGGTGGTTCTGTCTATCCCAAAAAGGAACTATAGCCCCGTCAGGGACTTTTTACCCAACAAACATTCACTTGGTGTAATGCCAAACTTGCGTTTGAAGGCAGCAACAAAGTGTCCTTAGTAGGCATAACCTATCAAATTAGCTTTTCATGTGCCAGCAGCCTCAACTGGGGAGGAATTTGTCCATCGTCATCAGGGAAAAAGTTATTAGGAGATCGGGTGGCAGTTCGATATTAACACTTACCAGACGGGATTTTGCCCTCTCTATAGTCATTTTTCGTTGCACACCACTACCAGAGATGAGTGTGTATCCTTCTCCAACCTGTCCTCCGTATTCATCAACAGCTCTGCCTGAAAGCAGGACACTAAATTGTACGGCATGATTCGATTCAGGAATTTTTATCAACCTGACTTTTCCCGTTAAGTGTTTTTTGCAAGCTGCCAACCCTCACAAAGG
>JAQYWR010000075.1 GCA_029379225.1 Nostoc sp. S4 | reverse complement strand
GGCAGGAAACTACGCACTTTTGAAATATTACAAAAAATAATCAAGCTCTGATGACGGCTAATTTGACATCTACAAGTGACTTTATAACTGTGGTAGCCCAGTCTGTGACTGCGTATCGAGGACAAATAGACACACGCCCTAGTGCTGAAATATTAGTAAATGCCTTGTTACAAGCAGAAAAAGCTGCCAAGCAACAACGGCTAAACTATCCGTTTGAATCTCTTTTAGGAAAATGGCGGCTTTGCTTTGCTACTGGTACGAAGAAAGTTAGGGAACGAGGAGGAATTGTATTAGGCAAGGGTTTGTATGTGCCCAAATTTGTTGCAATTCATATTTGCTTTAGTGCAAATTTAGAACGAGATTTAGATAAAGGCGAAATTGGTAATCAGGTTGAATTACTCCCTATATTGTTAAAGCTTACTGGCCCAGTGCAATACATGGGTAAGAAAAATTTATTGGCATTTGACTTTAATCAGATACTCATCAGTTTGTTCGGTCGTGTTGTGTACAACAGACAGATTCGCTCTGGTAAAGTCCAGTCTGAGGATTTTTATAGCCAGCCCATAGCTAAACTACCCTTCTTTGCCTTCTTTTTAGTAACAGAAGATTTCATTGCAGCTCGGGGGCGTGGCGGAGGACTAGCACTTTGGATTCGAGAAAGTTAAGAAAACAGAAATCAGAATTCTGAAAACTTTGAGACACAATGCTAAAGAATCTGCGAATGGGACTTAGTTAAGATTTCTAAAAGCGATCGCTCTATAACTTCACTAACAAATTGATTGCCTTGCAAGTTCAGGTGAATGTGGTCGTGAAACAAACCTTTCGGGTCGGGATTTGAATTAAATTTTGGTAAAAAGTCGATATAGTTAATTTGCTGCGCTTTAGTAAAATCGCTTAAGCGCTGGCGTGCTTTAATTTCATAATCGCGGGAACCTGGTTCGCCAATTTCTCGCAGTAAGGGAGTCATAACTAGCAAAAATTCGCTGTTAGTTTGACGAGTTAGCTGTTGAATTTTACCGATCGCTTCCAAATTAATCCCTACGCGATCGCCTGCTTCGTTATGCACTGCTTTCATTTCTGGAATTGGCTTTTGCTTTGTGAGATAACGCTGCCAAACTTCCACCAATGCCAAGGGTGGTTTACTATCTGGATAATTGCGATCGCGTCCCACTGGTAAGGAAGTCGGAGCAGTTGCAAACAAATCATCGGTATTAATTAGTAATACTATTACTTGGGCATTAAAATTGCTAAACTTCTGTAAATAAGCTAATTCATTTCTTGGTCCCCAAGAGTTAGTTGAAGCATTTAGCACTTCTACTTCCGGATAATTACTGTTAGCTGATGATGCCAAAGAACGCATTATTAAACTAGATATTGTATTATCTTGATCTGTCCACCAGCCACCATTAGCAATAGAATCACCTAACAGTAAAACTCGCAGCACAGAAGGTGTAGGCGTTTTGGTAATTGGGCTACCTCGCATAGAATACTGATTAATTTCAATGCGATTACCAAAACGACGGGTACGCTGGTTAGGAGCCAATAAATAACCAATTTGCTCATCACTAACATAAATCAGGGGATTCCCAAAGCCAAAGAGCGATCGCAGTCCTATCTCTAACAGGACAAACAATCCTACAACCACCGCCAAAATTGCAAATAGCATTATTTTTATCATTTGTTCATTGGTCATTAGGCACTAGTTATAGCAGTTATCACTTCGTTGCAATACACTTGTCACCCCGAAGAGCATTTACTCTAAGCAAATGCTCTCCTCCCGGCATGTGCTGAGGGGTTGCGGGTGGGGAGTGTGCAGGTGTGGGGGGTGTGGGAGGTGTGGGAGGTGTGGGAGATGTCGGGGGTGTAGGAGGTCTGGGAAGTGTGGGGGGTGTGGGAGGTGTGGGAGGTGTGGGGGAAAGATTTCTTCCCCATCCTCCCCATCCTCCTTTTCTTCCCCATCCTCCCCATCCTCCTTTTCCTCCCCATCCTCCCCATCCTCCTTTTCCTCCCACACTCCTTGGATTTGTTTCCATCTTCTCTGTGCCCCTCATTCCCCCACTCCCTACTTTGTATCAATAAAACTAATTCCCCTAGACAAGTAAGTAATTGTGGCGATGGAAAAGTTGCAAAGCTTAAACAAAATAGTATTAGGAATTTAACGTTATTCCCAAAAAGAAAGACTACAATCAAGACGGACAAATATTTGATGCCCTAACACAACAGGAGGATTACAAAGCTGTGTCCGACTTAAATCGAGGAATTATGAAATTTGAGGGTGCAGATTCTCCAAAAGTAGTCACTATCTCTACCGTGTTGCTTCTGGGGTCGATCGCTGCTCTGATTATCTGGGCGCTGCAAGCCGCCTATGCACTAAACTAAAACCATTATTAGCTAACAAGGACACTGGTAAAAACGGTTTCCGTCTTCGCCAAGTGTCCTCAAAGAAAAATACAAAATCCAGAATCCGGAATTATTTTTACTCAAAGCCCCTTAATAATCATCAAAAATTTTATAAAAATTTTAGAGTTGAGCTTTGAGATTTTAGATGGCAAATTTAAATCTGAAATCTAAAATCTAATAATGTTTGAACTTTGGGGTATCTTAGTTATTTTTATTGTCTGCCCCCTCTTGGGCGGATTACCCCTGATTGCATGGATTACTTACGCCCTGAAGCGTAAGCAATTATCAGAAGTTGGTACAGGAAACATCAGTGTATCAGCGGCTTTCTATCACGGGGGTACATTTGTTGGAATTCTGGCAGTTTTGTCAGAAGCTTTTAAAGGGATTGCGGCAGTTTTTCTCAGCCGTGCTTTCTTTCCAGAAGGCTCATTTTGGGAATTAATTGCTCTGATCGCTTTGGTAATCGGTAGATACTGGATAGGCAGAGGGGCAGGTACGACAAATGTCGTCTGGGGATTTGTAGTACACGACCCACTGGTGGCAATATTTGTATTTTTCTTTGCAGGAATGAGCTTTTCAATTCTGCACTCCAGACAGGTAGTTAAATTTGGGGTATTGTTACTATTTCCTTTGTTTGTCATCCTTCTGCATCTAAGTGATATCCCCAGAATGCTTGCTGTTATTGCCTTAGCTGGTTTGATGGGCTGGATTTACACAAAAATTCCTGATGATATGAATCTGCCAGCCCAAGAAGCACAAACAGAATCGCAAGCGATGTTGGAATTTTTACGCGGCGATCGAGCAATGGTTTCTTTAGATGAAGAGTTGGATGCTGCGATTGTCGGCGAAAAGGCAGCTACATTATCTCAAATTAAGCGCTGGGGTTACTCAGTGCCCAAGGGGTGGGTACTTGCCCCAATTGACGATCCTGAGTTATTAACGGAATTTCTCCAGCCATCAGAATTATCTCCTTTGGTGGTGCGTTCTTCTGCCATTGGCGAAGACTCAGAACACGCTTCTGCGGCTGGGCAGTATCAAACAGTTTTAAATGTTACTAGTCCCCAAGCATTACAAGAAGCGATCGCTCAAGTGCAAGCTTCTTACAATCATCCGTCTGCCGTGCAATATCGGCGCGATCGCGGTTTAAATGAAACAGCAATGGCAGTGCTGATTCAACAACAAGTCCAGAGTGTATTTTCTGGCGTCGCTTTCAGCCGCGATCCCATTACCCAGCAAGGTGATGCAATTATCATTGAAGCCCTCCCAGGCAGCCCGACACAAGTCGTTTCCGGAAAAGTCACACCAGAACAATATCGCGCTTTTGTTTTTGAAACGGAAAATTCTTCTTCTGTGCAATTGGAAGGTGAAGGACGAGTCCCACAAGCAATAATCAAGCAAGTTGCATATTTGGCTTTCCGACTGGAAAAGCGTTACAATGGCACTCCTCAAGATATTGAGTGGAGTTACGACGGTCAAACGCTTTGGGTGTTGCAATCTCGACCAATCACCACTTTGCTACCCATCTGGACACGAAAAATTGCTGCTGAAGTGATTCCGGGAGTAATTCACCCCTTAACATGGTCGATAAATCGTCCTTTAACTTGTGGAGTTTGGGGAGAAATTTTTACTTTAGTTTTGAGTGATGCCTTCTCTGCCAGACGCTACGCGAACGGCAACGGCGAAGCCGAACGCGCTTTAGGGTTAGATTTCACCCAAACAGCAACTCTGCATTATTCCAGAGCTTACTTTAACGCATCCCTGTTAGGAGAAATTTTTATCCGCATGGGACTGCCACCCGAAAGCCTGGAGTTTTTAACCAGAGGAACGAAACTCAGTAAACCGTCTTGGAAGACAACCTGGGAGAATTTTCCCGGACTAGGGAGGTTACTCAAGCGGGAGTTAAATTTAGAAAAGGACTTTAAACGCGATTATCACAAACGCTTCATTCCTGGTTTGTCGCAGTTGGCACAGGAAGAGACGAATAACTTGGAACCGCCCAAGCTGTTGGCAAGAATTGACTCAATCTTGGAATTGGTGCATCAAGCCACGTATTACAGTATTTTGGCTCCTTTGAGTGCTGCCGCCAGACAGGCGATTTTCCGGGTGAAAGATGGGCAAATCGATCGCAGCGTCACCCCAGAGATAGCAGCATTGCGAGCGTTAGCTGCAATCGCCGCAGATGCCAAGCAGATATTATCTAAGTTTGAGCCACAGCATGTGTTTGAGCAATTAAACCAAACCCCCCAAGGAAAGAAGATTCTGAATGAATTTGACGAATTGCTTCAGGATTATGGCTATTTAAGTGAAGTGGGAACAGATATCTCCGTTCCCACTTGGCGGGAAAATCCCCAACTCATTAAGCAGATGTTTGTCCAGTTAATTCAGGAGAACGAACCAAAAGCAGGCATTAAAGACGCGAACAATAGCATCTTATTTCGTACCCGCAAACGTGGGTTTGTCCAGCGGCGTGTAGATATCAAAGGACGAGTCACCGAAGTATATTCACGGCTTTTAGCTGAATTGCGTTGGAGTTTTGTGGCTTTAGAGAAGATTTGGATCGAGTCTGGTTTGCTAAACAAAACAGACGATATCTTTTTTCTAAACTTTGATGAAGTGCGGCGTTTAGTTGCAGGTGGAGATTCCAGCTTAATTGAGCAGTTGGCTGAGTTAGTAGAATTTAGGCGATCGCAATTCCTGCAAGATAGCGAGATTACTCAAGTACCTTTTGTAGTCTACGGCAATACACCTCCTCACCCCTTAGCGCCCTCTGCCCTCTACTCCGATCAAATTTTACAAGGTATTGGAGCTAGTCACGGGCAAACCGAAGGCCGAGTTAAGGTGTTGCGAAATTTACAAGAAATACCAGAAATTGACCGGGATACAATTTTAGTAGTACCTTACACGGATTCCGGCTGGGCACCTTTATTACTAAGGGCTGGAGGCTTGATTGCCGAAGCTGGGGGACGGCTTTCTCACGGTGCGATCGTGGCACGTGAATACGGAATACCCGCAATCATGGATGTTCGTGGTGCTACATGGCTTTTGCAAGATGGTCAACGAGTCCGAATTGATGGCTCTAGGGGTATTGTGGAATTATCCAACGATTTACGACCCGAATGATTACCAGTTCCTTGAATAACCTGCCAGAAGAGGCTGTTTCTCACAATCCCGAAATCAAGAAAAAGGTGATGCTACGCTACGGCGATTTGCCTCACCTGACTAACTTTTCCCAAGCGCGTTTTGCTCCCGGACAAACTGCACCGCCACACGCCCACCAGGATATGTGTGAAGTCTTCTTTGTGGAAGTTGGTTCGGGAGTAATTCATATTGATGGTAAAGAATATCCCCTGCTTCCAGGAAACTGTGTAGCAATAGAATTGGGAGAAATACACGAAATTGTTAACACTGGCTCAACTGAACTTGTTTTGACGTACTTTGGCTTCCGAGTAGAAAAATTAGGCTAATTCTTAGTTGAACTTGATAGGAGTTGAAAACTACTAAATCTCCGATTTGATGGAGTCTTAAACCCATCTATTCATTTGCCAGTCGGACTCCAATTCATAGCTTTATTTTGACAGGAGCAACCCAAACGTCTCTGGTCTTGCTCCTGACTACTGATACCAAATAGCCATTGATTGTGATTGTGAGCAAAGCGAAAGAATCTTACCAAAGTATTGACTACATTGTTTTTCGCTCCATTTGAAATAATACAACCTACCCGAATTTGGTATGAGTTCTGTTTTGATAAATTATCGAATGTTAAATATTTGGACATAATTCTTAGAGTTATGTTTTTTATTTTATAGTTTTCAGAAGCTAAATAACACCTAGTAATAAGAGTTTGATAGATTTTGGGTAATATAGCAGGAGGCAGGAGGTAAAACTATTACTGCTCCTAACATTCACGCTTGTCATTATGTCCTAATTTATGTGACTACGGCTATATCATGTCCAGCTAAATACTTGTCATTACGTACCGCCGCGGAACTTGTAGGGTACGCAGCGATCGCAAAGTGAAGTAATCGCAGAGTCATTATGATTCCTTCTCTAGGAGATGCTTTGCGTAGCTTGCACCAAGTGGTACATTGCACTCGTTTCCGACATATTTAAGCGATTAAGCGGACATAATATAAGTCTTAAAAAAATTAATCTTAGGTTCTCAATCTATAATTAGTTACAAATATAAAAAAGCCCGCTTTTGCAGGCTTTTGTAAGGGCTTCTGTCACTTTTTTCGGCTACAATCATGTATTAATCATGATATTTTTATTGTTAATTATTAATTGAAAAAAAGCAAGCTTTGTCCCTTAAAACAATAGACATAAGTACTTGAATTATATCTTTTGCCTGAAGTATGTTTATAATTTTGATTTGGAGTGAACTCTTAATAGTCATTTATTTGATTAGAGATAACAGTTGCTAATAATAATACAAAATTTTAATTTCATACAATTTATTTAGACAAAACACAGAGATATATGTCTTTTCAAACTTCAGTATTTACAAGATTTTTACATTAAAAAGGTAAAGGTGGTCAGGTATAACAGCCCCAGGAATGAATTCCCAGTCCTGGGGTTTTATTATCTACGAACAAAAATACGAGACTCACACAAGTCGTATGAAAGTTCGATGCCAGACTGTTCTTAACTTGGCAACCTGTGCCGCCATTGAGAAAGTCTTTGCCATTCCCACCCTTGAGGTAGTCATTGCCAGGAGTATTGTTGAGACGATGGTTGCCGTTAGCACCAAAAAGGCGACTGGTTCAAACACTGCCTATTCTATGTCGGCAAAGCCAAAATCTCCCGTACCTGAGTTGAGCACCTAGAGTTTGTCCTGACGCCAGCAGGGTGAATGGGGCATGGACAGCCCCTACAACACGAGTACGTAAATAGAAGCAAGCAAAACATCTATTTTGGCTTAAATATTTAAAGTTTAGTTTTTAGCAATGTCTACAATGGGCTACACTTACACCTTTAGACTCCAGTCTAAAATCGCTTAGATTTTGTCGATTAGCTACAAAAAAATTGGGACGGGCAAGATACCCATCCCACAATAAAAAGGAGAATTTTTCTACTCAAAAGCCTCGGCTATATTCAAGCTAAGGCAATTTTGTTAAGTCAAACTTCTTACTATCTCAGGACTTACGCACTGACTACGATTTTACGTCATTACCAGCGTACCTCTGCTCTTAAGCAAGCTACGTGAGTGCGTTTAGTGAGTTTGCAAAGTAATAGCTAAAAACTCTGGAATTGCTTCCCTACACTACGTTCCGGTCGCAATGACATTGGGAGTGCTTGTGTAAATCCTATATCTAATAATGAGTGCCGGTTTTACGATGGTTGATGGCAGTAATAGCATCAGGCTTGAGTAATTTACCTTCATCCACAGTTGCATACACAACCCAGTGGTCGCCGCATTCCAGACGTTGGTTGACTGAGCATTCCAAATATGCCAGAGCGTCGGTAAGAACAGTACAACCGTTATCCGCAACTGCTGTACTAAAGTTGGCAAATCGGTCTTCTCCAGGCGCAAAAGATTTACGAAAATGCTTCATGTAATCTTGATGATTGCCTTCAGATAGGATATTTAAGGCAAATTTACCGCCAGGATACATTAAAGATTCGATCGCTCGGTCTTTGGCAATAGCAACTGTAAGTCCAGGTGGATTAAAGGTAGCTTGAGAAACCCAAGCGCCTAGCATCCCAGTAGATACTTCTCCTTGTTTAGCTGTCAGTACGCAAACGGAACCAACAATTCGACCCACAGCTTGTTCCATTGGAGTCGCAGCTTGTTGGGGTACGCGCACCTTTTTAGCTTTTTTCAAAGCTTGGGCAAAGTCTGTACCTACTTCTTCACAGAATTTGAGAGTGACATCATCAGGTTTAAACTTCACCTTCAGGGTGTCAAAACCCAAACGATATCCAGCATCTCGGAGTTTACCTTCAATTAAGTCAAATGCTTCACCACTCCAGCCATAGGAACCAAACACCCCAGCCAATTTGCTGTTGTCACCGCTCGATAAGACAATACCTAAAGCAGTATGAATGGGAGTCGGCGCGTGACCACCGATGGTAGGAGAACCGATGATAAAGCCATCTGACTGTTGTAGGTTGATGCGAATTTCATCAGGAGTAGCAAACTCGCAGTTGATCGATTTGACTGCAACTCCACCTTTAGTTAGTCCCAGAGCGATCGCTTGTGCTAAAGTTGCGGTATTTCCGTAAGCTGAAGCATAAAGTAAAGCAACAGAAATCTCGCGATCGTTGTGAGAACGGCTCCATTCTCCATAAGCTTTGGTGAGTTCAATTAAGCCGGTGCGTACCAAAGGCCCATGACCCACAGCATACATTCTCACCTGTAAATCTGATATTTTCTCCAAAGCTGCTTGCACGTGAGCAGCTTGGGGAGCCATCAGACAGTTAAAGTAATAACGCTGGTCTTCTTTGAGTGTCTCTGGATTATCATCAAACACTTCATCGCCACAGATATGAGTTGCAAATAACTTATCTGTGTAAAGAATTTGGGTTTGCTGGTCGTAGGTACAAAGTCCTTCCGGCCAACGCGGACTGGGAATCGGGAGGAATTTCAAAACATGACCTTTGCCCAAATCCAGAGTTTCTTTCCCCCGCATCACCAAGACTTGCAAATCACGGTCTAGGAAAGCAGCACGCAAATTGTTAGCACCAGGAAGAGAACAGACAAAGGTTACCTGTGGTGCCAGTTCTAAAATTGCTTTGAGGGTTGCGACTCGGTTAGGATTAAAATGACCTAAGATTATATAATCCAAATGTTTCAAATCTAAAGTCTGCCGCAACGTCTCTAAATAAATTTCGGTAAAGCTTTCTGGCGGTGGATCGAAGAGTGCAGTTTTATCAGCTTCAATTAAATAGCAATTAGAGGTAGTACCTCTTTCAAGTGCATATTCAATTTCAAACCGCAGACGTGACCAACTACGTGCCTTCAGAGCCTTAGTATTTGTGGCAATTGGTAAAACTTGTACGTCGCGTGGCTTGGAATTGATCATAAGTGTTGAGTGAGGTAGGGATTAGGGACTGGGGATTAGGGACTGGAGATTAGGGACTAGGGACTGGGGACTGGGGAAGAGTTGTCCCAGTACCCAGTACCCAATACCTAATCCCTAGTAGTAATTTCCAACTTTGCGATGGCGAATGGCGGTCAGTCCATCGGCTTTGGAGACACGACCTTCTTGGACGGTGGAGTATAAAATCCAGTGGTCGCTGCACTCCATGCTGCTTTGTACTTCACATTCCATGTATGCTAGGGCATCAGTCAGAATCGGGGAGCCGTTTTTGGCGGTTTGAGTTTTCACACCGGCAAATCGGTCAGCACCAGGAAGTAAGCGCTTGAGAAAGTGCTTTTTGAGTTCTTGATAATTGCCTTCTTCGAGTACGTTGAGGACGAAGCGATCGCCTACTTGCATTAAGGAATCAATGGCGCGGTCTTTGGCAATGGCGATTGTGAATCCTAATGGTTGCAAACTCGCTTGTGATACCCAAGAGGCTAGCATGGCACTGCTGACATCACCTTTTTTGGTGGTAATGATGTAAAGTCCGCTGCTAATCCGACCCAGCGCCTTTTCCATGTTGACATCAAGGGATTTGATTTGCTTGATGTTGCGATCGCGCACCAGCAATTGTCCCAAGTCTGTACCTGCTTCCTGACACAATTGGAATGTGGATGCAGTGGGAGTTTCTTTAATCCGAATGGCTGGGAAAGCTTCTTTGATGCCAGAGTCGAGAAATTTTCTGCGGAGTGTATCAATGGGTTCATCATCCCCACCGTAACATTCAAACAGCCCAACCACTTGCTTGTTTTTGGCAACAGCTAGCAGCGAACTGATACTAGCTTGAGCAGCGGCGCTTGTAGTCGGGGGCATACCAATAACGATGCTAACTGCTCTCCCGGCTAGTTCTTGGATTTCTTGGCTCTGGGCAGTACTTAGATCCAGGACTTCCACTCCAACCCCAGTTTTCTGTATACCTTCGGCAATTGCGTGACCAAGCCGCTCACTATACCCGTAATCTGAGACAAAAAACATGCCAACGGTGGTTTCTGTTTTAACTTGTCTTTGACTCCAATTTTCGTAGCAGCCAGTTAAAACATCTAAATGGTGATGTAATAATGGCCCGTGACCGTTGGCGATAATATTAATCTTCCCTAGTTCGCTCATCCGCTTCATGGCATTCACCAAAGAACGAGCGTTAGGACCCATCAAGCAGTCGTAGTAAAATCTAAAGTCAGCTTCGATCGCTTCTAAATCTTCGTCAAAGGTGCGATCGTCGCAAAAGTGCATCCCAAATGCATCACAGGTGTAAAGGGTTTGGGTTTTGCGGTCAAAACTAAAGATTGTGTCCGGCCAGTGTAGGTTAGGCGCACTCACGAATTCGATTTCGTGTCCTTTGCCGATATCTATGCGATCGCCTGTTTTCACAACCCGCTTGGAAAACGGATCGTGTACTAAGCCTTCCAAAAATTGCAACGCAACTTTGGAAGCTAAAACGGTGGCTCTAGGTGCTAACTGAAGCACATCTTCTACTAAACCGCTATGGTCTGGCTCTGTGTGACTAACAATTATGTAATCAATTGTTTTGGGGTTAACAAGACCTTTTAAAGTCTCTAAATACAGATCGCGAAACTTCTGGTGAGAAGTATCAATCAAAACTGTTTGTTCGCCCCTAATTAGATATGAATTGTAGGTTGTACCATTTTGCAATCCGAATTCGATATCGAAGCGATCGCGATCCCAATCAAGAGAGCGAATCGCCGTTGTATTCGGGGCAATTTCTACAGTTTGTATAGTTAGCCGATGTTGAACGTTCTCTGCGATCGCTACCATTATCTGTCTCCGAGCGCAAATTATCAGATTTTTCTGTCCCCATTATCTCTATATTTTTTTTGTTAAGTTGTAATGAATATTAGTTTTTGGTTTTTTTAACTTGTATTAGTTATTGCTATTTTTTTGCTAAAAATTTAACTCCAAAAATCTACTAAATACTAATTTATCTTTGATTATCTACTGAGTATATAATTTTGCTTTTGTCAAACTAGATGATAATTCCAAAATATCATGTAAGTGATAATTTTTGATTATCAAAGTTTAAAAAATTCTGAATTATCTCAAGAAAAAGATGTATAAATAATTATTACATACCATAATTGACAAATAAATCTTTGATTGATGGTGCAACTCATTAAGTAAGTATACATTTTGAATTATTAGTTTTTTAATAATATGTTAAAGAGCATATTAGTTGAGAAGAAATACCAAAATTAAATCCTATCTAGATAAATTACATCAAGTCTGCATTTAACATTAACGTTGCTGCAGCTAGGCGGACTTGCTTTGTATAACCTTAGCCAGATCAAAATACCAATCTGCCAAAACCAAAATTTCCCTTCTCTTATAACTTAAGTAAGAAAAGTAAGAAAAGTAAGAAAGGTAAGAAAGGTATGAAAAGTAAGATAATTTGATTGCATATTTTTAAGAATTGTCAAATAATAAGCGTTTACTAGTATTTGCCCCAATAAATATTAAATATATTGTTGTCTCAACAAAGAACCTTCTTACACAAAATAAAAATTTTATGTAAAGTAGAGATAACAGATTTTTTTGGTAGGTGGTCAAAGCTAATGTTTTCAGACGAGTTAAATCAAAAACTGGGCTTGTATATCTTTTTCTGCTCATCCCAGTCTAGAATAGGATAAAAATCATTTTTAAAGTTTCGATAAATGTCGGTAAAAATACGAGAAATTGAATGAAGTTTAATGATACAGTTTTTTTACGATTGATATAAGGCAGCAATCAGGACAACGCCAAAAAACTATTATCCTCATAGCTATTAGCTATGACATCTGCCTATATTTAAATAAAGATACCTATACAGATTAAAGCTGTATCATTTGATATGTTTATTTTTTTAATTTGATTAACTATGATAATTTACCAACTTTAAAAATGCTCTCAAGCCAAATATTTCATGTGTAGCAGACATCAGACTGAACTGTGACATTATTAATACTTGTTGTTTGTTTGATAGCGTATTATTTAGATGTGTCTGTGGTACATATAGAGGGCTGAGATAGATTAAAAATGCCAAATGACTGTACAAAAGGTTATGATTTATGGGATGCCGATTGAAAGTTTTTCTCACCGAAGAAGAAAAGTTGACTCTAGAAGAGTTAAGAAAAGCCAAAGATGTTCCTCAACGTACCAAGGATCGTGCCCAAGTTTTACTGTTGAATGCTCGTGGCTTAAAAAATGAGCAAATTGCTAAAGGCTTGAATTGGGCGATTTCAACAGTACGTCAAACCCTTCATCGTTGGGAAAAGTTAGGATTAGCAGGTTTGTGGGATGCTGCTGGTCGAGGAGGAAAACCTCGATATTCGGAATTAGATTTGATTTATCTAGAAAACTGCTTAGCTCAACAGTCAAAGGCTTATAATTATAAAGAACTCGCAAATAAACTGGCATCTGAACGTCAAGTAAATTTGAGTGCAGATCGACTAAGACGGGTACTTAAAAAAAGGCAGAGTAAGTTTGGAGATTTAGCCGTATAATGTCTAGAAGCAGAGTAGTTAAAACTGCTTTTTTACTGAGGTAATGTAGTTGATTAAACTGCAAATTGCTTAAATAACTGACTTATAACTGAGTTTTCAGAAAATGTGGAGAGCAAGCAAGTAAACTGAAAATGCGATCGCTAAAATATCCACTCTAATATTCTTTAGTTGCAGTAGGCGCTAAAAGTCCTGCTAAACCACCTAAAGCACCCGTCCCAAGTCCCAAGTCCAATCACAATTTCCAAAATTTTCTTATCATTGGCTTGCAGCCAGATTGTACCGCCAATAGAAGATACTAAAGTTAATGCCAATGCACTGACAACAATCCGGTAAATCCATCGGTCTGTTTATAGGGGAGTTCCCACACAAGAGACTTGTTCTGATAGTGCAGTAATTGATGATACTGCTACGGTTTCTAAAACTTGGTTTGTTTTAATCCTATCTGATTCAATGCTGATAATAATGTCTGTTTCATGGCGCTGGTTCATCTCATTTGAGATTTGGGATTATGAATTAATTTTTTCTTAGCTCAATTCAATTTATTGATTTAATCCCATTAAACCTAAGCGCTGACTGAAATTAGAACTGAAAAATTTCAGCAATCAAAGACTTTTTACTGGTTTGTTAATGACTTAAAATTTTTATCTCTAGTTCTATTGAGACAGCAAAAAACAAAATCCACCTAGATATTAAATTATCAGGTGGACTTGTTAGTTGTTCTTTAATGGATCCGAGCAGAGTCGAACTGCTGTCCAAATTGGGTATTGACCCCCCGCTCATTCACAGGTTTAGCCTATCTCATCCTCAAGGCGGGAATCGTTCATTATCCCGAACGTAGGATGCTCTGATTTAATCTTAGCCAGCAAGCCAACCAGAGAACGCTTGCTAGAGCATCCGTTGGGGTTTGTCCCTAGTCCTTAACGGAGTCAAACTAAAGACGCTCGAACCTATAAGAGGTGTTTTAGGCTGCTACTAGAGCTTCCCGACGAGCAAATTTTACGATGTTATTCGCATTTACTTTTGTTTTGAGCCTTTGATTTCCGAGAGATGACTCACTCTCGACCTGAATCACAGAGCAGCGTTCGCCAACCTGTCGAAACCGTGACGGACCCATGCGCTATACATATATTATAGTTTGCTGTTAGGGAAATGTGTCACAAGATGACAAAGAAATATTAAACTCTCAATACCCAATCTTAATTGTCATGAGTCAGACTACAAGCATTCGCTGGACAATTCAAGATGTTGCAGCATTACCTGATAACGAATGGATTCGTTATGAGATTATTGATGGAGAATTGTTTGTAACGCGATCGCCCCACCATGAACATCAGCACGTGATTGTACGAATCGGTTAGTTTATCCAATGGATAATGAGTATTTAATGATTATTGCTTGTCGATACTACTATTTTGGTTGACACTCTACTTAATCTTTAACTATGACTAAACCAAAAATTCTCCAAGAAGAGCGTGAATATACTTTTCGCTCTTATTTTGAAATGACGTATCCACCAGAGGAAATTTTAGCAGAGCTAGGCTATAAATTAATTCGGTCAAGATTATCATTACCCAAAACTCAAAAAACTCTTGACCGCTTGTCAGATTTGCAAGAACGGATAGAAAGAACATTAACACGAGTTAGTTTAACTAGCGAAACCGCGCGTCGAGAAACACTAGTAGCACCTGTTTTATTGGAAGTTGCTACATATTATTGTGATTGTCAGTTACGGATTGAATACCCCCTAGTTGTGAGTAAGTGGTTAAAAGGTAATCTAGATTATTTACTACGTGCAGAACATAATTTATTGGTTGTAGAAGCAAAAAACGACGATTTAACCAGAGGATTTACCCAATTAGCAACAGAATTAATTGCCCTCTCCCAAATTGAAGAACGACAGTTTCAATTTGGAGCAGTGACAATTGGTGATGTGTGGAGATTTGGAATGCTGAATGTGAAAGCACAGCAAATCACTGAAGATATTACCATTTACTCATTACCTGATGATTTAGAAGCATTAGTTAGGGTTTTAGTGGGAATTATAGAAGATGATTCTATAAAATAAAAATTAGAGTTATGTTGATAAGTAAATATAATATTCTACACTTGTAATCAAAAAATGTATTACTAACCGAATCGATAGTTTCAGCATTTCCTCGGACTTGGAGTAACACTCATGTTTTACGATGTAGTCTAGCTAAATAATGTCTAAGACGACTATTCTCTCCTTCTACTCGTGTCATATAAGTTTTGCTGACCCTTCGGGTTCGATAGTTGCTTTCCGACGCAAGGCGACAGGAACGCACTATCTCACAATCTGGTCTTCATTACTAATAAAACAAAGGTAAACTGGGTATCCATCTGTCACATAAAAATAAGAATGCCAACAGCTTATAATTTGCCACAAAAGTTTAAAAGTTTTGCAACTGCGGTCTCCTCAAACCCAAGCTATAACTCCCGGATGATGCTTATTTACCGCTGTCCACAACCAAAGAGTGTTTTTTTAGATCCAAAAGTTTCGAGTTCATCAACTTGAGTAATTTCTGGTATTTCATTATATTCAGGTGAATTAGGTAAGACTATTCCCTGAGTTCTCACCCAATTTATTACAGTCGTATAATGTACTTTCTTTAGTCGCTCAATTGCACGAAATCCTGAACCATTCACGTACATTTATAAACACTCTTTTTTCATTGCTTCAGGATAACCCTGCTGTTCATCAGAATCTATAAATTGACGGCCACAATGAGCGCATATGTAATTTTGTTTACTAGACTTTTTACCATTCTTGCGGATATGAGTTGATGCACACCTTGGACATTCCATAGCGATCGCTCAAATTCATACTTCAATTATGCAACGCTATTATTTTTTCCTTATCGCTAATCCTCATTAAAAGCAAAGATAGCTAATCGCTAGTTTTAAAGTCACCAGTGATTAGCTATTAGTGATAGTTAGCAATTGAGTTCTAAGTTAGTGCTTCTGCACCACCGACAACCTCAAGCAGTTCTTGGGTAATTGCCGCTTGTCGGGCTTTGTTGTAAGACAGGGTGAGCGTGTTAATCAATTCACCAGCGTTATCACTGGCGTTACTCATAGCTGTCATCCGGGCTGCTAACTCACTAGCCGCTGATTCTTGCAGCGCCCGCAATAGCTGGTTACTCAGATACAGGGGCAACAAAGAATCAAGAATCTGTAGCGGATCTTGCTCGAAAATCATATCAGGAGCTAATGACCGTACTTGGTTAGTCACTTTCTCGCGTTCGACTTGAAATTGACCGCCACGGGTTGTCAAGCGGAAGATTTCATCATCGCTTGCTTCTAGACCTTGAGCATCTAGGGGTAGCAGAGTTTGCACCACGGGACGGGAGCTAACCAACGAGACAAATCTGGTATAAATTAATTCAACCCGGTCTACTTTTTCTGAAAGGAACAAGGAAAGTAGTTGGTCGGCAATTTCAGTAGCTTCGGCTGCGGTGGGAATTTGCTCTAAGCCGCTATATGTACCGTCGATAGGCTGACTGCGCCGTTGAAAGTACTGTGTAGCTTTGCGCCCAACAAGCACGTATGTATAATTTACACCTTCTGCCTTGAGTTCCTTGGCGCGGTTTTCGGCACGACGAATAACGTTAGTATTGTAACCGCCGCATAGACCCCGATCGCCAGAGACAACCAAAAGCGCCACAGACTTAACTTGGCGTTTTCTTAGCAGTGGCAGGTTTGCTTCTTCAAACCGCAGACGGCTTTGCAAACCATACAATACTTGTGCCAAGCGGTCGGCAAAGGGGCGAGTTGCTAGCACTTGTTCTTGCGCCCGACGCACCCTAGCCGCCGCAACTAGGCGCATGGCTTCTGTGATTTTTTTAGTGTTTTTGACCGACTGAATGCGATCGCGTATTGCTTTAAGATTGGCCATATTTTTGTCCTTAGTCTTTAGTCATTTGTAATTTGTCCTCTTTTGCAAAATTCAGATGCTTCTGTCTTGCCGCCCTTTGGGCGTCTGTACCCCCAGCGCCCTGAACTTTGCGCTTTGTCACTAGCCATTAGTTACAACAGATTTCAACAAGCGTGAAGTACACCATTTAGATGTCAAAACTAGGTAGAGAGCCTATTCTAATTCTGAATTCTGCTGTATTTACTAATCACTAATGACTAATGACTAATGACTAATTACGCTGCTGCTTTGAAGGTCTTTTTGTATTCGGTGAGTGCTTCTTTCAAGGCTGCTTCTTCATCGGCATCCAGTACTTTCTTGCTTTGTACTGCTTGCGCGTACTGGGGTTTACCTGTCTTCAAGTACTCACGTAGACCTTGTGTAAAGCTGGTAACTTTATCTACAGGTATATCGTCTAGGTAACCATTAATACCAGCGTAGAGAATTGCTACTTGCTCGTATACCGACAAAGGAGCGTTTTGGGGTTGCTTGAGCAATTCCCGCAAGCGTTGACCCCGTGCTAATTGGTCTTGAGTGGCTTTATCTAAGTCAGAAGCAAATTGCGCGAAGGCTTGCAAGTCGTCGAATTGCGCCAGTTCCAATTTAATTTTACCGGCAACTTTTTTCATTGCCTTGGTTTGAGCCGCAGAACCTACACGGGATACGGAAATACCGGGGTTTACAGCAGGACGGATACCAGCGTTGAACAAGTCAGAAGACAAGAATATCTGACCATCGGTAATCGAAATTACGTTTGTAGGAATGTATGCCGAAACGTCGCCGGCTTGGGTTTCGATGATTGGTAGGGCGGTCATGCTGCCTTTACCTAATTCATCGCTGAGCTTGGCTGCTCTTTCTAACAAGCGGGAGTGAATGTAGAATACATCTCCAGGGTAAGCTTCCCGTCCGGGTGGACGACGTAGCAACAAGGACATTTGCCGATAGGCTTGGGCTTGCTTGGAGAGGTCATCGTAAATTACCAAGGTAGCTTTGCCTTTATACATAAAGTACTCAGCAATAGTTGCGCCTGTGTAGGGAGCTAGGTATTGCAAGGTGGCTGGGTCACTAGCGTTAGCGGTGACGACAACGGTGTAATCCATCGCGCCTTTTTCTTGTAGTGTCTGCACCACGTTAGCAACGGTGGAAGCTTTTTGACCAACTGCAACGTAGACACAAACTACATCTTCTTCTTTTTGATTGATGATTGTATCAATGGCGATCGCAGTTTTGCCAGTTTGGCGGTCACCAATAATCAATTCCCGCTGACCGCGACCAATGGGAATCATTGAGTCAATAGCTGTGATACCCGTTTGCATGGGTTCGTGTACAGACCTGCGGGCGATAATACCAGGTGCTGGAGATTCAATCAAACGGCTTTCTGAGGTTTTGATGTCTCCCTTACCGTCAATAGCACGACCCAAGCCATCTACAACTCGTCCAATTAGAGCTTCCCCTACGGGTACCTGGGCAATTCTACCAGTAGCGGTTACGGAGCTACCTTCTTGAATTTCCAGACCTTCACCCATGAGTACCGCACCCACGTTGTCTTCTTCTAAGTTCTGGGCGATACCAACCGTGCCATCCTCAAATTCCAAAAGTTCCCCAGCCATAGCCTTTTCCAGACCATAAATCCGGGCAATCCCGTCACCAACTTGTAGGACAGTACCAACGTTAGCAACTTTGACTTCTTGGTCGTATTGCTCGATTTGTTGTTGAATAATGCTGCTGATTTCGTCTGGTCTAATTGATATGCTCATGTGTCTATCTTTTTTGGTTTCGAGACGGAAGAAGTAATTTTAGTTAGGAGTTAAGAGTTAGGAGCGATGAGTTTAAAGTCACAAGTCAGAAGTGATGAGTAAAAAAAGCAAAGATAAAAGTTAAAAGTCAAAATAAATTACTGTTTACTTAACTCCTAACTTTTGGAAAGACTTGGGTTAATTGCGTCTCTACTCCCAACTCCTAACTCTTGTAAAGACTTGGGTTAATCGCGTCTGTACTCCTAATTTTCTACCCACTAGTTAAGCGCAATGAAAGGCGGCGCAGCTGACCCCGGATACTGGCGTCAATTACTTGGGAGCCGACTTTAATAATTACACCACCAATCAATTCGCCATCGACTTTTGTTTCTAGTTCTACCTGACGAGCATTAGTGATAGCAATCACCTTTTCTCTAATTGCTTGCTGTTGAGCTTCTGTGAGGGGAACGGCTGAAGTTACTTCCGCTAATACGGTTTGGTTCAGCTGCCGCAACAGCGCCAGATATTGCTGTAAAATCGGTTCCAAGAAAGCAATACGCCGCTTGTCTACCAATACCAGCAAAAAATTGCGTAAGTAGGGATTAGCGCTTTCACCGACTATTTGTCTAATCAGAGATTTTTTGTTCTCAGGCTGAATAAATGGATTGCCCAAAAAGTTTTCTAGCTCTTTGTTTGTTGAGAGCAGGCTCACGAGAGTACGCGCATCTTCTCCGAATTCTTCTGTTAAATTTTTCGATTGCGCTATTGACAAAAGTGCCTGTGCGTATGGCTGAGCTACTTCGATTGTCGCTACTTGACTTGTCATACGCTACCTCCAAGTTGTGCGATGCTGCGGTCAATTAAACTTTGTTGAGCATCGTCAGCAATTCCGCCTTTAAGTTGCGACTCGACTCTTTGTAATGCTAGTGTAGCTACCCTCTGCCGCAGTTGGGCGATCGCTCGTTCTTGTTCGGTGTTTAAATCTGCTGCGGCTGTTTGTTTCAAGCGTTCTACGTCTTGCGCCGCCTTCGCTAATAAGGCTTCTTTTGCCTTTTGAGCATTTTCTTGGGCAGATTTCCGGATGCTTTGTGCCTCTGCTTGAGCTTTGGTTAACTGCTCTTGCGCTTGGGATAGGGCAATCTTTGCCTCTTTTAAGCGCCCTTCTGCTTCCTGAATGGCGGTGGCAATATTGGATTGTCGCTCGTTCAGGATATTGCTTAAAACTTTACGTCCGAAGTAGAATAATATGCCAACCAAAATCGCTAGATTGATGAGATTGGTTTCTAAAATGTCTAAGTTTAGACCAAAACCACCCTCTGCTGCGCCTTCTGCCATTTCAGAGTGAACAGCGTGCGCTTCTGCGGCAAGTAAAAAGAATGTGCCCATGATACCCATCTACAAGTGCGCTGCTCGCTTGCTAATACGTTCTATTTTCCCGAAGGTAAATCCGGTATCTTTAATCCCAAGGGAAATCTAGTATCTTTATCCCCAAGGGAAAAAAGCGCCTTTTTTTGACAGAATTCAGGAGTCAAAACAGTTAAGGCAGGAGAATATATGATAAATAAATATACCAACCATAACTACATTCCTGAGCAATTTTAACTTCTGACTCCCGGGTGCTGAATTCTTACCCTTTTTTTGACACTTAATAAAGCGCTCTGGATTTGCTACCAGTTGCGCGTATGCTTTTACAGAACCAATCTTGTTAGATAATCTAAACTGGAGTTGGTCCCAATAGTTTTTCTAGAATTTGCCTGCTTAGACCATCAACTTGTTGCTCTAAGGTTCGCAAAGCTTCCTGCTTTTGTTGTTCTATTTCAACAGCAGCTTGTTCTCGTTGAGACTGAGCTTCTTTTTGCGCCTCAGCGATTTTTTCGGCAGTAATTTTCTTCGCTTCTACTTGAGCTGCTTCTACAGTAGCTTGCGATTGTCTGCGAGCGTCTGCGAGCTGCTGTTCGTATTCTGCGGCTAACCGCTCAGCTTTCGCTAAGCTTTCCTTCGCCTCAAGGGTATTCGTTCGGATGTAATTATCGCGATCGTCTAGTACCTTGCTGAGTGGCTTATAGAAAATTACATTCAACAAAGCTGCCAATAGCAGGAACTGCAATGCCATGAAGGGCAAGGTAGCATCGAAATCAAACATTTCTCTCCTCTTTGGCTGGAGTAGCAGTTTTCATGGCTAGCAAAATCATCCAACCTTTGATATTTTTACAGACCCATAGCCAAGAAGGGTCAAGGGATGAAAGGATTTTAGAGCGAGGGATTTTAGAAGAACATCAACCTAAGGGTACGTTGCTCTGGGTATTTTAGATTGATGATTTGAAATCTTTTCTACCTACGAGTTTTGGTATATCTACCAAAAACTGTTGATCATCCAAAATCCAAAATCCAAAATCTAAAATTGTTAATGCCCAAAATCTCCTAAATTGTAGAGGCGTGATGGCTCACGTCTCCACACTCACAAAAACTTCTGAGGTTTTATGCTGAGAAGGGGTTAGCAAACAGCAGCACCAGAGCAATCACTAGACCATAAATAGTCAGAGATTCCATGAAAGCCAAGGTTAATAGCAGAGTACCGCGAATTTTTCCTTCTGCTTCTGGTTGACGGGCAATACCTTCTACTGCTTGTCCAGCAGCATTTCCTTGACCAATACCAGGACCAATTGCAGCTAAACCGATTGCTAGAGCAGCAGCTAGAACTGAAGCAGCAGAAACTAATGGATCCATTTTGATTTTCCTTGGTTTGATTACAGAACAGAAAAATTTACCTTAACGACTAGAAACGTGTTTTTCACGCTGCACCGAGTTCTCACAAATCGCGCTTGGCGACGTTTTGAGCGCATACCGCTCTTGGAACTGTGCTATCAACTGAGAAGCTTAACAGTTATCAGTTATCAGTTATCATGCAAGTTGATAACTGTCAACTGTTCGCTGTTGACTGAATTTAATGCTCCTCATGCTCTTCTCCACCGTGTCCCTCCATTGCCTCATGAATGTATGCTCCGGCTAGGGTAGCAAAAACCAGGGCTTGAATGGCACTGGTAAACAAACCCAAGGCCATTACAGGCAGAGGTATAAATAAAGGAACTAGCAGGACTAGCACCGCTACTACCAATTCATCCGCTAATATATTGCCAAAAAGACGGAAGCTTAGGGAGAGGGGCTTAGTAAAATCTTCAAGAATTGCGATCGGCAACAGCACAGGTGTTGGCTCTATATACTTCTTAAAGTAGCCCAAACCCCGCTTGCTAAAACCCGCGTAAAAGTACGCTAAAGAGGTCAGCAGTGCCAATGCAACGGTTGTATTGATGTCATTGGTGGGAGCTGCCAATTCACCCGAAGGTAGCTTGATTAGCTTCCAGGGAATTAGCGCGCCTGACCAGTTCGATACGAAAATAAACAAGAACAACGTACCAATAAATGGCACCCAAGGGCGGTACTCTTTCTCACCAAGTTGGTTTTTCGCCAGATCCCGAATAAACTCTAGAGCATATTCCATCAAATTTTGGATGCCCTTGGGAATTCTCTGGGCGTTGCGAGTAGCAGCTATTGAAGCCACTACTAAAATGCTAATCACAAACCATGAGGTGAGAAAAACTTGCCCATGAATTTTAAGATTGCCCAACTGCCAGTAGAAATGATGACCTACTTCTAATTCGGCGAGGGGAAAAGAATTAAAGGCGTTTAAGACACTAAGCATTTGCATTCTTCAAGCATTTTCCCCAACGAGCGAGGATGGGAGTATTGTCTTTGTGAGCCTGAATTTTTAAGAATCAGGAATGAACGCAGTTTGCACCGTATAGACGAGGAGCGTCGCTTTGTAAGTTAGAAATCCCAAAAATATCGGCAAAATCTTTAGCTCATGCCATTGAGTTGCCAATACAATCAATCCAATGAACAGAGCAAAACGAGTCTTGCTCAGACGGGTTTTCTCACCACCGAGTCGCTCAACATCTTTAGCCAGCATTTTTAAGTAAACCACACCTGTACACGCTCCAATCAAATAATTGAGAGCAATGTTTAAGGAATAAAAAATCCACACAGAGATAAAAATAATCCCCGTCAAGACAAGTGTGATTACTAATAACTTCTGGTAGAGTTGATAAAACTCTCCCATAGAGTTACCTGATTCTATGTTGTCAGAATCAGTTTTAGCATCTTGTCGTGTCGTCGGAGTTGGTGCAATTGGTTCTTCTGACAAGCTCACGGGACTCGAAACTAGTACAGCTAACGGATGATGACTGCACATTCAGTCAGCTGAATCATATCACGATCCGGTAACAATACTTTAGAAAAAAACAATTAACTTCTTGCAAATGTGAAAAATTAAAACAAAATTACGTTCTGTTGCAGTAATAAAGCGTTTAATAAGGCAATATGGCGAAATATGGCACTAATCATAAATTAATACCTAGAGAACTTTAAATCTGTGCAAATTTGCCTTTTTTTAGTGAGTGATTGTCCTCCAAAGTTTTCGTATAATCAGCTTCTTGGTGTTCAAACTAAGTAAGTGTTGAGGAGTAAAGACGCTGAGTGCAAAGCAGAACTTGTAGGGTAGCGTCTTGCTGTTAGACATTTCACCATTGCTGAATTCCAAACAGTTCCAACTTTTTTAGATGTGGAACACCGAGTTTGTGGGACACTTTTCTAATCTACATCAAATTTATCAAAATTCGTGATGGGCGATCGCCCACCACCAAAAGTATAAATTCTACTGTGATTAAGCTGGTGTTAATAAAATCAACTGCTGTTTTATAAGCACTCTAACCCCATCTAATCCCAATTCCGCACCTGCCAATATCTCTGCCACTGTTGAATGAGCATCACAGTTTTGCATAAACTCAAACTCGGCAACTGATAAGTTAACAATTTGGTAATCGTAATTAAAGAAACATTGACTGGGAAATCCTTCAATACAAGGATTGAGTTCGGGAATTGCAGCTAATAGAGCGTTATCATCTGACCAGTCGGCTTTAATCAGGGGAGGACGACCGAGGAAAAACTCATAATGACTAACTTCTGGATCTAGTAATTCTATCAAGCGATAACGTTGGCGATCGCTCAACTCTTTACCCCGTTCTATCAACTCTGGTGCTTTAGCCAAAAGTCTGTCTAAGTCCCAAAAACTCGGATTCGAGAAACCGATAAACTCCAATCCCGAAGCATCGATTAATTCAAACAGCGTCTCAATGTTATAGTCAATTTCTTGGGGATGAACGTACATATCAGCAAAGTGTTCATCCTTGTGGTTTTCTAATGACCAACGCTGCTTTTCATACTTGACAATTCGATTATTCTCTGGTAAAGAAGCAAATATTTTTCGTCCGACTTGGACACCATCGCGGTAGTCACCTTTTTTGTCACCTTGAAGGAGGGCGATCGCTTTTTGCATGAGTTGAATTTCCCAGCGCCCCAACTCCCCGTAGACAAAAATGTGCATCAAGCCGCCTGGGGCTAATTTCTTTGCCAACGCTTGAATACCCCCAATTGGGTCAGCAGTATGGTGCAAAACACCAACGCAGTTAATTAAATCAAACTCACCTGGTAATTGTTCGGCATCAAACAAACTGAGGTGATGAAACTCAACACGGTTAGCCCCAGAACGCTGACAACGTTCTTTTGCTATATCCAAAGCGCCGCTACTGAGGTCAATTCCCACAACAGAAGCCTGAGAATTCAAGTGAACCAAGTACTCAGTACTTACACCCGTACCGCAACCTGCATCTAAAATGCGGATATCTCGCTTTTGGGGTTTTTGACCTGTGCAGAAGTTGTAAGCAGCTAACCAATTCCAGCGCCAATTGTACCCTGGAGGTGGTTCATCTAACAGAGCTTCTGGCGGAAAGGGGTAGGTATTGTAGAGTTTGGCAACGGCAGCACTAACAGTTTGGGAATCGGACATGATGAGGAATAACGCAGCAGTTTTGAGTTTAGCGAATGCTGGACATTTCAGATAGTAAAGATATTAGAGGAATTGTTCTAAAATAGACATATGCTTAATATAAACAAAGTGGGATAATGACAAATGGAGTGAAAATCATAGGGAGCATCTCACTTTTTGAAGTGGCTCAAACTGACAACAATCCATTGAGGTAGGCACAACGATGGGCAAGGACTTGAGGCACATTTTCTCGTTTCCATTGCGCTCCGGAAATCTTAGTTCGACGGTCAACCTGTTTAACGGCAGATTCAACCGACCCAGAACCAATCGAACAAATTTGTTCAGCTTGATGGTATTCGTAATTAATTATGCGATCACAATGTTTATCGAGATAACGGCAAAAATTTTGTGCTTGTTTACCCTTACAATCAGCCAATAGGGCTTTGGTTGCCTCAACTTGACCTTTCCATAGTAGAGCTTGTGCTTGTTTCAAGCGTTTTTGTGAACCCCCAACTTTGTGGAGGTTTTCTATCAAATGGAACCAATCAAGTACTTCTCGACGTTGTACATCAGGCGCTAATTGGTTAATTATATTCCAAATGCCATCATGTCCATCGCCAATACAAGTGAGTGTGCTAGCCAGTGGTTGCTCATTAACCCAATCAATGACAACTTGATTCTCTTGGAAAGACGTTCCAACGGTTCCTAGATGATGTAAGCTAATCGCTTTATAGCCAAGCCAAGCAGATATTTCACCTTCAGTAGTGCGGACACGAATATTTCCACCATCGACGCTTAATTCTTCAACCGTATCTTCTTGTGTTGGTAATTCAAAGTTTTGACGATGCACCAATCTTTGTTGACTGCTGCACGAAACTTGTATCCCTGTAAAATACTCGATATCTGCTGCCGCATCTTCATAGCTGACATTAGCACTCACGCGTAAACAGCAAATTTCCAGATACGGACTGAGTTGATTGCTAGACGGGACTTCCAACTGCTGCGCTTGCTTGTGATTGGCAATTCTCCCAAAATACTTTTTAGTCGTCGTTGATACCCTGCACTTGTGCTCGTAACCGTTTCGATAAAAAAACCCCTACTTCTGGCATGACGTGTTTCTGCATTTGACTTCGCACCGCTTCTTCAATTCCTGCAAGGCTTGTTAGTCTTTCTGCTGAGGTGTCTTCGTACAATATTTTAGCGATCGCTTGAATATGTTCTTGGAGGGCTTGCTTTTGTTCTGGAGTCATCGCTAGGTAAATACACTCGTCTTAATTATCCTGACTGATTTTCGCCTTCTTTGCAAAAAACTGGGATGCTCCCAAATCATATGTATAGAATATGACAAGCCGTTTGGCAAGAATTGAATCACATCCCCACGAAGCAAAACGTCTAATTGGAATTAATTACGATCAGTTTTTAGCATTGGTAGTCTTAGCAGAGCAAAGGCATGTAGAGAAACAGGCAGAACTTGAAAAAAATAAAGTTCGTGTTATTGCCAAGGGAGGTGGACGCAAACCAGAGATTTCACCTAAAGAAGGAATATGCTTATGTCTAGTTTACCTCAGACAAAAACCAATTTTTGAGATTTTAGGCTTACTCTTTGACATTTCCAAAACCAAAGCCAATGATGCGTTTAATTACTGGGTAGATATATTGAGAGAGATTTTATCAGCATCTCAAATAGAAGAAGTCGAATCAGACAGTCAAAAATATCAAGAATTACAGCGAATGCTGTCAGAATACGAATTAATCATTGACAGTTCTGAACAAGCTATATCAAGACCTATAGACTATAAAGAACAAAAAAGATACTACTCTGGTAAGAAAAAAATGCATACTTGAAAAAACCAGTTTATTATCCTACCAAATGGCGAAGATATTGTAGATATCTGTGTGGGAGTGTTGGGTAAAATGAGTGATATTAATCTATTTCGAGATACCCGCAATAAATTTATCCCCTGACAAAAGTTTCTTGGAGATAAAGCCTACATTGGAGATGATGCCATTACCACCCCTGATAAAAAGCGAAAGAATACAGAAATTTCGGAACTACAAAAACAAGAGAATAAACAACTATCGTCACGCCGAATTGCTGTTGAACACATGAACTGTCGGGTAAAAATATTTCGAGTAGCTAGTGATAGATTTCCTCTAGCTCGTCATCGATATAGCCAAGTGATTATGACAGTTTGTGGACTGGTCAGATTACGACTTAATCGCTTAATATCCTTAACTATTAATACTTAATTTTTTTCTCCTTAAATTGATTTCATCTTTTTATACTTTTCACCCCAATTTTAATTTTTTGTCCCTTAATGCCTGAAAACGCCTATTCTATCGTACACCAAGATAGCGATCGCTATCTGAAACTAAATCCGTCATATCATGTCCGGGTAATTAGTTACGATTAAGCTCCAATCTGAAGCCACCAATGAAAACCCGTTAACCCGCGAATAAAATCTTGCTGTTGAAGTAAAGAT
>JAQYWR010000113.1 GCA_029379225.1 Nostoc sp. S4 | reverse complement strand
GCTGAGAAGACTTGCTTAATTGAAAAGTTTAATACTTTCCAAACATCCTCTTAGAAAAACTATGTTCTTATTCTAAGCTCACACTTAAAAGTGTGGGTTCTTAATGCGTAACTTTTGACCTTTGACTAGTTACGAACTTAGCCTTTTCCTAAGCTCTGCTTCTAACTGTTCGCCTGTACTGACCACTATCCCAGGCTTGGCTCTCATAATCCGAAGATAATGTTGGAAAGCTTCTTCATCCTGCAGATGAGATATTACGTATTGCCGTAGTTCTGTCTCACTAAGGCTCAAATAGTCAGTCATCTGATGATATTCTCTCCATTACTTAAAATTTATACTTGGATACTTTCACCTATCAAAATCATGATTCTATTTGTTCTTTCATCGTACCGAACTAGCTCTATATTCCGTAGCAGATTCCTGGCACGAACACAGAAATCAAAGAATGGTTTAAGTTGTTCTCTGGTCGGTTCCATTATTTGCTAACAACCTATGTTTTTTGAGATTTTGGTGCATTTAGGTTTCCTCAACTCAAACTTTTCACAAAATCTAAAATTGACTAAGAGTAACAGCTAATTTATCAGCAATTGCCGCAATCCAGTTTTCATCTTGTTTAGTGTAACTGCGAGGGGCATTGGCTCCTAAAATCAACACACCTCGATCGCCAATTGGTTGACAAATTACACCTTGAGTATTTTCAGGTAAATAATCAAATTCAATCTTACCTGGATATACTTTTAGCGCCACTAAATAAATTGGCTTTTGTTTTTCAAGTGCCTGTTTTAAAATTACTCCTGGTACAACTTCAGATTTGGCAGCTAAAATTCCACGACGCAATAAAACTTTACCTTGATAAAAAACCACTAGCGATCGCGTTACTGTATTAGTCAACAATAAATGAGATGCCCAGGCTAGTTCAGTTTTCGCCGCTTCTGATAAGTCTGGTGCTAGTACAAAACCTTCTTCTCCAATTAGTTTTACAGTATCAGGCGATCGCGGCTGTACCTGTTGCCAAATTAAACCCGTCAAAATTAACACCGCACTCAAAATCACACCCAACACATCACCACGCGCTTGAGATTCGGTTAGTTGTGGTGTCAATAAACGGTTAATCAACAAAAGCACAGCACCTAATCCACCTACAACAATGGGTAGACGCCGTAAAACTCGATTGGGATCGGAATTGGTCATTGGTCATTGGTCATTTATCATTGGTCATTAGTCAAACAGGGAGTTAGGAATTATGAGTTAAGAGTTAGGAGTTAAAAGTTACTCTCCCCCACATTCCCCGCACTCCCCATCCCTCACTCCTCTCCTGGTTCAATAATTCGCTGAAAAAGATAACCAGTACCTCGAGCTGTCAATATTAATTCTGGGTTGCTAGGATCGTCTTCTAACTTGGCCCGCAACCGGGATATATGCACATCTACTACACGGGTATCCACATGACGTTCTGGTGTGTAACCCCAAACTTCCTGCAAAATTTCTGAACGAGAAAAAGCTTCTCCAGAGCGACTCACTAACAACTCTAGTAAGCTAAACTCCATACCAGTCAATCGAATTCGCTCGTCACCTTTATAAACTTGTCGCTTATTTGTATCGATTTTAATATTAGCGACATGAATCACTCCAGAACTAGGAATGCCAGTAGCACTAGTTTTGTCTACTCGCCGTAGCACTGAGCGAATCCGGGCTTCTAGTTCTTTGGGAGAAAATGGTTTTACTACGTAGTCGTCAGCACCCAATTCTAGCCCAGTGATGCGATCGGCTACATCTCCTAAGGCTGTTAACATAATAATAGGGACATCCGATTCCTTGCGTAATTCTTGACAAACTCCGTAGCCATCTAGCTTTGGCATCATTACATCTAAAACTACTAGGTCAGGATCGGCTTTGCGAAAAGTATCTAAAGCTTCTTCTCCGTCACCAGCTGTCACGACATCGTAGCCAATCATCGAAAGACGTGTTTCTAAAATCCGGCGAATGCTGGCTTCATCGTCTACTACTAAGATTTTTTCTTTATGACTTTCCAAGTTGCTCGACTCTCCTTCACTAAAAATTTACATGATTAATTTTTAATACCATAATATTAAGATATCATTCCATAAATTGATTTGGAAAAAGCTCTAACTACCACTATTATTGGATTTTAGTGTTCTCCAAAACTTAAGTAAATATTAAGAATATTTAATAAGATTTACGAATGGCAAAGCCAAAAAGTTTTTACGTTTGTCACGATTGTGGGGCGGAATCCCCTCAATGGTTTGGTAAGTGTCCAGCCTGTGGAACTTACAATTCTCTAGAAGAACAAATCCTGATCCAATCCTCTGTAGATATACCTACTCGTGGAGGAGTAAGTGGTTGGCAAAACACAGCAACTAATGGCAAATCTACAGCGAAACCTCCTAAACAGCGAGCTTCATTGACATTTGACCAAATTAGCGATCGCCAAGTCACGCGTTGGGAGTCTGGTTATGGAGAATTGGATCGGGTACTAGGCGGTGGAGTTGTTCCTGGTTCAATGGTGTTGATTGGCGGCGATCCAGGAATTGGAAAATCTACTTTACTATTGCAAGTATCAAATCAATTAGCACAAAGATATCGCATTCTTTATATTTCTGGAGAAGAATCAGGACAACAAATAAAATTAAGAGCTTCTCGTCTAGGAGTAGCAAAACCTCTAAGTCTTGTTAGTGATAGCAACGAACCAGTAGCGGAAAATATTACCAAATCAAAAGCATTAGAAAACGTAGGAGCCGATTTATATGTATTGCCAGAAACAGATTTAGAAGAAATTTTGCGGGAAGTGGAGTCACTCAAACCGAATGTAGCTGTGATTGATAGTATTCAAACAGTGTTTTTTCCCGCCTTAACTTCTGCGCCTGGTTCGGTGGCTCAGGTACGTGAATGTACTGCGGCTTTGATGAAGGTGGCAAAGCACGAAGATATTACCATGTTGATTGTGGGACACGTCACCAAAGAAGGAGCGATCGCCGGGCCAAAAGTCTTGGAACATTTAGTAGATACAGTGTTGTATTTTGAAGGCGATCGCTTTGCCTCCCATCGATTATTAAGGACTGTGAAAAACCGTTTTGGGGCAACACATGAAATCGGCATATTTGAAATGGTGTCGCATGGACTGCGAGAAGTTCCTAACCCCTCAGAGTTATTTTTAGGCAATCGTGACGATCCAGCGCCGGGTACAGCAATTGTAGTGGCTTGTGAAGGCACTCGTCCGATTGTTGTGGAATTACAAGCCCTTGTCAGTCCTACCAGCTATCCTTCACCCCGGCGTGCTGGTACTGGCGTAGACTACAACCGCTTAGTGCAAATTCTCGCCGTCTTAGAAAAACGTGTGGGAATTCCTATGTCAAAATTAGATTCTTATGTTGCTTCTGCTGGTGGGTTGAGTGTAGTAGAACCAGCAGTAGATTTAGGAGTAGCAATTGCCATTGTTGCTAGTTTCCGCGATCGCATCGTTGACCCAGGTACAGTATTGATTGGGGAAGTTGGCTTAGGCGGACAAGTGCGATCGGTTTCTCAAATGGAACTGCGGTTGAAAGAAGCAGCTAAATTGGGATTTAAAAGAGCGATCGTGCCCAAGGGACAAAAATTTCCTGACCTGAATATTGAGATTTTACCAGTCTCTAAAGTAATAGATGCAATTATCGCCGCCATCCCCCATCAAGAACTGACAACCGACGATTTAGAACCCGATGAATATGAGTAACGGACTGTGGATGATGAGGCAGAATTCCTAACTCCTAATTATTGTACAGACGCGATTTATCGCGTCTCCTCACTCCTCACTCAACAATCCCCTTTACACGCCAAAGGAAAACCCATCATGACAGTCCTCACCCAAGACTACCAAATCACTTGGGAAAAACTCCCCGATGATTACAAACTGCCAGATGATCCAGTGGACAATATCAACCAACCAGCCTTAGCTGCTGCACTCACAGAAAGTCTACAATTAGCCGGAAAAATTGCAGCTAACGCCCTGACAACAACTAATTACGGCATTTGCGCCACTCTAAATAACAGAATAGTCATTAAAGCACCTGATTGGGCTTTCATTGCTAAAATTAATGTTAATAGAGAAGAAGTAATACGCAGCTATACACCTCAATTACAAGGTAATATTCCCGTAATTGTGATGGAATTTGTTTCCGATACACAAGAGACAGAATATTCTATCAAAGCCACATATCCCCCAGGAAAATGGTTTTTCTACGAACGCATCTTAAAAGTACCAAACTACATCATCTTTGAGCCAGAAAGCGGCAGTATCGAAACGTATCGCTTAGAAGGTACAGAAGAGTATATCTTGCAAGAACCTGATGAAAATCAACGCTACTGGATACCAGAAATCAATCTTTACGTTGGCGTGTCCCAAGGTACTCGTGAAAACCGCACTGGAAAGTGGTTGCGGTGGTGGGACGAGCAAGGAAACCTTTTACCTTGGGGTATAGAATTAGCCGAACAGGAACGCCAACGTACCGAACAAGAACGCCAACGCGCTGAACAAGAACGCCAACGCGCCGAACGACTAGCAGCACAATTGCGGGCTGCGGGAATTGAACCTGAAGATTAGACTTTTTGTAAATAATTAAAGATTGCTAGGTTTAGTTAAAATTTGCTAAATCTAGCATTTTTTTATAGGAATGAATTTTTAAATAACTCGAATTTGACCTAATTTAACGTGAGTTCGACGGATAAGAAAGCCCAAAAAGTTTGCTAGGTAATAATTTGAG
>JAQYWR010000074.1 GCA_029379225.1 Nostoc sp. S4 | reverse complement strand
TCGACGCAACGCCGCAAGGTCGCTTGACATCTGGGCTGAGGCTTTAACTTGACACCAATGGCATCTTGCCCCCCATAATTATGCAATTTAAATGTGGAGCAGCTTATAGCGGTTCCCAATTACATAAGGTAGAAAAATTTGTAGGAGCGCATAGTTGTAGGCTCCCACTTCGTACCTATTTTCAAAGCATTCAATCATCAAAAAACGCACAACCAAGCCAAAAAAAAGAATATACCCTACTCTTTTTTTCGGGCTAAGTCTATTAAACAAATAAAATTATTATATTTGGCAATGCTTCGACTATGGTCGCAATTCCAACAAAGAAATTTCTTCTGGATTTGCAATCAAATGCCAAAATAGTGCAATCTCACCCACATTATCAGCGATAAATTTCAATTCTTCTGAAGTAGCGCCTTTGCTCATCTCTGCTAAGAAATGTTTGGCAGCAAGAATCGTGTTTTGCCTTCTTAATGTTTGTTGTTGAGAGCCTCTATTCATTTTTTTGCCTTTAAAACATTAAAAATTGATTTATTTTATCTCATAATTGCCGAAATGTACTTAATTAGCATCAATCTTGAGAACAATATCCATCGGTCTAAGCTTGTTGGATTCTACTTCACTTGATTTAGATGCTACCAAGTTCATCCTGGAGAAAGATGTAATTTTGATGATTATACTGTTACATACCAATCCTAAGTTTTTCAGAAAACATGCAAGTTACAATTGAGCCACCTTGCAGCAACTCAACAGACATCGTTTGGAATATGATTGCAATTACCAATTTTACCAGATGGTATGTTGACACTTTAAAGACTGGCTGAAAATTCACAAATTTATGCGGAATTGATACCAGTGATATTGAAGTTGGTAACAGTAATGTGACTTATGAGCAAAGTTATGAAGACAACCAAGAGATATTTTTTACCCCTGATTGCTATAACAATTGTTCTTGGTTTGAGCAGTTGTAATTCCAACCCCACCACTAATAATATTGACAGCAAAACGCCATCCCCTACCACAACACCAAACACTACATTATCTCCAGAGCCGATCGCAACACCCACGAATAGCTCCTCGTCTTCAACTTCCAACCAAATTCCTACCGTCGCTCAGTTTAGAGAAAAATCTTTAAATCAAAAATCTCTTAAGGAAAATACCGCTTCCTCGTCAACTTCTAAAACTACGAATCCCAAAACTGCAAACGTCACAATTTACACTAGTGACACCCAATGTCAAGAACTAATTCCAGAAGAAGTTTCAGTACCAGCCGATCGACCTGTGACAAATGCAGTGGGTAAAATCATAGAAAAACGAGATACAAGCGACTTTAGCTTGTCTGGGTATCGTGTTAACGTCAAAAATGGCATCGCAACAGTTGATTTGCGGATATCTCCTGAGTCTAAGCGGCAGATAGCTTCCCTTTCTAGTTGCGAACAGTTTGCTCTGTTTGGTAGCCTCCGCAAAACCTTAACAAGTAATGTGGCATGGAATATTAAGGAGGTTCGCTTCACTGAGCGAGGTGAAGACATTGTTCTTTAGGTCAGATAATCCTACACTAACTTTTGTCGGCGCAGTGTAGGCTTTTCAATAAACTTCCAGTATTGGACATTGACCAAGTTTTAAGCGCGATCAATCGCCTGTTGCGAAAACAATGTGTATTTTAGTCAATTAAAAACAGCTATAAATAGTGCTATACTATACAATTATATTAAAGTTTTGACTAAGAGCCACTCGCGGGTGTAATTCAGTGGTAGAATGTCACCTTCCCAAGGTGAACGTCGTGGGTTCGAGTCCCATCGCCCGCTTTCATTGTTGTACATTAACTAATTATTTGTCCGCGCTGACAAATTAATGTCCGTATGACAAATTGTTGTTCTCTTTAATAACAAACTTGCTCTTCTTTAATTCTATGCTGAACCTGAATTTAGGAACGCAATTTTAACTCAGTTTCTAGAAGCATAGAAATTGGGAAGGTGACATTCCTTTCAACCCACCTTTTTATTTTGAAACTTTACATAGTAGAGTTTGTCTCAACTAGCTCTTCGTTGCAAAAACATTGGAAATGACAGTTCGCTAGTGCAAAAAAAGTTTACCTACTTTTCAACCCGCCTCAGCTGTGAGGGGTATTGAAACAGGAGAAATTAAACCAAGCAATTGCTGAATCTGGACTCTTTCAACCCGCCTCAAGCTGTAAGGGGTATTGAAACCCCGAGGAAATTGATCCCGCTTCGATTCACCAAAAAAGAGTATTGGTTTTTACTGTTGTGTTTAATTTGTTGGTCTTCTAAAAATCGTTGGAACCAGTGGAGATGGCGAGAATCACAATAGACTTGAAAAGTATGCTCACCCAAACCATTGAATTTCAAACAGATACGTCCACGCTCATTCTTAAACCAAGTCATGTCTTCGTTGATTTCATAAGCGACTAGAAAAGGTACTTTGCTAGATTTTTTTAAAAGGCTGTCTTGCCAAGATTTTGCCTCTTCTTCACTTTCAGGAACATTATCAGTGGCAAGCAAAAGAGTTTCTAACCATTTAGCATCTGTTAAATCTCGACCTTTAGGGATTCGTGCCTCTAATTGTTCTCTCAGACGTTCAATTTGAATCTCAAGTTTACGGCGACGGTTAGCAAATTTCTCAGCGTCTTCGTCTTTAGGATTGATTTTGCAACCATTTTTGAGCAAATAGCTAATTGCCCAACGAGTCACGATGTCTTCTGTATTGCGGTAAGGCTCAAACAAAGTTTTAGAGATACTGCGTTCGCGTAGCGTGCGCTCCGCGCAATCGCTATCTGAGGCTTTTGATTTTTTAGTCTTTTTACGTTTGTTTCGTTTCGCTGGTTGTGCTTCAACAGTATCGGACTGAGGGGTAAGTTCAGCCAAGATTTCAGCAGCTTTGTTACAAAAGCTCTCTAAGGTCACCCCATTTGTGGGAAATCTAAGACGAATATGCAGCCAGGTGCGATCGCTTAAAAGGTAGGATACTCAGCACATAGCAAGAATATCATACGTATAGCAAATTTGTTTGCACAAGGGGAAAATTTTTTGATATAGTGCCCGCTAGGTAGCTAGTTCATGACTAGTCACCTAGATAACTTCCTCTGTAATTGATTAGGTAACTAGGGAGGCAACCATATCGTGCCAGACTATTTTGAGGACACGGGTTTTAAAAAAGATAGAAAAGACTTAGATATTTTTCAAGGATTGACGATTCTTGTGGTAGATGATAGTACAGATATTCTTTTTTTAATTCCCTATATTTTTGAAAGTTATGGAATTCAAGTAATAACAGCATCTAATGCTTCGACAGCATTTGAGATTATTAAACGATTCCCGGTGGATCTTTTAATTATCGATATTGCTATGCCTTTTAAAAACGGATATTCGCTAATACAAAAAGTCCGTTCGCTTACGCCTCCACTCATCAGAGAAATTCCAGCGATCGCTTTTACTGGTAGTTCTGAAGATAAGGTAGATAAAAAGGCTCTTGCATCTGGGTTTCAAATTTTTATCCAAAAACCTACAGACTTAGAACAATTCATAACAGAAGTATTAAAACTGCTTCAACTCTCGTGTAAAAGGAAATGTCCTCTATTTAACAACTACTATCAGTTAAAGGATGTCTGACAAGTGTATTAACGTAACTTACCGGAACTATCGTCCTTTTACTAGGTTTACAAAGTGAGCTACCTACAACAGGTACTTTTACAATCTATTTGTATACAATCTTTTGCATAGTTATATTTGGAATTGCACTCAAATCTATCTAATTAAAAATTAGCTAAAAATTCTTTCTTTCAAAGGATATAGAAGTAAACCAACACCAATAGCTGCTAACGTGCCAACTATTGAATCCGATTTAGGAACTGCTACGATTTTACCCGAACCGCTAATTATGTTGGTAAAAGCACCAAAATCAGTTACTCAACAACCAGTTGTGACTAAAAAATAATTTCGTTAAGTAGTTTAGTTGTCGGTCGAAGGCAGAGCTATCATTAGGGACTTCCAGAAAATAAATTAATCAATTTTAAATAATATTCTTTTTTTTCCCCCCTGCCTTAAAAGCGATTGATTATTTTTTTAATTTAGAAGTCCTTTATCAGGAGCGATCGCTCACTTGAACTTTTTGCTGTTTGGCTGCAACCAACTTTCTCTGCAAGGCAAAAGCTACGCTCAGACCAAGTAAAACTCCACCAACTCCCTGAAGTTCGGGTGTGGCGATCGCATAGATAGGATTTCTCGCATCTCAAGCTGAACGTTTAAACTTTATGAATTATTCATCAGTATTTATTTAGTATGTATTTTTACCTGTTTTTGTGTTTGATAGAAACTAATATACCAACTTGGTTGGAAAAAATAAATTCAACTAAGTAATTAAACACTGACTTTATGAAAACTTTAACTAACAATTTTTTATATTGATGAGATTACTTACATGACAAGATTTCAGGAGTAACTACGATTTGTTCGTGCGATCGCAACCCAAACTCGACGATCAACCTGAAGTAGGGATGTAAGATAGTTTGTTTGGAGTAATGCAGCCACAGTAATACCAATACATCAAGGGTTAAAATGAAACCTTACTCAATCGACTTGCAAGAAAAATAGTAAAAGTTTGCTCTTAAGATGACACCTCAATTAAAAAAGTTGCCTCGTTACAATAATAATTGCAGGAAGTTGGTCAACCGCTTCACAAATGAAAAAAGCGGCAGCTATATTAATCGAGACTGCACTAAAATCCGGCGTTACATAAAGTTATTTGTGTGATTTAATATAAAAATCATACTGCAACTTAATTTGGAGCAGTCAGAGATGAAAATTCATTACTTGCAACACGTACCATTTGAAGGACTGGCTAGCATTGAACAGTGGGCGACAAAGAAAAATTATATTCTTTCTGTAACTAAGTTTTATGACAGTGATATTTTACCATCTGTTGATGACCTAGATTGGCTAATAGTAATGGGTGGCCCAATGAATATTTACGAGGATAATAAGTATCCTTGGTTAAGTTTAGAAAAACATTTTATAGCAGAAGCAATCAATAAAAATAAAATAGTTATTGGTATATGTCTTGGTTCGCAGTTAATCGCTGATGTTTTAGGTTCAAAAGTTTATAAAGGTCAGGAACAAGAAATAGGTTGGTATCCAATTAAGGTGACAACAGAAGCACAAAATTCTGAGATTTTTGCTTCATTACCCGCGTCTTTTACTGTGTTTCATTGGCATGGTGATACTTTTGATTTACCACCGGGTGCTGTACGACTAGCCTATAGTGAAGTATGTGCAAATCAAGCATTCATTTATGGAGATAGAGTATTAGGTTTACAATTTCATCTAGAATCAACAAAAGACAGCGTTTGTCAACTTATTGAAAATTGCGGCTCGGAATTAATTGCAGGTAAATATATTCAGAAGCCCGAAGAAATGCTCGCACAGAATGATGATTTTAGCAATATAAACATTTTGATGTCTAAAATTTTAGATTATTTTGCTACTTTGACGAAATAAATTTTTAGGGATTGACAAATAAAAAACATCCCAAATTTTCTTGTGGGATGGGTGTCGTCACCAGTCCCATATTCAGGGCGGGCTATTCTGCCGACCCCACAAGAGGGATAATTTATTTTCTAGAATATCCCTTATTTCTCAATACAGTTTAGTTAAACCTCAAAACTAAAACTGATGTAGGTTGGAGAACTATCGCTGTGGACGGGTTAAGAGGCTTGAGGCGAGTGAGGTTTAAGGAACTTTAAGAAATAAATTATCCTATTTGAAGTTGCTGACTGTTGAGTGTGAACAGCGGAATATTTTTTGTTTGCAAGTCCTTTCGGTGGGGCGCTCAACATTTTTGTGCAAAATTGGGAAGAATAAAGTCTGGTGAGATTACACAAGCAACTGTAATTCATAAAATGAGGCTTTAATCCGTATGAGTTCTGATTTTCAACCCCCACCTAAAAGCTTGTCTATACTGGCTTCCGTAGGAGGAATAGTAACTGCTGCGATCGCGATTGCTGGTTTTAATTTTTGGTCTGGACAACTTTCTCAAACTTCCCAACAAAAACCTGAAATATCAACTCAAACTACTTCTGGGCAGTTATTACAACCAAACGAACCTATACAAAGCACTCCTTTTACTGCTCAAGAAGCTGAAACAATTGCTAATCTTGACGCTACATCTGTAGTTTTACCAGGTGAACCGATTGCTCCCAACCAATTAAGGATAGCGATCACTCCTTATGTTGCTCCTGGTGCAGGCTCGTTAACTAAAGAAGAAATCGCAACTGCTCGTCAGGCTTGGTCGTACTTCCAGCGTAATTGGAATCAAGAAACTGGCTTGGTTAATTCTGTTGATGGCTTTGCCTCAGTGACTATGTGGGATCAAGCAGCAGCGATCGCCGCTTTAGTTAGTGCCAGAGAACTCAATCTCGTTCCTACGGCTGAATTTGAAGGCAAAATGAGCAAAATGTTAAAAACCTTAGCATCTGTGCCGTTATATAAAGAAGAACTACCCAACAAAGTCTATAATGCAAAAACTCTCATCCCCGTTAATTATGGTCAGCTAGAAAAACGCGAAGAAATTGGTTGGTCTGCCATTGATTTGGGGCGGATGGCAATCTGGCTGAAGATTGTTGGTGCAAAGTATCCTCAGATGCGATCGCTCTCTAATGACGTTTGGAAACATTGGCAAGTCAAGCGTCTGACCAAAAATGGGCAAATGTATGGTACTAGTGTTATTGAAGGCAGAGAACAGTACAACCAAGAAGGTCGCTTGGGCTATGAGAATTATGCTGCCTATGGTCTGAAGCTTTGGGGCTTGGATGTAAAAAAAGCCTTGGATTATCAGTCCTATACTGCTTTTGTCAATCTTTACGGACAAGGAATTCCTTACGACCAACGTGACTATAAAAAATCTCAAGCTAATAACTATGTTCTCAGCGAACCCTATATTTTAGATGGTATTGAAACTGGGTTTCAAGCTTTGCCTAAAGCCTACGCCGATAGAATTTTAGCTGCTCAAGAATCTCGCTATCAAGCGACAAAACAATTAACTGCCGTCACCGAAGACAACTTGGATCGCCCTCCTTATTTTGTTTACAGCAGTTTATTTGTCAACGGAGAACCTTGGGGTACTATCACAGACACTCGACAACAGCGTAATGATTTGCGCTTTTTAAGTGCTAAAGCAACGGTAGGTTGGTATGTGCTTTATAATACTGCTTATACGCGTCAGTTATTTGATTTTGTCCAAGCCAATCTCAAGTCAAAAGATGGTTGGTATAACGGTTTCTATGAATCTCTGCGTCAGCCAAATAAAACTCTGACAGCCAATAACAATGGTGTAATTTTAGAGAGTTTGCTATACAAGCAAGTCGGTCAACCACTTACGGTTTGGGCAGGAGTCAACAGAAGTAACAAATCAAATTAAGCCAGTCGCCTGACCACAAGAATCGAATACAGCCCCCGGATTCATCCGTGGGGTGATTGCTGATTTTCTTCCAGAACAGCCAAAAATACAGATTGCGCTTGCTACTGTACCAGCCAACTTTCATCAGCTTGATTAAAATTGAGAGCCTAATCCCGTGTTTGCTTCTGATATCAGGGCTTGCGTTTACATATTATTTGTGAAATACTCTTTAAAAGTACGGTAAATCGGTAAATATTAAGTATTCTGTTAAATTTCCTATCAAAAACAAAACTAAAAGCGATTGGAAGCTAATCTCAAATGATGACAAACATAGAAATTCGCACAACTCAGGTTAAAGTCCCCAACGGTGATTTATAAATTGACGCTTACTTAGCAGAACCGATAAAAAAAGGAACTTTACCAGGGGTGATTGTGATTCAATAAATCTTTGGGGTAAACATACATATTCGGGAAGTTACCGATAAATTTGCTAAAGAAAAAATAATTCCTAAATCTATCAATATTAAAGAAGCGATGCTCACTACTGAACAGTATGCAGCTATCACGCCGGAAACTATTACTCGAAGCAGCATTAGATAGTGTTTTAGGAACTGGGGGCTAAGGGAGAAGAATTAATAACTAATGACTAACGATCAATGACCAATGACCAATGACTAAATTAGGAACAAAGTGATTATGGAAATTTTTTGGTATTTACCTACACAGGGAGATGAGCGTTATTTAGGCACTACAATTGGCAGGCGTCCAGCAACTTATCCTTATATGCAGCAAATCGCCCAAGCAGTTGATAAATTGGGTTACGGCGGCATGTTAATTGGTACTGGACAAAAGCAGGATACTTGGATTGTAGCTAGTTCTTTAATTTCAGTTACCGAACGTTTGCGGTTTCTCGTAGCTTTTCGTCCAGCAATTATGTCACCTTCTTTAGCAGTGAGGATGGCTGCTACTTTTGACCAAATTTCTAATGGTCGAATTATTCTAAATGTGGTGACTGGTGGCGATACAAAAGAACTAGCTAAAGATGGAATTTTTCTAAATCATGACCAGCGTTATCAACTGACTGATGAATTTTTAACAATTTGGCGATTGCTGATGCAAGGAGATGAAGTCACATTCAATGGTCGTCATCTGAAAGTTGAAGGTGCAAAACTGCAATTTCCTCCCGTACAAAAGCCTTATCCGACTTTATATTTTGGTGGTTCTTCCGATGCTGCTCTCCAAGTTGCTGCCAAACATATTGATGTGTATTTAACTTGGGGTGAACCACCAGTTCAAGCTGCCGAAAAGATTGCCAAGGTACGCCGATTAGCAGCACAAGAAGGTAGAACTGTGCGCTTCGGGATTCGGATGCATGTTATAGTCCGAGAAACTACGCAACAAGCTTGGGATGCAGCTAACGAACTGATTCAGTATGTGGATGATGAAACCATCGCTGCTGCACATCAGCGATTTGCTCAATCGGAATCAGAAGGACAACGGCGCATGGCACAACTACATAACGGTAGCCGCCAAAACTTAGAAATTAGCCCCAATTTATGGGCAGGTGTTGGCTTAGTGCGTGGTGGTGCTGGAACTGCCTTGGTAGGAGATGCAGACACAGTTGCAGCACGAATGTTGGAGTATGCTGATTTAGGCATTGATACCTTTGTCTTTTCAGGGTATCCCCATCTCGAAGAAGCCTATCAAGTCGCAGAATTAATGTTTCCACGCTTACCAGTGCAAACGCCAGCCGCATTACCGCAACAAGTTAAAAGTACATTTAGTGAATTCGTTACCAAAACAGATTTACTCAAACCACAGCCTGTTTAAATGGGATTGGGCATTGGTTATTAATTCTTCTAAATAGGAGAAAGAGAAAAACATGAGTCACCCTCAAGTGGCGATCGCCTAATGGGACTTTATAAATTTCTCAGCTCAAACATAACCAGACTTGGCGATGTTCGCGGCAAATACGTCGATATCGTATTTAACCAACGAACAAAGCGAAATTTTACTGCGGTACGAAATGCTTCTAAGGCTTGTGCAAAGGTCTGTAAAGGTTTGGTTGCTTATTTGATAAACTAAAGCCTATGGTATTTGTGGTTCTAATTTCGCTTCATAGATAGCATACTTCACAGTTTAAGTAATTGATGTCGCTATCAATACAAAGAAAAATTAACTTTTAATTAACTCTGGCTAGAGAAAAAGCTGATAATGTAATTTGCTAGTGATTTTCTCAGATTTAATGTTGGCTAAAAATTAATCATCCCAACTCAACATATTCAATAATTGTGCCATCAGGATGCATAGCTCGCATATTAACTCCAGTGGGAACTTTGTTCGGTTCCGCCAGAATTACTGCACCTTGCTGAGTCAGTGTTTCTCGAAAATCACTGAGTGAGTCAACGAGAAATGTTGCGTGTGTATTTTTGAATGGAGAGAGTGCTTCGGCTGAACCGGCAATTAAAAGAATAGAACCCACACCAGCAAGTTCCAACTCAGCTTCCGAATATTGAAACCACAACCAACATTTTTCTGTAAAGAGGTTTTCATAAAAAGCGATCGCCTCATCCAAGTCAATCGGACTAAGATAGACTCTAGTTAGTACTTTAAGAATTTGCATTGCAACCTGTCTATTAGGCAGCTATTATATTCGATCCTGTTAAAAATTCGGCTATTGCCTGCTTAAAGACTACCTTGGAAACCTGTCCAACGTAGTAGCCGTTTTCGAGTGCCGAATTGTTACTTTTGAAAAAGGTGTTCAATATGTTTACTTAGCTCAAGATAACATTACTCGCTATTACTCAAAATGCATTTCATTTCTACACCTTTAGCCCTACCTCAGTCATCTGTATCGTTATTACGAATATATATACATGATTAAGTATCAGTACTTAATTTCAGTAGCAATGGCAAGCGCTAGCCCAAAAACGTCAGCACAAATCTTGATGATTTCGTCAACTTACAAAAGTTTTCGAGCTCCTGAATTTGATTGATATAAATATCTAGGTTGTCTAATTACTAGATTAGCTATTGAGTTTTAACATTTTAATAAATTTATTTAAACTTTTTTGATGTTTTTTAAATCTTCTGCATTTATATGAGTATAAATAATCGTGTAACCCTCAAGCTGATTATACAATTATCTAGCAAAAATTTTTGTCTTATCGTTATTTATTAATTTTCTAATTTCCTGACTATCCTTAGAAGTAGATAGTTGAAGAAGAAAAATTATGCTGTCTGCTTTAATATAGAGATATATATCAAAAAAGATATGAATAAAAGTTAAAGATTTAATTAATCTATACCGCATTGGCTGGAGGATAACTAATCAAAGCTGGATTTGGCTAGAAGCTCCACAATATATATTAATTCTTAAAGTTCATCTGCCTTGTTTGGAGTAGTAGGGACAAGGGTATCAAAGAAGATATAATGCTGCTGATTTTGTCACAGAATTTAGAAAAAATTAATCTACTTGTATTGAAGTAGGCGCTCAACTCATTCATCTTCACTTAGAATATAAAACTTAAAATATATTTATAATTATTTAAAAAAATTGCAGCGATTTAGGTACAATAGATAGCTGATAAGCTGTTCTACATAAAAGTTGCATAATTAGGGCGGGCTTTGCTGCCCACCCTACAAGAGTTTGATTTAAGCGATTTCCAAAAAATAAATCACCCCAAATTTTATTTATATATTTGTAGGGGTCAAAGCTGTGCGCCCTACGATGAAATATTTTTTGAGTGTCAGCCCCTAAGTCCAGCGTTTACCACCCTACATATATAAAGTTTTTAGGATTCATTGGGATTCACTATTGATACTGTCAAAACTTAATTAGATTATTAAACTTCTGTTAAACTTTCAAAACTATTACTCTCGATATATGCTAAGGTTGGTTTCGTTATTTAGAAATAAGTTAAATTAAATTATAAGTTGCTAACATTATCCCCAGGATCTTAATGTTTGATTTAAACACCTTAGCTGAGTTCTCTCGCGGCAACTGCGTGGCTATTTGTACATTTCTTGTGCCAGCAAATTTACTGTTTACAATTTTGACAATAATTTTGACAGTATTGCGTCGTCCATCGCATCAAGTCTGGCAATCTGCTGCGATCGCTTGCTTTTTCGCTTCCGTGATGATCTTGCATGTGTATACTTGGTTTTCGATTGGTGTGGTGATGGCTCCTACCTATATATTGATGTGGTTAGCAATCACCTGTTTGCTGAGTAATTCAGCGGCAATTTTTTTTAACAGACGCTACAGTAATAGCCCTAGTTTTTCTAACAACGTCTGATATTCATTAAGACTGTCATTTGCCATTTGTTTATTCACTAATGAGCAATGCCCAATGATAAGAGATAGTCTTTTATTGAGATTTGAAATTTGATGAGTAAACCGATTGTTTGGGTACATGGAGACTGCCTCAGTCCATACAATCCCGCACTACAAGAATACCCAGATGCCCTTGCCATCTGGGTTTGGGACGAGGCCTTGATAGAAGAATGGCAATTGAGTCTCAAACGCTTGACGTTTATTTACGAATGTTTGCTAGAGTTACCTGTTGTAATCCGTCGTGGGGATGTGGTACAGGAAGTTTTAGCTTTCGCTAAAGAACATAAAGCAGACTTAGTAGTGACAGCAGACAGTCCCAGTCCGCGGTTTAATGTTATCTGCAATCAAATTGAGCGTTCTATAAAAGTCGAAGTGCTAGAGGTGGAACCATTTTTTGATTATGATGGCTATATTGATTTGAAGCGGTTTTCCCGATATTGGAAAGTGGCTCAAAATTATGTTTTTGTTGACGATTAACTGATGACGGTTGATGGTTGACGGTTAACTGATAATAGCCATTTGTTTCAACTCTTGAAACCACCAAGGACACACTGTTAACAGTCAACAGTCAACTTGTAATGGTGGGATGATCTTATTCATTCTGTTTTTGCTAGTTGAGCATCTTCAACAGAACTAGCAATTGCCAAAGAAATAGGCTCTGGAGATGGGATAGTTGAATCTAACTGGGGGTGTTCGAGTGATGCTTCCATACCGGGATCGGTGAAATAGGAACCAACAATCTTGTCGTAGTTAGAAGCAACAGCTAAAAAAGCCCCACCTAAAATATAGATAGGCAATGGCAAATTAAATTTTTGCACCCAATCAAAAAATTCAGCCAAAGCAAATAGTACGAAAAAGCAGGCAAGCCAAACTCTCATGTTTTCCATCTCTTGCATTCAAATAACTCTATTATTAGCCTAATTAGCCTCCACCATACTGGATGTCTTAGAATATAACTGTTCCATAATCTCTATAACCCTAGATAGAGGTGGTAAATCTTAGACCCTTGCTAAAACTTGCTTGCAAGTATACAACAATCCTCAATAAGAAAATAAAAATAGTAGTATAAAAATCAAGATACAACTACAGCAGATTTCAAGGAAAGTCAAGTACACTATTTAGGTCTGGTAGCTAGGCACAGACCCTATTGTAATTGGTATCATCAATTATGACCTCAAGCCGTGCAACGTCTTTAGCGAGGCTGATGAATTCTGCTGTATTTAGTCTTATATTTTGACAGCTAAAACTAGCAACGCTCCTAGACGTTTCGTTTCACAGGATATAACTGATAGAGAAAAACCAATGAGGCGCTTTTAGCCAAATACTTTTAAAAATCAGGAGCAGAAACTGTGACTGCTGAAATTCAGCCAATCATTCCCCAAAATATTCAAGAAATCTTAGCTAGGATCAGTGATGCCTTCGTCATATTGGATCGTGAATGGCGCTACACCTATGTCAATGACAAGCTAGTTCAACTAGCCCAAATGAATAAAGAAGATTTCTTAGGTAAAAGTATTTGGGATTTTCCTGATACGGGGAATAGCATACTCTACACCGAGATGCATCGGGCTGTTGCCGAACAAATTACAGTCAATTTTGAGTATTTAGATCGAACATGGCATCGTTGGTTAGAATACCGCGTCTATCCTGGAGAAAATGGCGTATCAATATTAATTACAGATATTACTGAGCAAAAACGCAACCAACAGCTTTTATCTGCACACTACGTAGTCACCCAGATTTTGGCTGAGACTACTGTTTTTGCCAATGCTGTTCCCCTGCTTCTGGAATCCCTGTGCCAAAGTTTAGGCTGGCAAGTTGGTATTTTCTGGAGTGTAAACGAGGAAATTAATGCTTTGCATTGCATCGGGAGTTGGCATTCATCGGATTTGAGCATTGAAAATTTCCAAGTATTAAACCAGCCTTCAACTCTTGCTCTTGGAGAAGGGTTAGCTAGTCAAGTTTGGACTAGTGGTCAACCTATTTGGATTTGTGAACTTGGCTTAGATCGGAATTTTTTTGCAGCCGCCATCGAATTGCCGATTGTGTTGGGGAATAAAATTTTAGGTGTGATGAAATTCTTCACCAACCAAATTTTACAGCCTGACTTAGATTTATTCCAGAAGATGAGTGCGATCGCTACTCAAATTGGTCAGTTCATCGAACAACAGCGAAGTGAGTCAGTGCTGCAAGCAACAAAAGAAAAATGTCGCCGAATTTTGGAAACAGGTCATACTGCAATTCGGGAGAAAGATTTTACCCTGGCGAATAATTTAAGCGCTCGCGTCGAAGCCGAAGAAGTAATAGGTTTGCAGCAGTGTTTGCTCGAACAGCAAACCGCACTACGCCATCGCCAGCTCGTAGAAGAAAATCTCCGTCACAGTCAAGCACGCTACCATTCTTTAGCACAAGCAAGCGCATCGATTATTTGGAGCGCGGCACCTTGGGGCAATGTTATTGAAGAGATTCCTAACTGGCAAGCGTTTACCGGTCAAAGTTTTCAAGAATACAAAGGCTGGGGTTGGGTAAATGCATTGCATCCAGAAGACCGGACATCCGTAGCTGCAATCTGGAGACAAGCCTTTAATGGACGCAACGTTGCAGTTGCAGAATATCGCGTCCAACGCCATGATGGCGAATACCGTCACATGTCTATACGCGGTGTGCCCATACTCAGTGAAACAGGGAAAATCATCGAATGGGTGGGGATGTGTGTAGATATTACTGAACGCAAGCAAGCAGAGTCAGAACGCAACCGACTCCTAGCGCTATTGGAAACAGAACAGACTCGGTTGATGGAAGCTAACGTGCTGCTTGATACCATTTTTAATAACGCGCCTCTCGGAATTGGCGTATGGGATGAAAAATTAAGATTTGTCCGCTTGAATTATGCTTTAGCTGAAATCAACGGTCTGTCCCAAGAGATGCATATCGGTAAGACTGTCGCCCAACTGCTGCCTGGGTTGGATCTTGAGGTTACAGAAGCTTTGCGCCATGTAGTGGAGACTGGAGAATCTATTTCTCAAGAAACCAGTGGAGAAACACCAGCTGCCCCCGGAAAGCAGCAGTACTGGTCAGTAAATTACTATCCGATTCAACTACCCGGTAAAATCACTTGGGTGAGCGCAATTTGCCAAGAAATCACCGAACGCAAACAAGCAGAAGTCGAACGCGAGCAACTGTTGGAGAGCGAACGTCTGGCTCGTGTTGAAGCTGAAAATGCCAAAGAGCAAGTTACCACAATTTTGGAGAGTATCACTGATGGCTTTGTTGCCTTTGACAGTGAGTGGCGCTTTACCTATCTCAATCACGAGGGAAGTAGAACTTTAGGGCGTTCCTGTGAAGAACTGTTGGGAAAGAATTTGTGGCAAGAGTTTCCAGAACTGGTTGATAGTAGTTTTGGTCAACTTTTTCAAAGAGCAGTCGCTTTAGCAGTACCGCTTGAGTTGGAAGATTATTATCCACCTTTTGATGCCTGGTTTGCCGTCCGTGCCTATCCTTCCCCCACAGGACTATCGCTATATTTCTGTAACATTAATGTCAGAAAACAAACACAAGCTGCACTAACAGAGAGTGAAGCACGTTTTCGACTGCTGGCTGAAAATTCCACTGATATTATTTCACGTAGTACAGTAGACGGAATTTTGCTGTATGTTTCTCCAGCTTGCTACACAGTACTAGGGTATCAACCAGAAGAACGAGTTGGTCGTCATAATCGTGAGTTAGTTCACCCAGACGATTTAGCTGAGATTGCCAAGCATTACCCAATCAATGCTGATTTACCAGATATTTATACCCTTACTTACCGCATCCGTCACAAAGATGGGCATTATATCTGGCTAGAAACAACTGCTCGAGCAATTCGCGATCGCCAAACCCAAGAAATTTTAGAAATGCAAGCGTCTTCGCGGGATATTACTGAGCGCAAGCAAGTGGAAGATAGACAGCGCTTTTTAGCTGAGGCGAGCGGGATTTTGGCTGCATCATTGGATTATGAAACAACCTTAGCCAGTTTAGCGCGTTTAACAGTACCTGAAATAGCCGATTGGTGTCTGGTTGATATCTATGACCATCAATCAGTCCGTAGGGTTGCAGTCGCTCATGCCGATCCGGCAAAACAACAACTGGTAGAACAGTTACAAAATTATCCCCCTGTAAGACCAACACAAGGTATTGCTGAGGTAATACGCTCTGGCAAATCACAAATTACTCATTTTATTTCCTCAGAACAGATGCAAGCGGTAACCTCAAATGCCAATCATTTGAAAATCTTGCAACAGTTAAATCCTCAGTCAGCAATGTGTGTGCTGCTCATGGTTCGGGGACGGGTGCTAGGAGCTATGACTTTAGTATCTTCTGGCAATCATCGCTACGAGAATCAGAGCTTAATGTTAGCTGAAGAATTGGCTCGGCGTGCAGCGATCGCCGTTGATAATGCCCGATTGTACACAGAAACACAGCAATCTCAACAAGTTGCCGAACAAGCAGCATTTCGCACTGCCCGTTTACAAGCCATTACTGCCGCGCTTTCTGAATCTCTAACTCCCGCACAAGTGGCTGAAGTAATTGTAGAGCAAGGTATGGCAGCTTTGGGAGCTAGTTCCGCTTTAGTAGCACTCGTGACTAACAACGGCAGCGAACTCGAAATTGTCCGTGCAGTTGGTTACCAAGAAGAAACATTAGATTTATGGCGGCGATTTTCGATTAATGCAGCCGTGCCACTGGCAGAAGCAGTACGGACTAAACAACTCCTCTGGCAAGAGCCAACAACAACAAGGGTGGCTCGTTACTCACATCTGGCTCAAGAGTACGGTAAGTATAATTATTTAACTTGGATTTCCATTCCATTAATCATTGAGGGACGAGCGATAGGTGGAATATCTCTAGCTTTCACTGAAAATCGGAAATTAAACCAAGATGACCGTGCCTTTGTACTAGCACTAGCACAGCAATGCGCTCAATCAATTGAACGTGCCCGTTTATACGAAGCAGAACAGACTGCACGAGAAGCAGCAGAAAACGCCAATCGAATTAAAGACGAGTTTTTGGCAGTTCTTTCGCATGAATTGCGATCGCCACTTAACCCAATTCTCGGATGGTCAAAGTTACTCCAAACCAGAAAAGTTGATGAAAAAGCAATCCCTCAGGCGCTTAAGACTATCGAGCGCAATGCTCAACTACAAGCTCAACTAATCGAAGACTTGCTAGATATTTCCCGGATTTTACAAGGTAAACTTAGCTTAAATATCTACCCAGTTGATTTGACATCTGTAATTACCGCAGCAATGGACACAGTACGGCTCTCAGCTGATGCCAAGTCAATTGAGATGCACATCAGCATAGAACCGAATTTAGGGCAAGTTTTAGGTGACTCTAGTAGATTGCAGCAAATCATTTGGAATCTGCTTTCAAACGGCATCAAATTTACACCAGAGGGGGGACGAGTTGATATTCGACTCACAGCAGTGGGGACTAGGGAAGAAGAGCCAGACGCGCAAGGGACGCAGGACAAGGGGACAAAAATAATAACTTTTAACTCCTCACTCAACAATCAACAGTCAACACGGGCTAAACGCCCCGCTTCCGCTAACAGCACTCCTCATGCCCAAATCACCGTCAGCGACACAGGTAAAGGCATCGATCCCAATTTTCTCCCCTATATGTTTGAATATTTTCGTCAGGAAAACAGCAGCACCACTAGAAAATTTGGGGGATTGGGGTTAGGATTAGCGATCGTCCGTCATTTAGTGGAACTGCATGGCGGCACAGTCGAGGCAGAAAGTCAAGGAGAAAATTGCGGAGCAACTTTTACTGTCAGACTTCCGCTAATTCAACAGCTCTCACAAAGCAAACAAGATAGTAGCGACTTTGAGTCATCCTCAAATTTAAATGATGTGAAAATTTTAGTAGTGGATGATGATGCTGATACGCGAGAATTCATTGCCTTTTTGCTAGAACATTACGGAGCAAATGTAACAGCAGTGGCATCAGCAAATGAAGCACTAACTGCCTTAAGGCAATCGCAGCCAGATGTCCTGTTAAGCGACATTGGAATGCCAAACATGGATGGATACATGTTTATGCGGCAGTTGAGGACATTACCACCAGAACAGGGAGGACAAATTCCGGCGATCGCACTTACTGCCTATGCTGGAGAAATGAACGCTAAACAAGTACTTGCTGCCGGATTTCACAAGCATATCGCCAAACCAGTAGAGCCAATCCAATTAATCCAAGCGATCGCCAACTTAATAGCTTCTTAGATAACGCTACGCTAACAACTCGCTACAAGCCTTAGCTCCAATGCCAATTGCTTTCTAACACAAGGTGCTAAGGTAGCATTGGCTGGACTTTTCGCAGAATTATAGCAGAACGCAGGAGGTAAAACTATTACCCGGATTTCTCACAAGTGAGAAATCCAGAATTACTGTTGCTAGCATTCACGCTTGTCATTATGTCCTAAAGGGTATGACTACGGCTTTAAAAATTCAAAATATAGCAGTCCTGAATTGAAAAAGTGAAATATTGCTGCTGTTAATAGTCAACAATTAACTGTTACCACTGATATTTTTTATAACTCAAATAGGATTGCTATAGTATAACTATTTATTAGCTAATACCTCAGAAGGAGTAATTTTAGCATACTCTTCAGGTGTTAAAAACCCGACTTTAACATCCACTTTCTTTGGTATAAGTCCGAGATTATACCATTTATCTGCAACCTCTTGTTGTTTTGTAATAGTTTTCTCAGTAATTGGTAACAGTCCATAGTTATATTTACTATGCATAATTTCTAAAATAGGGGGGTCTAGTTGAGTTACAGGAGCAAGTAGTTGTGCTACTTGTTTCGGATGCTCTTTAGTCCAGATTTCTGCTTTTTCTAGTTCTTCGAGAAATACTTTAATCACATCAGGGTGTGCCTGATAAAACTGATGTGAAGTCGAGTAAAAGTTTCCTGTATCCCGCAATTCACTTCCATCTGTCAAAACACGACCTACTTTGTTTTGTACATTTCTGGTAACAAATGGCTCCCAGATAAACCAAGCATCTACTTTTCCCTGACTAAAAGCCACATTAGCATCTGGTGGGGGCAGAAAAACTGATTGAACATCACTTAATTTCAATCCCGCTTTTTCTAATGCTTTGACTAACAAGTAATGACCTATAGAGGCTTTTTGGAAAGCTACTTTTTTACCTTTTAAATCAGCAACAATTTTAATCGCAGAGTTTACCGGAACTAAAAGTGAAATTGATTTCCCACTGGAGTATGTAGTAGCTAAATAAACAAGAGGTACTCCTGCTGCTTGTGAAAATACAGGAGGCGACTCGGCTGTAGATGCAATATCAAGAGCGTTTGCATTTATAGCTTCTAGTTGTTGTGGCCCAGCTGCAAACTCAGACCACTGTACCTTAAAACCCAGAGGCTCCAATCGTTTTTGTAAAGACCCCTGCTTTTCTAGGACTGCTAGACCTGTAAGTTGTTTTGAACGCACAATTCGTACTATTTGCTTTTCTGTGGTGTTAGATGAAGCTGATAAATCAGCGGACTGCTGAGCGTTATTTTTGGCTTCACTACAACTGGATAAGGTTGTTGATAATACTAAGCAGTAGCCCAGAGCAAACAATAAAAAACGACGTGTTATAGCCATAGTCACATAGGTTAGAACATTTTGAAAACGTGAATATTATGAATGGTAATAGCTTTACCTCCTGCCTTCTACCTTCTGCCTCCTGCCTCCTGCTATATTTTATGGTTTTTACTAAATTCAAACTTCTGTTTTTTTAGCTGGTATAGGTTATTTTATTTCTTGTTCTCTAGTTGGTAAAAAATTCTGATTAATTAAAAAAATAAAATAAAAATATTATTTTTAGTAATTTCAAGTAATTTAAATAGAGAAAGTAGAGTGAGTATGACCCCACTCTATAACGATTATAGGAACTTGAGTTGAAGAGTTATGAGGTAGAAAATTAGAAAATGGAGTGAGGATAACCTACTTTAGGGTTGTGCTAAGTAGGTCAATATTTTTTTGACTGCTAACTTCCAAGGTCGCAACACTATTTCTTCCAAACAACTGAGATTGTAGCTTTAAGTTCTTCTGTAAAATGTCCAGACGGTTCAATTTTTAGCAATGCTTCTTTGAGGTCTGCTTCAAAAGCTAGGGTGTTATCGTCATAGAAAATTTTTAAAGAAAAAGCTGTGGTATATAAGTAGCCAAGATAGCTATCAATAGTCCAAGATTTTTCAAATGGCACTTCATAGACTTCTTGACGAGCAAAAGCTGAATTGGCAATTACAACATCATGAGGAGGATCGACTGGTTTACGAATGCCTTCTCCTCGTTGTCCAGTCCGTCGGCGATCGCCTAACCATTTCTTTACGACTCCAACAGCAGCTTGTTTCCAGGGTAAAGAACTTTCCCAAGGATTCTCGCTAGTATTAAGCAGTGCTAGTCCACCATCATCAGTAAGCAATTCATAAAGGCGCTCAAGCACTAATTGGCGTTCCATCCAGTGGAAAGCTCGACCAATAGTAGCTAATTTAAATGTCCCTAAACTAGAGTCGATTAACTCTGCCCCTTGTTTGAGCCAAGTAATATTGTTTGCTCCTACTGCTGCTGCTTGGCGTTTAGCTTCTGCAAGCATATCGGGATCGGGATCGATCGCCACAATTTCTTCAAATTTAGTTCGCAAAGGAATTGCAATTAATCCTGGGCCAGTACCCAAATCCAGCAGTCGCCCTTGACCATTGAGATTAAATATTTCAGCCAGTTTGTCGAATACAACAGGCGGATATTTAGTTCTGTATTGAGCGTAGCCTTCAGCAGCTCCCTCAAATAAGCTTGGATCGTAAGTGGGAAGTGTTTTGAGTTGGGTCATATCGATTTTGGATTTAAGATTTTGTAGAGACGCGATTCATCGCGTCTGGTTGGAAGGGAGCAGCCACAGAAATAACCAATGCCCTAAGAATATTGTGTAATCACGGGTAGCTGTTCATTGAGTACCCAATCACCTATGGCTCGCAATTTATAGTCCACAGGATCGTGGAGGGTAAAAGTTCGCAAATCTCGCCAGTAACGGTCAAATCCATATTTGGTTGCAGTGGCACGAGTTCCTGTCACTTCAAAGATGCGATTGGTAATATCTATACCTACGCGGGTAGCTAATGCTTTGGCTGCGGAAACTGCAATCGCTACTTCTCCCCTCTCTTGATGAGTCAACGCCATATCCTTTTCCCAAGCTGCTTGTACCTTTTCGGCTGCTAAGTCAGCTAGAGCGATCGCACCCTGGATTTCGATCCAAAAATCACCGTAACTATGCAGAATATATGGGTCTTGAGTAGCACTATCTACTCCTGACGTAATCCAAGGACGAGTATTAGTTTTAGTATACTCACGAGCTGCCGCGAAAGCTCCTTTAGTAATTCCTAGATAAACATTGGTTTTTGTTAACTGGGCAATAATACCAAGAAAAGTTGAGAAGGCATTATCAGCAGGTTCGGGTGGGACTAAAATTTCATCTTTTTCTACTAGGACATTATTAAATATATAACTACTACTATCAGTGCGACGTTGCCCAATATTGTCCCAATCTTGATTAGAAATTAAGCCTTCTCTGTCTTTAGGAATTATGAATATGAAGGGCAATTCTACACCATCTTGCAAAGCTGAGAATACGCGATAATCTGCAACAGCAATACCCGTACCAAAGCTTTTAACGCCGTTAACCCGAAAATTTTCACCTTCTGGGCTAATTTTTAGCCTAGTGTCCCGCGTATTAATTGCATTTGCCCAAAATAAGTTATTCTTAGCAGTTTCAGTATAATATTTTTCCTTTTGGATTGGTGTGCCGGAAACATGACCCAAAGCCGTTAAATTCAAATGATTACCATATAACTGACCAATTGAACCATCAGCTTTTGATAGTTTTCTAACAATTTTTAAGGCATCAATCCAAGTTGCGCCAGTTCCACCATATTGTTTAGGCACAATCAATGGTAGCAAGCCAGTTTCACGTAACCTATTAATTTCCTCTTTTGGAACTCCAGCTTTAGTATCCCTTTCAACTGAGGATTGAGCAAGTTCTTTAGATAAAGAAGCTGCTACATCAATGTAATCCTTTGGTTTTGTAATATCTAGTACCATAAAAAATTATCCTTGATACTTTAGAAACTTGTAATTAGCTGAACGCAGAAAAATGCTTATACAAATTTGAATTTTGGTTTTAGATTGGAATCGTGAAAAACATACTTTCCCAATTTATTGACACAGAATTTAGGAGAAATGTAGAGTGAGTTTTGCTCACTCTACAATTAAACAGAGGAAATGGAACATGGATACTACCTACATAACCTATACGCAAGGTAGATATATTGTTAGATGCAGTAACAGAACTAGTACTATTGGCATTAATAGCTTCAATGGATTGAGCAGATTCACTTTTGCCTTGGCTGCATCCTGTAGTTAATAGTAGTAAAACACAAGCAACTGAAGTTGATAATTTTAAACTAAATTTATTCTGGTTGACAGAACCTATTGCTAACATGAACGACAGCATGACTATTTTCTCCGCTGTACTATTTCATTTGCTTGAGAATTTGGAATGTGCGATCGCTTTTTGCTGTTGATGTACGTTTATGTCCCCAACCAATGTTTTCGCGGTAACTACCTAGCAAGCCGACTTCTACCAATTCTGCTTCGTTGACTGAAGTCTGCATGTCGCTTTGAGGTGCTACATAAAGAGCGTCAACTGGACAATACAATTCGCACATATAACAGGTTTGACAGTCACTTTGTCGGGCAATAGTTGGCGGTGCATCAGGTACACGGTCAAACACGTTGGTTGGACAAACGTTCACGCAGATATTACATTGTATGCACCGCGATTCGCTGACCAACTCAATCACACTGCGGCTCCTATTTTAGATAAATATTTTTCTGTATTATTTAGCGGCTGAGACTTTACCCAGACTCGATCTAATCCACCACTAATCAAGTAATGTTGCTGGTTAGGATCTTGTTCGGGATAGTCTAAATGTTTGTGCATACCACGAGTTTCTTTGCGTTCAATCGCACTGCTATACATCCATCGTGCTGTGGCTACCATCGCCGTAGCTTCTCTAGCCCGAATCAGTTCTAGATTTGATGTTACCTGGCTACTGCGGATTTCTTGCCAGAGGTAATTGAGTCTAGCGAGAGACTCACTTAAGCCTTGTTCTGTACGGAATAAGTTCTTTTCGTAGGGGAATACTTCGGCTTGGACTGCCTGAATCACTTCATCAGTTGCAAATTGATGATACCGATCGCTCTGACTCCTTAATCCTACTTCTCCGAGACTCTTAAGCTGAGGTTGAGTTTTCTGTTGTCTGATGCGACTATATTCGGCAGCCGATTCGCCTGACCAATAGCCAGAAGATATTGCCCAAGCTGCATTGTGGCTACCACCGCCAGTGAATCCGCCACAAATCAGTTCTCGTGTGGCTGCATCTCCAGCAGCGTACAGTCCCCGCACAGAGGTGGCACAGCTCTCATCTAAAATCCGAATTCCTCCTGTACCGCGTACAGTTCCTTCTAGACGCAAGGTAACAGGAAAACGTTGAGTAAATGGATCGATACCTGCACGGTCAAAGGGTAAAAAGAAATTAGGCTGCGCTAAACGCATAGATGGGTGCATGGATTGGGTTGCTTTATCCAAAATGGCGTAAACTGGCTGTTCGAGCAATGTCTTGGCTATTACCGAACGTCCCCTTTGAGAACCAGCGCCAGGAATCACGCTGCCGTCTTCGTAGGTGAAAGTTGCCCAATTGTAGAAGAGGGTTTTGGTAACTGAAGAAAAAGCTGGGGAGATGCCATAAGCGTTGGAAAACTCCATACCTGACATCTCGGCACCTGCTTCAGCAGCCATTAAATAACCATCCCCTGTCAGGACGTTACATCCTAACGCTTTACTTAAAAACGCACAGCCACCAGTGGCAATGATTGTAGCAATTGAACGCACCATCCATCTTCCACCAGTCTGACGGTTCATACCCGTGGCACCGCCAACAGCACCATCTTCATCTACTAATAGTTCTAAGGCGGGGCTGTGGTCTAAAATCTTGACTCCTGCGCGTTGAATTTGCCGCCGCATCAGTCGCATATACTCCGGCCCTTGGAGCGATCGCCGATAGGGTTTGCCTTCATCGTCGGTGGGAAAGGGATAACCCCACTCTGCTAACTGATTAACGTTGACATACGTCTGATTCAGTACCCGATCCATCCAATGGCGATCGCATAAAAATCCTCCCAACGATTCCCGACTTGCCTTGGCTGTTTCCCGTGCTTCTGGGTCGGGTGGCACATACCATACACCATTACCAGATGCAGCCGCACATCCAGTCGTCCCACAATATCCTTTATCTACGAGGACAACTTTAGCTCCAGTTGATGCAGCACTCCAAGCTGCCCAAGTTCCAGCAGGCCCACCGCCAATGACTAGGACATCTGCTTGCAGGTCGAGTTCAAAATCGGTTGTTAATGTCTTGAACATCTAAAATATTTCTCCCCATCGAGCAAGTCTTAAGCATCAAATCTTCACCCCATTGATGCCGCATACTATCAGAAATTTCTTTACCTATCCTAGTTAAGGGTTTTCTACTACCCTCGATTTATGGCTCCTTTAGTTAGGTTGCCTGTAAATTAAATTTAATAATCTACTTTATCTTTAGCGACTAACCGTAGTTTGTTACATAAAAAAGCTTTTCACAATTTCTGATAAAAAGCAAGTATTGTCACAAATAAATTCAAATATAAATTTCTGCAAAATAAACTTTCCATATCTAAATATATACTTGCTTTTTGTATAGTTTTGTGCATCATCAGGTTATGAGATCGGGAAGATGTGGTTCTACTACGTGGTAGTTGAGTTTCGACTTCGCTCAACTACCACGTAGTCGAAACTCACCAACCGGGAGACCGGGGAGGGGTAGGAAGCTTTTTCATAATCTCCTCATCTCCCCACACTCTCAATGCCCTAGTTTTTACAAAGGACAAAGAACAAATGACTAATGACTAAAACCTAAAGACAGTACGAATCCAACCATATAAACTATCAGGATTACTGCTATCAGAGTTTGGTGCAGTAATCCAGATTAAACCTGGCGTAATCTCAATATTGTCCGCAATTTTATATTGGTAAAATGCCTCAACGTGCAGAGAGGTATCTTTATCTGCTTGTCCGAAACCCGATCCCAAATTTACACTATCACTGAGACGGATCATTTTCGGCTCCATACCAACTAAAAATCCCCCGAGAGCGCCTTCCTTAAAAAGATCCGGGAATGCCAGTCCTACCGCCCAATCCATAGCTGCGCCATCTCCGCGTCCTATATAGCGATGCGCTGCATAACTTACCCATCCATTGATTGCCAGCTTAGAACTAATTTGATAGAACGCCTGTAGGCCATAAAGGTTACCTATTGTTCCCGCCCCAGCCACAGTACTGTTTACCAGGTTACTCCCCACTGCTGGGCCGAAGTTTGTTCCACTAAAACCTTGGGTATTTGGTGGGCTATAAGTATTGACGTAAGTTGCAGCTACTCGAAAATTTCTATTACCTGAGTAGTATATTATCTGTGCTAAAGCTAAATACCTGCCTGAAAAAAAGCCATTATTAACTGCTGGATTATTACCATTTGGTGTACTGTATGCTATCCCGACTTGAACCTGTTTGCCTAAGCGCTGGAGTATGGCAATTCCGGCGCCGCTATCTCCATAGTTATAGACCAAAGACCGTCGTGAAAATCGTGAAATTCCATTAGCACCAGTTGCAGAAGACGATTCAAAATACGGATTAACCGGGCCGGAAAGGCCTATCTCACTAGCTCCATCGGATAGGGCATAGATATTTACTTGGGTATTTGGATTAGGTAAAAACCGATAGCGAACACCACCGAGAATAATCTGATTGAATGGAAAAGTAATACTGGAGTTATCAGCGGTTCTCCCTTCATAAGTTCCTAAGTATCCAGCTCTTGTTTGTCCCAACGATGCTTGATTTCCACCTGTCAAGGCTATGCTGAGTGAGTCTTTTCCGTTAAAACTGGTATTTAAGCGTAAGTTAGCTGAGCCTTGAAGTGTGGGATTGCGAGGTGCGGGTGTCTTAGTGACAACATTATTGCCTGCAAAAAGTGAGCCCAAGACAATCTGAGCTCTACCTATAAGTTTGGTTGTGGTTGAAAATTGAGTTGTTGCTAATTTCGCATCCCGCATTTCCAAGCTATCTACACGTCCCCGCAATTGAGCAAGTTCTGGAGAAAATTGTTCTTGTAATTTTTTGATGGTATCTAAATCTTCCCGTTTGACTAAATCTGTCGTTGAAGTAGCTATTAGTTCATTGAGACGCTCTAGAGTTGCATTCAAACCAGCAGCAAATTCGTAGCGCGTTAGAGGGCGATTCCCTTTAAATATGCCATCTGTATATCCAGCAATTACACCATAGCGTTCTACCAAAGACTGTAGCGCCCCAAATGCCCAATCTGTCGGCTTTACGTCTGATAGTTGCGAGACAGATGTTACTTGTTGAGCAGAATTATTTGTAGCTTTTTTCTTAGTCGGTGGTGCAGCTCCAGACAATTCCGAGACAGGTGTTACTCGTTCTGGCTTTCTAGCTTTTTTAGTAGTTAGCGCTGGAATTGAAGTTTCTACTGTTTGATTCACAATTGGTTGTGGAGGTTGATTTACCTCTAGTTCAGTAATTGAAGTTTGTACTGTTTGATTATCAACTGCTTCTGGAAGCTTGTTTGCTTCTAGTTCTTTAGGTAGTTCAGCCGAACTTTTATCTGGATGAAAAACTGCGACAGCTAAAATATTTAGTAATGAAAGCAGGAACAGTATGGATCTATAATTCCAGCGAAAATTGGACATGACTCTTTTACTCCTCAACCCGAAAGACAAATAAACTAGCTCTAAATTCGACAAAAAACCAGCAGAAATCCCTCATGCAAAGATTTGTACTAGACCATTAGCAGGACTTAGTAAAGGTTTCATTGATGAGAAAATGACAAATTATCGGATATCAAAACGATTACTAAGTAGTTGAATCTAAAATCCGAAAGTCGCAGTAAATTATTAAATTTGGCGCTTGAAAGGATAGTAAGACGATGTTTGAAAAGTAGTGACAGATAATCAGCTACATTTTTACAGCATCAATTATTTTATAAATACGATAAATCGATAGACTTACCGTTTTATTTAGAATTATCTTTGCATAGACCTTGCTACAATGCAAGACCTAGTACTTCTACATGAGGCGAAAATATGTCAAAATTCTTATTGGCTAACTCAACTCGCTAACTGCGATCGCTTAGACCAAGTTACAACTATCAGATGTGGGCATTTCAACAAGCCTTAGAGGATGTTTGGAAAGTCAAAAAAAGCTCAAGTAACGATAATCTGTCAGTAGAT